>NZ_CP109966.1:0-336170 GCF_026725475.1 Catenovulum adriaticum
ATGTCCACCAACGAACAGTATCAAAACCAAGAAACGCCTGAAAACATTGTATTAAAAAGTGATCGTGTTGTTTCATTTGCAACGCCAGGTGGCAGTATTACATCATCTTTATATAAATGCATGAATGCAGTTATTCTCGCGTTACAAAATGATGTTAGGCAAAGGTTTGATAGTTTTGATGAGGTGGATGTCGTTTATAACGACCGGGTATACGATATTCAATTGCCAGTGGCCAAATTTATTGAGTATATGGAATGGAAATCTAATAATCATAATGGTGCCAAGAGAGCAATTAATTTACTGAAAGATTTAAGAATTGAATGGGATGTTTTAGAAACACAAGATGGAAATGGTAATAAAATATCAGGCCCTAGCCTAGGTTTTCAAAATTACGTATCTCGTGCTGAAGTTAATGACGGTATATTATCTATTCGATTAGATCCAGATATCCGCCGTACACTATTAAATACCTCGGAAACAACATCACTAGGCGTAGATTTGCGCATAGCTAATGGCGCTTGGTCGGATAAATATACGCCTATTCTATATGAACATTGCTTGTTATTTTTACGAGATGGAAAACGCCAGTTTGAGCTAACTGTACCAATGTTTAGAGAAATCATGAATGTGCCTTATGTTATGGAAGGCGGTGAAAAGGTATGGTCATATCCAGATTTTAAAGATCTAAGAAAATACGTCATTAAAAAAGCGGTCGATAATATTAATAGTTTAGAGTTTTTAGACTTTAAAGTAGAAACGGCGTTTGTTGGTAAACCTGTACGAATGATCGTATTTTTTATTCGGAACAAAATTCCATCTTATGCTGAAACGGCGGAATACAAAGCACTAAAACATGAAACTCTAGTCATGCTTGATGAAAGATGTTTAGAGCAAACAACTCGAGCCTTTTTTAATGGCCTAGAAAAATCAGATCTTTATTTTGATGAAGAAATTACGGTTAAAAATCTTCATTATATCCAATTTAATATCGAACTGTATGATAAATACGCGACGTCAAAGCAAAAACCATTAGATTATTTTAAAACCTGTTTAAAAAATAATTTTGAAGCGTTTGAAAATCATTGGATAAAAATTCAAAATGAAATGAAACAAGTTCAGGCAAAAGAAAGTCAACGCAAGCGTGTGCTGGCAGCCCGACAACGGGAACAATTGGAAAAAGTTGAAGCTGATGCTATTCGCCAGTATAAAAAGGTAGTAGCGGCTCGTTTTCTTGATAGCTTGTCTGAGGCAGACAAAAACGAATTTATGTCTGTTTTTCATGAATATGCAATACGTAAAAATCCAATGATAAAACCGACATCAGCCGGGTACGACGCTTTAATGAGAATATACTTATTTGAAGAGTGTCATCCTGAATTAATTGAAATTAATGAACTTGAGAAGTACATTAATAAAGCTCACGACGAATTTTGGGCTAATATTAAAGACGAACTGCCCACCACCTAGGCTGAAGCAACAATGAAATAAATGACTAAGCTGATGGCTAGTCATTTATTTTTCGTTTAACCTTGAGTGCTATCTAAATCGTGTCAGCATATTATAAGTGCTGGATTTTTTTCAGTTGCATTGCCCGAATTACCTATAGTTATAAATAAGGAGTGTTGAAATTACTTGGAATTTTACGGTTTTTAACTTTTGCTTTGTTATATATGTAACACCATAAAAAAGGCCGATTAATTTTGTTCGCCAACGTAACCGTCGGCTAAACCACACCTAGCTTTTAATATTCCAAGGCATTAAGTCGTCGATGTTGCAATCTGGTTTACAGATTTCAGCCAAGCAGTGATTAACATAATCGTAAGGTGTTAAACCATTGGCTTTCGCTGTTTCAATCATACTGTAGAGGATGGCACTGGCGTCGGCCCCCTTTTTTGTTTGGCTAAACATCCAGTTTTTTCGACCTATCACAAAGGGTTTAATCGCCCGCTCAGCTCGATTATTGTCGATAGATAAGTGGCCGTCATCAATATATCGAATCAATTTATCCCATTGATTTAGGCTGTACCCAATGGCTTTGCCTAATACTGATTTTGGCAAGGTATTCAGCAAAGATTTTTCAAGCCAAGTTTGATATTGTTTAAGTAATGGCATTGATTCTTTTTGTCTGATGGCCTGTTTTTCAGCGGCCGTTTTATCTTTGATTCGGGTCTCAACCCGATACAGCTTTTGAATATGGTTCAGCGCCCAATTCGCTTTACCGGTTTTGCCTTTGGGTTGGGCTTTTTCGGCCTCAACGAATTTACGCCGTACATGTGCCCAACAACCTGCTAACTGGGCTTTGGTTTGTTCATAGCCTTGATAGCCATCGACTTGCAGGCAACCAGTATAGTCTTGTAAGAAGTTAACCGGACAGCTACCTGAGCGGCTGGTTTGATACTCATACAGCACGATGTTTTTAAGCGGGTTATTTTTTAAAGGCGCATCTGTGCCTGTGCAATATAACCACATATAGAATTTTACCTTGTCATCACTGACCACATTCACTGTGGTTTGTTCGCCTCATCCATGGGGCTCATCGCTTCGCGACCAGCTAAAGCTGTCCTAATTCTTTCCAGAAGAATTGGTCATCCGCTTGAATGACCGGTTGTGCCAGTAAGATTTGATGTAGCCAGTCATAAATGGGTTTAAATAAACTGGCACATTTTATTATCCAGTCACTCATGGTTTGCCGGCTGATTTCAATACCATGTTGTTTAAACATCGCCTCTTGCCGGTAAAGTGGCAACGCATATTGATATTTACTGGTGATAATTTGGCTGAGTAAGCTTGGCGTGGCGATGCCTTTTAAAAGCTGATCAGGTATGATCTAACGTTATAAACTCAAGCTTGATAAAGTCAGCGGTTTATGACCGACCATATCAAACCCGTCCAGCAACCAATTGAGTTGTTTCTGTGATAAAACCAGCTGGTTTTCATGCTCAGCCTTGGGCCATTTAAACTTAGCTTTTTCTAATTTTTTCTACCACAAAGCAAAGCCGGTTTTATCCCAATATAATATTTTGAGTTTATCTTTCCCTTTGTTACAAAAGACAAATAAAGCACCAGACATGACATTTAAATTCATCTCAGCGAGGACGATATTAGCAAGGCCATTTATGGATTTTCGAAAATCAACCGCTGGGCGGTGCAGGTAAATCTCACTGGGTTCAACAAACATCTTCATGCAGAGAGTCCTTTAATTAACTGGACTAAATAACCTGGTGATGTTGAGGTTGGCAATTTCAATTTTCCCACCGGTAACATCAGTGAAATCGATTCAGGCTCTGCCATATTCTGATGTGTCATTTGTTCGGCTTGAATCGTCACTTTACTAAAACTAAATTGGGCTGTTAATAGCTTGCGGTATTTATAAAATGTGGAGGTCGCTAAGTTATTTTGCTGGCAAAAATCTTGTATATTTAAGCCAGAGCTCGGTTGTTGGCGAATTAAATCCAGCCATTGTTGCGTTCGATTGATTTGCATGACTCACTCCTGTTATTAAAAAGAAGTGAGCTTAACGAAAATACAATGAATGTTTAGGTGTGCTTTAGCCGACGGTTACCAACTCCAATATAAAAAGACAAACAGCAGCGCAACCACCAAAGCGTTTGTAGATATAGCTTTAAATGCTCAAAAGGATATTGAGTCTAGTATGCTAAGTTGAAAAGACACTGCTTATTAACTGAGTCGCATATTTAAAACTAAATTAGCGTCCAGCCATCCATTATTTGAGCGAACGCTTAATAAATTCAGGAAAATGCGCTTTAAAATGGTGTTTTGTATTACGCATCTTAACGCTTCTGTTACTTAAATTTGTTTTGCGATTTGAGTGTCAGAAATTTTAACACTTCAAGCAAATTACCTGAACACGGCTTACATTTTTATTGCACCATATTAAAATTATTGTGTTTGATTGTGTGCATGTTTTTATACCTAATCAAAAATTAGCGATAAAAGTAGGCATAAAAAGCAGGTTAAAAGATAAAAATCGTACAGGTTTAATTTATTTTACATATTTTGGGTGGGCCAGTAGCTAAATGGAATAATAATTGTATATAAATACTGCAGACAATATCGGACTTTACAGATCCAAACGGATTTTTATGAAAACTGAAAATTATTTTTTAGCTTTAAATCAGGCAAACTCGTTGGATATGAGCTTCAACGTTTTCGCTCAATACGGCCGTTCCATCGGTTTTGAATGCATGGCTTATTCTATGCTGAGTGCTCATAAAACCTCTAAAAGTCCGAGGAATGTTATTTTTTCAAATTTTCCTGATAATTGGTCTAAACGTTATAGTCAGCAAAATTACCTCTATTATGATCCTATTTTCGTTAAAGCGATGTCAACAAATGTCCCATTTTGTTGGCATGAGCTAAAAAATGAAACTTTATCTGATTACCAGCAAAAAATTCTTTCCGAAGCTTTTGAGTTTGGTTTAGTTGATGGGATTGCACTTGGATCTCATTTTTTTAAAGACCAAGTGTGCTGCATATCAGTGGGTACGGATAAACCAACTGAATTTAATAAGTCTCAGCAACTGGCTCAGTTTTTATATTTTAGCGTTTTACTGCACGAGAAAGTCTCCGCTTTTATTGCAACTCAAGTAAATTATCAATTAACGATAAAAGAGCAGGATGTTTTGCTTTGGGCGGTAGAGGGGTTAACCGACAATGAGATTGCAGACAAGTTAATAATTAGTGTTAATACCGTTCGATACCATTGGAAAAATATATTTTCAAAACTAGGTGTTAAAAATAAAGTTCACGCCGTCGCGAAAGCTTTATTAAGTGGTGTGATTCATCCGCAAAAAATAAATTGAATGAACTACCAAAATTGGTAGCTGATATTTGCTTGGTTTTTACGCAATATATTGGCTCATAACAAGCTAAGGAGATGCAAATGAAAACATTACCCCGGTCGTTAAAACGACTAAGTCTAAAAAAAGTAAATTCAATTCTGTTACCTTTAATGTTGTTGTCTGGTTGTGGCGATAGCGATGACTCAAGTGTTAAAAGTGGTGTATTTGTAGATAGTGCAGTTGAGGGCGTCACTTATATTTCAGGGGACCTATCTGGAGTCACAGACAGTGATGGTCGTTTTGAGTACCAGTCAGGCCAAACGGTGACCTTTATGGTGGGTGACATTGTGTTAGGCCAAGCTGTAGGGGATGATTTGATCACGCCTGTCGATTTGGTAGAAGACGCTGAAGATTCAAGTCATACAACCGTTTTGAATATCGCACGTTTTTTACAGACGCTAGATGACGACGGTAACCCAGACAATGGGATTAAAATTTTGCAAATGATCAGTGATGCAGCTCAAAACAAGACTATTGATTTTACTGTTTCAAGCGAAGCATTTGAAGCTAATACCAATGTATTAGAATTAGTCAATGAATTAACTCAATTGACCAATGCGGGACAAAGATCATTAGTTTCACTTGTTGTGGCAAAAGCGCACCTTGAATCTAGTATACAATTTTATTTACAGCAGCTACAAGACGATAAAGGAAACGGCGGTACTGGCAGCAATGGCGATTTTGGCGAAATTAGTTTATCCGGTGATGACACAGACAAAATAGGCAATAAACTAATGGTTGGCAGTGTCTATTTCTTCAGCGAAGGCGAATACGCAGCAGGGCAGCCTGAGTTTGTCATTGCCATGAATGAAGGCGCAACTTTGAATAATAAATTACCTTCAATTAGCGATCCCTCTAACTTTTTTATTTTGAATTTACTTGAGCTAGGCGTGTCGATGAAAGTTGTTAAAAATGGGAATGAATATGGATATGTTTGTAATATGGTCGGCGGGGTTCAGTCTTGTGGAAGCGGGTTTGACTTTGATTCTGCCAACAAACGCATTACCTTTGACAATGTAACTGTAGATGGCGTTGATTCTGGTAATTTACTAACATTAAATGGCTCGATTAAATTGCCTTAATTGAAACTATTTTTAGCTAGTCAGGTGTTTCTTCTTGACGGAAGAAATACTTGATTAAGCTAACTGTATAATTAAATTACGCCTGCTGGCGCTAAGCCGGATAGGTTATTAAGTATATTTAGCTTTAAATTCACTGGGTGTCATGGTAAACCAGCGTTTAAAAGTACGGCGAAAGTTAGCTAAATCAGAAAAACCAGCTAAACCAGCGATATCTTCATTGGTGTAATCCAGTGGCATAGACTGTATTATCTTCATAACTTGTTGTTTATTATATAAATCTTGCAAAGCTAAAAAACGTGTTTTGTGTTGTTTTAATTTTCGTTTAAGCGTGGCCGGGCTCATGTTCAAATGCATGGCGGTTTCTTCTAACGTAATGGCACCGTATCGGCTAAATAATTTTAAAATCAGTTGAATTAACGTTTTGTTATTGGTTTGTTGTTTTAACTGAAACAACGCATATTCTCGTTTTAACGGGCTGTAACCAGATAAAGAACATTTCAACGTAGCGCGTGGAATTTTTATTAAATCAGCGGCTTGCTCAAATTGAATGTTAGATCCTAAATTAACTTCATATTCTTGAATATGTTTTGGCCGAGATTGGCGAAATTGGTATTCAATTTTTACTTTTTCAGCGCAAAGAAATTTTAAACTGCTACTCAAGGCGGTTAAATAGGTTTCAAGTAAATATGAATACTGATGACCACAGCCCATAACATCGTTTAAATAAAGGCTAATATAATCCGTTGAGCGGTGGACTGATACGTCAATAAAAGGATTAAGTCTATCTTGATAACACCATAAAATTCGTAAATAATCTGCAACCGTTCGTGAGTGGTTAAGTGCTTGTGCAAGCGGTGAATTTACATCCGCGAGCAATCTTTGTCCTAATAAAAAACTCGAATCGTATCCAGGTACTAATTGCTGTGCCTTTTCAACCAACTTAAATACTTGTAACGCAGAAAGTTTGACCTCTCCGCTACAAATATCTTCAACAAAAATCCCCGTGCCTTTAATTAATTTTTGTGGATTGACACCACGCATTGCAGCCAAATCAATCAAGCTGGTTGGTAAATAGTGGGCTGGTATAAATTTGTCTTCGGGCAAAGTAAAGTGTGTCAACAAACTTGGTCCATTTCTAATTGCTGATTAGCCAGGCTAATCGCCTGATCAACTTTACAGCCAGTTGGTACTTCTATAATAGATGAAGCAACTTGATGGTAAACGGCTTTACCTGTTTGTAGTGGTTTAAAAGCTAGATGATTCACCGCATTTTTGATTTGTTCAACTAATAAATCGGCTTCGGCTCTGTCAGTATGATGCATCACAATAATGAAACGATCACCGGCATAGCGGCAGGCCAAATCAGCCTGTCTTAGATTCATTACGATTAAATCGGCTATTTCACGTAATAGTCTGTCGCCATCTTGTATCGTATATTGCCTGTTAAATGCGGCAAAATTATTAATGTCCAACATAACCAAAACATAAGGGGTGGCTTGTTGGTTTAATCTTGCTAAATGTGCTCGCATATAATCTGCACTATAAAGCTGAGTGAGATAATCTATTTGGCTATGTTCACGATAAAAAGCTTCTCGGCGACTTAATTGTTTATGCAGCTTAAGTTGTTCTTGATGCCACTGATATAACCCCCAAGTCATTAAAATCATGCCAATAGTCGCTGGCAAAGATTCAATCCAATAAAGCCAGGATTGCTCATTTGGGTAGGTCACAAACTCATCGAGTAAATCCAATAAACCAGAACTAAAAAAACATGATAACCCTAAGGTTAATAAATAAGTTACGCTTCCGGGTGGGCGACTGGCGAGTAGAAAAAATATCCAAACCAATGTCATAACAACAATGCCGCCTTCGCCTAATACATCTAACCAATCTGTCGGTTCAATTGCTTTAAGGCTCGCGTGTGATAGCACTATTGCCAGTAACGTAACAAAGCCTATTAGCAGCAATGTAATTAGCCGTAAATGACGTTTTAATAATAAAAAATCCATTCGCTTTCCAATTCAATATGTAGTTCGCAGGCAAGCTAACCTAAAGTAAAAAAATTTGTAAGGGTCAAATTGGCTCATACAAAAGCTTTGTTGATAAAGATTAACCTAAGCCATATCGGCCTTATACCAAGCCAATACAATTTAACATTTTGATTTTATAGTTTTTTTACAAGAGTCAAAAAAGCTCATAGGCTAATTAATGAGGGCTAAAAGCGGCTGAAAATAGCTATTTTTAGGCATTTGAAATAAAAACTTCACAGAAAAGTTCAAAAGAAACCCTTTTAATACAGCCAACTTTTTAAGGGAGAACACACAAATGAAATCAATAAAACAATTTAAATCAAACCCGGTTGCACTTTGCTGTGCGCTGGCTTTAACTAGCTTAAGTTTTCAATCAATGGCTGGTTCTATCCTAGGTAAAGTGACTGATAACTCGACTAAACGCTTACTGCAGGGTGCAAAAATCTCAATCCCAACTCTAAATGTCTCAACAAGCAGTAATAAATCTGGCGAGTTTAGGTTCGACCAATTACCAGCTGGCGAATATACATTAATCATAGCGTATTTAGGGACAGAAACGACTGAATACCAAGTTCAAGTTAATAAATCGGGTACGCAAAAAGAAGTATTTAAATTGGCGAATCTCAATTCCATGGAAAATGTGATCGCCTATGGTCAAAGAGCAGGTCAAGCTGGCGCGCTCAATACTCAAAAAAATGCCGACAGCATAAAATCAATTGTATCAGCTGACGCCATCGGTCAGTTTCCAGATCAAAATGTTTCAGAGGCACTACAGCGTCTACCTGGTTTGTCAATTGAACGCGATCAGGGTGAGGGGCGTTTTGTTGGCATCCGAGGAATCGATCCTAACTTAAACAGTGTCACTATTAACGGGTTAAATGTGCCAGCCCCTGAATCTGGGGTACGCTCTGTCGCATTAGATGTGATTCCATCGCAATTAATTGGCGGGTTAGAAGTATCAAAAACGGTCACCCCAGATATGGATGCAGATGCTATTGGCGGCTCAATTGAAGTAAAGAGTTTAAGTGGTTTTGATCGAGCAGAGCAAAGTATTTCTGTCACAGGTCAACTATCATTAAACCAATTACGCGACGAATCTAGCCCCAAATTTGAAGCCAGCTACACCGATGTTTTTAACGATAAAATGGCCATAGCGGTGGCGGTTTCACATGCACAAAGAAATTTTGGTTCTGACAATATAGAGTCAAACGCAGATGATGAAGTAGAGCAGCGATTTTACGACATTACCCGTAAACGCACAGGCGCAGCTGTTAATTTAGATTTTCGACCTGATTTTAATAATCAATATTATATTCGCACGCTTTATAGTGAATTTTCTGACGACGAATATCGTTTAAATAACACCTTTGTATTTGACGGTGAAGATTCAGAAGTAGAGCGCGGCACTAAAGACAGAAAAGAAACTCAGCAAATTATTTCAATTACCGCAGGTGCAGAGCATCAAATCGATAGTTGGAAGCTAGAGTATCAATTAGGGTATTCAAAAGCTGAAGAAGATAACCCAAATGCACTGAACTACGCGATCAAATCTTTAGATGAAGAAGACAGAGTTAGCGAATTTAGTTTTAGCAGTGATATGCAAGGGCAAAAACCAGCTATTGAACAATCTACTGGCGTGCAAAACTTAGCCAATTATGAATTGGACGAAATTGAGTTTGCCAGCGAGCGTGCACAAGATACAGAAACCAGTTTGAAATTAGATTTAACCAAATCTTTAACGGTTAATGACACGCCAGTGGAAATTCAATTTGGGGGTAAATATCGTCAACGAGAAAAAAATGCTAATGCAAACATTGTTATTTATGACGACTTTGATGATTTTAGTTTAACCCCCGCAGACTTTGAAACATCGTCACCGGATTGGACTTTAGGCCAATTTGGCCCGGGGCTAAATCGTTCACAATTAAGAACTGAGTTTTTTAATCAGCAAGCTGTATTAGGGAAAGATGATAATACTTCTTTAATGGATTCACTAGAAAGCAGCTACTCAGCCGACGAAGACATATTAGCGATTTATGCATTAACACGTTTTGACATCAACAAGCTTAGAGTGATTGCGGGCTTACGATATGAAAATACCGAGTTTTCAACTCAAGGTACACGGGCTGAATTAATTGAAGATGAGCAAAATGATATTGAGCAGGTAGTCGACACCCCTTGGTATGCTGAAAATGAATATAGCAAAATAATGCCAAGTGTTAATTTACGTTATGAATTTTCAGACCAACTCATTGCACGAGCCGCTTTTACTCAAACGCTTTCACGTCCTCAATTTGAGCATGCTTCAGCTTATCAATTGATTGAAACCGTGACAGAAGAAAATGACGAAGGCGGATTTGATACCGAAAAAGAAGCCTCCATTGTGGGTAACCCAGACCTTAAACCTTATGAATCAGACAACTTTGATTTGTCTTTAGAATATTACCCAGGTCATATTGGCGTATTGTCTGTCGGTTATTTCCATAAAAATATTGATAATTTCATTATTTTAACTGATTTGGCTGGCACGACCGGTAAAGAAGAATTTGACGAATATATGCAATTTGTCAACGGCGAGAGTGCTACATTAAGTGGCTTTGAACTAGCTTGGGTAAAAAGTTTTGATAATGGTTTTTTGCTAGCAACCAATGCAACCTTAACTGACTCTGACGCAACTACTTTTTTAGATGGCAAAAAATTTAAAACCAGTTTGCCAAATCAGTCAGATACAGTTGCTAATGTAACGCTTGGCTATGAGTCAGATCGGATGAGCATTCGCTTAACTAGCGTTTACAAAAGTAATAATTTGGAAGAAATTGACGGTGAGCTTATTCGCTATGAAGACAATCATAACCAATTAGATTTATCGTCTAAATTTTATCTAAATCAACAAACTTACCTCTATTTTAACGCCGTTAATTTAAATGATGAACCAATGTACCACTACTTTGGTAACAAAAATATCAATGCACAGTATGAAACATATGGTCGTACATTTGAGCTAGGTTTTAGTTGGACATCTTTCTAATGTTGAAAAAATTGATATTAATGTTAACGATGCTAACAACACCTTGTGTGTTGTTAGCTGAGGATTTTTCACAATACCGAGACGAACTATGGTATCAGAAAAACGCCATAAGCAATTTAACGGTTGAAGACAATTCGCTTCACTTTTTAGTTGTAGGCGATTGGGGTAGAAACGGACACTTTCAGCAAAAAGCCGTTGCTTCTCAAATGGATAATTTAATGTATTGGTTAGATGCTGAGTTTATTTTATCCACGGGTGATAACTTTTATCCGGATGGAGTGGCGAGTGTTCAAGATCCTTACTTTCAATCATCATTTGAACAGATCTATTCTTATCCGCATTTGTTTGAACCTTGGTATCTGGTATTGGGCAACCACGATTATCGCGGCAATGTGCAGGCTCAAATTGATTACACTCAGACTAGCCGTCGTTGGAATATGCCGGCTCGCTATTACAAAATCGAAAAGCAATTGGAGGATTCAAACGATACTTTACTGCTGGTATTTATTGATACCAGTCCGTTTGAAGCCAAATATCAAACCGAAAGTAAATATATCAATGTGCGCTCTCAGGATGGACAAAAACAACTTGATTGGCTTTCTAATACGTTAGAACAATCAACCGCAAAATGGAAAATTGTGATTGGCCATCACCCTATGTATTCAAGCGGTAAACGCTACGGTAAAACCGGCTCAGTTCGGGCAGCTTTAGAGCCTATATTGGAAAAATATGAGGTAAATGCGTATTTTGCGGGGCATGAACATGATCTGCAGCACAATCAAATTGCAGATAAAAACGTTCATCATTTTATCTCGGGCGCAGGCTCAGCCGTTCGTGATGTTAAGCCAAGATCCTTTACTCAGTTTGCCCGAGCCACAGCCGGAGTGACTTCTGTCTCAATCAACCCAGAATTTATGTTAGTTCAGATGGTGAGCGCACAAGGCGATGTTATTTACCACACCCGAATTAACGCAAGTAGGTAGTTTTAATGAAAAATTGTATTTATTTAATTTGTTTAGTCAGCCTGTTGTTGGGCTGTCAGTCTGCAAAAACCACGGATGTTGAAACACAGCAAGCGAATACCTTGGTAACTCAACCCCTTTTTGATCATGCTCAGTTAAATGGCCAAAAAGTGATTCAGCTCACTCCCACTCACTGGCTTGCTAATAGCGAGAATTTAGGCATATTTGTATTTGATAATAAACAAATCATTGTTAGCCAATACCAAGGCAATTACGAATCTTTAGATATTAGAAAAATAAGTGATAACCAGTGGTTTGTAACCAGTATCGAAAAAGAACAAGGTCAATTAGAAAGCTTTTTATTAAGTTCAAATCAAGGACAGTATGAATTAGCGCGCGTCGCTAAAATACGTTCAGAAAATGCTGCAATGGAAAGTCAGTGCTTATATTACGATCGGGCGAATGGTTTTATCTATAATTTTTCGCTAACTGCGCAGCACCAAGTTGAGCAAAAACTGATCTATCAAGTAAGCTCTCAACAAGCTAAAAATATATCGATCCGACGTTTTTCATCACCTCCAGCTAGTTCAGCCTGTGCTGTGAATGATGTCACTCAAGATTTATTTATTGTCGAAGAAACCATTGGCGTATGGCAGTATCCCGTTGATCCCGAAAAAGATTTATTACGTCAGCCCGTGGCGATGGTCGACCCTTTTGGAAAAATAGCTGGCGAAATAAAAGATATTACACTGCTTTCTGATGGCAGTGTTTTAGTTGCGTTACCCGAGGCGCAACAAATTCACCATTACACGATGCCATTTTCATCAGGCAAGGTTATGCAATATTCACTACCTGAGATTGCCGTTGAAGGCGTGTCTGCTTATTTAACCAATAATGGTTGGCAAGTGAGTTTATACGATGATGAATCGGGAAATTACCTTAGCGCTCCGTTAGATTTAAAGTTAAATACCCATGTGTCAGCACCTGCAAAGATTAAGCATATTCAGCCCAGTATGGAAACTGAACCCGTTGCCCGCTTTGGGGATGCTGCAGACGATCCTGAAATATGGCTGAATGCTCAAAATGCCGAAAATAGCAAAATATTAACGACAGATAAAACATATGGTTTAAATGTATATAATTTAAAGGGTAATTTGACACAAACAATTGCATCAGGTCGAATCAATAATATTGATATTAGCTACGGCGCCCATTGGAAAAATGAAAAATTTGATTTAGCTGCTGCCAGCAATCGAACTCACAATAGTATTAGTTTATATAAAATCAATGCTGAAGGTGAGGTTGTTGAGTTAGCCGATATTCCAACCAATTTATCTGATGTGTATGGATTATGTAGCTATAAATCACCAGCAAGCGGAGATTTTTATGTATTTATCAATGATGAAAATGGGCATTTTCAACAGTATCAAATTCATTTTGAAGCGCAAATTAGCGGGGAGTTAGTACGTGAATTTTCAGTTGACACCCAACCAGAAGGTTGCGCTGTTGATTTAAGCACGCAAACACTTTATCTGGGTGAAGAAGATAAAGGCATTTGGCAAATTTCAGCTGAGCCCATTCAAAGTCAACTTAAGCTTTTTTATGCCATTGATAACCAGGTTTTATTTGACGATGTTGAAGGTTTATCTGTTTATCATTCAGAGACAAAAAATGAAGCTAATTATTTAATTGCGTCAAGTCAGGGTAATGACAGTTACCTAGTGTTTGACTTAAATACAAATAAAGTGGTCACTAACTTTAAAATTGGAGCGGCACCTCTTATTGGGATAGATGGCGCATCAGAAACTGACGGGCTAGCCGTTATATCTGCCCCGCTAGGAGAGCAATATCCAGCAGGCGCTTTGATTGTTCAGGATGGTCGAAACGTGATGCCAGCCCAGCCACAAAACTTTAAACTAGTAGATTGGCGCAATGTGCGAAAGCAATGGTAATAAAGACGGTTATCCGATTATAAAAAATGTCAAAAAGGGTGAAATCATTCATAAGGTTTAATGTTGGTTTAATGGTATGTCTAAAACCAGACACTTTTATTCACTCAGAGATGGGTGAATAAAAGTTCATTATCCTAACGAGTAATTATTAAATGAAACGCTCTCGGCTATCCGATTATCTCGTTTAATCAGGCTGAATACTTGACATAAATGGCAACGTGCCATCAACTTCACCTATATAATCATTGTAATCTATGAATTTATAAAAGAAATCAACGATGTCACTAACAGGCTGATCCCAATTCATTTTAATTCGATTTATAAAAAAGCCGAACTCCTCTTCAAGAGGATCAAAATGTGCTCTTGGTCCATTTTGAAATAAATTTTCCATTGCCCCAAGTACTATATGAAAGTCTCTAACTACATAGTGATCTGCTTCAAATATAATATTTACTTTAGGGGCGCCATTATAATCAAATACATCAATGTAACATTCTTTACTGCTGCCTTTTTCTACACCAATAGCAAAAACACAATAATCAGATTTATTGTTCCAAAATGTATTCGTTGTTAATTTATAACCTTTATTGCCTTCAACTTCGCCGAATATACCCACGTTTACGTTTTCTTTAGTATTTTTCAACACTAAGCATAAATCAGAATTTCGAATAACCGTTTTCATTTCAGGGGGCAACAAGCCAGCTTTTTTGGGGAATATTGAATCAAATCTGCCACTTAAATCGTCACTAAGCTTTGAATCTCCACCTGAAACATAAAACCAGTATTTATCTAGGTCACGGGAGAAATGGGCACCAAATTCATAGCTTAATTTATCTAACAATTCTTCAACAATATAGTTTCCTACTTTCTGATTCAGATAGTTCACCATGAAATACTGAAATCCCCAGTTTCTCACCCAGCGCTTTAAAAAATGAAAAAAGTTGTTTGGTATATGACCGCGATAATCAGACAGAGTCCAATTAGGGTAATTTCTCAGCTTGTTAGGTGATTCTTCTAATGTATGATAGTGAAGGCATTCAAAAAATGAACAAAAATGGGTCGCCCAGTAAGACTTATGCCCTGTTATTATTGAACTATTTAAATATTTTCGCACATTTTCTCTTTTTATTTATTATAAATTTAGGCTAAAAACAGCAGACAAAATAGAGTAAATTACAATGACATTCACTTCTAAAAATACCAAAATTTCGGGCGCTGATTTGGTCTATTTTTAATATTTAGAACTCAACTTCAATGTTTACTAAAAAGCTAACAGCACTTACCATTAACTATAATTGCTCAAATGCCCTCAAGTTTCTCTTTTCATGGGGGGTAATTTAACATTTGGCTTGCAATCACTTGCCACCGCCAATTTTACCACTTCACAGCTATTTTTGGGTTAAGACCAGCTAAATCAATTTAAATGCTAAATATAAACAAACAGCAAGCAAAAAACACGACACAACCAATTTAATTTTAAATTAGATTATCAAGCAACTGGTGATGTCTATATTATGTTGTTTTTATTTATTTTTATAGGTGGCTGTCATTTATAAATCAGTCATTTATAAATTATACGGTTTGCTCGAAGCAGTCGTGGAAGCATCATTTTTTAGAGACACTTCCGAGACTTGTCTCCGTTTCTAGTTCATTCTATGAAAGATAGTTTTTATCGGTCTAGGAGCTTCTCATATGCATGCGTCTGCACTTGAACAGCACTCATTTAACGTGCTCATTTACACCAGCTTTGCTGGTGGACGATAACTATACTTTTATTAGGCATTATTTAGCCGCGCAGAACAGGCTTCATTATTGGCTTTTTGATTAAATTTAGCATCCTGTTTAGACTCTCCTTGCAATACAGTATGCTCATTCTGCGTTATGGTTTCTGCCGTACGGTAGGTTTTTCTATTCAACATTTTAGCAGGTGTTGTGGGTTGGATAAGCGTAATAAAGGCACTTGAAAAAGGGCCACTATTAGCGACATACGGCGCTTTTCCTTCGTTTGACGAATAACCACACCAAACCGTATTTCTAATTTTTTTGATGGTAAAACCAGTTGAGCCGTTTTGCTGCGCTAATTTTGCGCTATGGAATAACAACATACTCTCAGCTCGACTTTTACTACTACCTTTATCAAGTTTTACCGTGATTTTGTAATAATGTTTGGCTTTTACAACTTCTTCTGTAACACCTGTTTTATAAAAGCCTGCCATATAACCGTGTTTATAGGGGAGGGAGTCAACCACTTGATAAGGCGCTGGTGAATAAGCACAGCCAACAATATTAATGGCTATGCAAAGGCAACTTGATTTTAAAAAATTCATGACTGTACAGGCCTTTAATTAATTTTATCACAAGCGTTAAGGTATCGCTCTTCATTTTTAATCATGCTTGCTTCGTCAATCGTAGCTTCTACTCTTGGCTGTGCAATTTTTTTTATATTTTTTGCAATTTGAACTTTTTGTTTGCTAGCGACTTGTTTTTTATCGTGTATTAACAGCACAAAACCAGAATATCGAGGCCCAGCTTCCGATGTTGAACGCTGCTTTGTATAACGGGTTTCTGTGCCATAGCACCATTTGCCGCTTTTTCTTTTTTCAATCACAAACTTTTCAAAGTTATGGCTGAGCGCAAGGTTAGCCGCATGTAAATAAAACATATCTTTAGCACGAACGATACTACTCGTACCTGTTAACTTCACTGTAACGTGATAAATTTGGTCATTTACTTTTTCTTCTGTCACACCTAAATGATAAGAACTAAGGGGTTTTCCTTTTTTGTATGTGAGCGATGAGCTTACTTCGTAAGGGGTTTGGGTGGTTTGACAGCCTGTTAATGTGACTGATGCGAGTAAACAAAACGAGGCTAGCAATTTATGCTTCAATGTATAATTCCTTTTACTTGTAATATTTAAAGATTCTGATTGTAATGAAATTGTTGTGATTGTAAAGGGTTTAATTTGATTGATTTTGGGGTTAATGTTTAATGAAGTTGCTGGGTATTAGGCTGTAAGGTTTGCTGTCTACATTGTGTTTGCACTTAAACACAAAGTCGCTTTGGGCTGTATTCTGTGAATACAGTCGCTAGATTAATTTGCCACTACATATTCACACAGGTGGCTGCTGAGCTGTCAATATGTTCATAAAAATAATTAATTTTAATGACTTAGTTTATTTTAAATTAACGTTGACCACAATTTTTACGATAAAAAGCAAGTTCGCATTAATCCAGAATCAATTGAAAAATATTAATTACCTGTGGTCGGCACCTTAACCGTCACTCTAACGCAACTCTGCAATGTTATATGTCTGATGTACCTAATATTCTGTCACTAAATTGTCATAACAAAATTTGTCTTAATTAGCCGAAATGGTTCGTCTTCTAAGTGACTTTCACAACTAGGACATAAACATGAAAACTTTATTGATGGCAGCTTTGCTGCTTTTACTTAACACAACGGCCCAGGCCAATTTACGCTATAATGAGGTCACGCAAAAATCATCACATAATAGTTACTCACGTGACGAAGGTATTTTGGACCAACTGGTTTTTCATCGTATACGTTCCATTGAGTTTGATCTGTTTCGCGGTAAAATTGGCCGAGCTGGCATTTCAAGAGACTGGTATGTTTATCACACACCCGTGTTTGATACAGGTACAAACTGCGATAAGTTCAGCAACTGTTTACGTGAGTTACAAATTTTTGATCAGCAAATTCCACAACATGAAGTCGTAACCGTTTGGTTTGATATTAAAGATGGTTTTTCTAGCGGTCAAACTGCGCAAGATCTAGATAATCTCATTAAAAGCTACATTAATCCCAACGATATTCTAAAACCAAGTGATTTATACAACGCGTGTCCAAACGCAAATAATTTAAAGCAAGCGGTAACGGGCAGTTGCAATTGGCCAACGTTAAGTAGCCTCAAAGGCAAATGGATGTTTGTAATCACAGACCCCAGTTATGCCGATGGCCGTTCAAATCGCCTTGGCTTTACTTCGGCTAGTGTTGATAGCAATAGTGATGTGGATAGCTCAAGTAAAATATTTTTTAATACCGATAATACTAGCCAATCGTTAGGGCGTCATATTCACATCAACAATTTTGTTAGCCGTCGTTATGTGGTGAACAATTCAAGCGGATTTATCAACGCAAAAAACGCTTGGGTTCATCATATTGCAACAGATAAAGTCAATTATGTACAAGATACTTGGGCTAAAACCCATAATAGTTATGGGTACCCATTCACTTGTATTAATCGAAATTGCAGTTCTAATCAAGAATCCGATTCGATTATTGGCATTAAAGTCAACTCTGAAGACATTTGGGGAAGCCAAGATCATTTTAGTTTTCAGTATCAAAATAAAGGCACGGCTAATGGTCGATGGCAAACCGCCATTAACGTCCCGAGTAGTCATGTTGATAAATTTGCCAAAGGTTGCGTGATGGCGCGGGCAGCATTGTCGGATGATAGTCCATATTTTGCAGTTTGCCGCTTGGCCGATAATAATAAATTGGCAGTGCAGTATCGTGATTATTACGGCAATAATTCAGGTTCGAAAAACGTTACGATTAGCGATGCGTCGGGTATTGCGCAGGAAGATTTAACCTATGTGAAAATGGATGTGTATGACAATGGTCAATGTGTATTAGGGCAGGGCTCGCGCGACGGCATTAGCTGGACAACTATTATGAGTCGTTGTTTTTCATACAGTCTTAAATACCAAGGTTTAGCGGCGAGCTCACACGGCAATAATAAAGTGAAAGTTTTGTTCTCTAACCTACGTTATTGGAACAATACGTTAAGCTCAGGCCAATTTACGCTGGAAAACATTGGCACGGTTCGTTCTGCGTCTGGTTTTCAAGGGAGTTTTTAGGGTTGCAGTAGCCGCTTTCGATAATATTGCGGATTGATTTTGCCCTTGTGCAAGATCCAGCCAAAGCAGGCGATTAATGTTGGGCTGTTATTATATTTTTTTTTATGTCCTATTTTTAAGTTTAAATTCGTTAAATAGACATATTGTTGCTCATTTTAGATGAGTGCTTACTCAGAATGAATTATCGGAAATTTACATGCTTACAAGAAGACAATTTACCGTCAGTATGGGGGCTTTAGCATTTGCGGGTTTAACAGGCTGTAGCCTAGGTCGCAGTAAAAGCAGTATCGTTAATAAAATGAGCAAAGGTTATGGCGCGTTAGTGTCAGACCCTAACGGTTTGCTCGATTTACCAGCTGGTTTTAGCTACAAGGTTATTTCAAAAGAAAACACGCCTATGTCGGATGGTTTGGCTGTACCTGGGCGTGCTGATGGCATGGGATGTTTTGCGTTAGATGAACAGCGTGTGGTGTTAATTCGTAATCATGAGTTACTACCTGAGCATATTGATAAACAGCCAACTTCTATACAGCAGCACCGCTCTTTACAGGCTTACGATACTTTTGCTAATGGTATTGCGCTGCCAGGCGGCACTACATCTATTATTTATAATGTTCAAACGCAAATGGTAGAACAAGAATTTGTTAGTTTGACAGGTACAGTGCGCAATTGTTCTGGCGGTGTTACACCTTGGAATACTTGGTTAACTTGTGAAGAAAGCGTCATTTTACCGGATGGTGATATAAGTAAAGCGCATGGCTATGTATTTGAAGTGCCAGCAACAGCAACTTCTCCAGTGGATGCTAAACCGTTAAAAGCTATGGGGCGTTTTAATCACGAGGCTGCAGTCGTTGATCCTAAAACTGGAATTGTCTATTTAACAGAAGATCGCGACGACAGTTTGTTTTATCGTTTTATACCTAAAACGTTCGGCAAATTAGCGGATGGTGGGCAGTTGCAAGCGTTAGCGATTGTTAATCAATCTAGGTTTGATAGCCGCAACTGGGAGCGTCCAGAACTGGCGTTATTTAATTGGCAGGATGCACATTGGATTAATTTGTCTAACCCCGAAAGCCCAGATGACGATTTACGCAAACAGGGTTACGAAAAAGGCGCAGCCTTATTTGCTCGCGGTGAGGGGATTCACTGGGCTGATAACGAGTTGTACTTTTGTTGCTCAAATGGTGGTGCAAAAAAATTAGGGCAAATTATGCGCTATCAACCATCAGCTTTTGAAGGAACAGCGCAAGAGATAAATCAGCCTGGGCGTATTCAACTCTTTTTAGAAAGTGCTGATAAATCTTTATTTGATTTTGGCGACAATTTAACGGTAACGCCGCAAGGCCATTTATTGGTTTGTGAAGATCAATATACGCTTTTTGTTGATAATCATATTCGTGGTGTCACCCCGCAAGGTGAGCTTTATGCATTTGCACGTTTACGCACACAAACAGAAACAGCCGGCGCTTGTTTTTCTCCTGATGGGCAAACTTTATTTGTTAATATTTATTCGCCCGCAAAAACCTTAGCCATTAAAGGGCCTTGGGATAAGATTTAAAACATGAATGCGAAAAGCTATTTCTGTAATCCGAAAGGCCAGTGATTGAACCTGGTGGTGATATTAAAACCGGGAGCGATAGCCAGCCAATCAAGTTTATAAGATTAACGTTATTTAGGTGGCGTTAATCTTGTCACAGCATAAGTTCAGTCGATGTGCGTTCTTTTTTAAACCAGCGTTATCTTAAATTATTCAAAATAAATTGTCCTAATATCTCTTCACCAATCGTTACCTATATATCTGACTTAAAAAGTGGCGTTTAAATCAAAGTTAGATACACACGCCGTCATCCCATTTGTCACAAGGTTTACGCAAAATTTGAATGTAGTCTAAGGTTTGGATGCATTTTTTAATGGGGTGAAAAGTAAAGCCCGAAAGAGGTTGAGCTAATTCATATTGTTTTAATAAACGGTGGTCATAATGTTTGCAAATTGCTGCACCGTATTGATGGCATAAGCGTTAGCTGCTTCGTAGTTAGGAATGAAGAAAAATGAAGATCAAGTTATGACAACGCATCTTGCCTTTTTTAATGCAAGTGACCTTGGCTGGAGTAAACAGCTTAAAGGTTATATTAGACGCTTTGTGCAGCAAGAATCCGATGTTGATGATATTTACCAGGATACTTGTCTTAAAATGATGGAGCTTAACCAAAAAGATCACATTCATAACTCGCAAAGTTATGCCAAGCGGGTCGCCAAAAATTTGATCATCGATCAAAGTCGCAGCGCTTTTAAGCAACACGAAGCAATGTTAGAAGAGCCAGAATGTAAAAAATCTGATTTAGACACGCTAATAGATTACCAACAGCGTTTGGTTATTTATCAAAAAATTCTAAAAGATACGCCTAGCACTCGACGCGATGTATTTGTTCGTTATCGAATCAAAGGTCAGAGCAAAGAGCAAATTTGCCAAGAAATGGGCTTGTCATTAGAAGCCGTTAATAAACACATTACGCGCATGTTAACACACTTAAAAGCCGCTATCGCGCGTGAGCTAGAAAAATGAAACCGAATTTATACAGTCTAGTCCGTATGGCTTTTAGGAAGATATATGAATAAATCTGACGCAGATAAAAAACAATTTTTACAAAATGAAGAGCGTTTATTAGAGGCTATTTTATTAGATCCAGCTTTGCAAGAAGCGTTGGAAAGTGAATCTATTGTTGATGAAAAAAATAATGTTGTAGCATTAAATGCGTTTACCAGTGAGCAAAAATGCAGGCAAGCGCATGGAGGCAAGTCATCATATTGGCGAACGTTTTCAGTCGCCGCCAGCGTACTGCTTGTAGTGGTATTTGGGCTAACATCTTTTTATAAAACCGATAATCAGCTTATTGTGCAGCAATCGGTTAATCAGCAAGCGTATAGTTCGGGCATTGCGCAAACAAAAACAGTGACTTTAGCCGATGAAAGCGTCGTTACCTTAAATGCAGCAAGCAAAATTAAAGTGCAATACACTGAGCATCAACGCAATGTTACTTTACTTGCCGGTGAAGCTTATTTTAATGTTGCCAAAAACGTTAATAAGCCTTTTAACGTTATTACTGAAAACGGCAAAATTACCGTGTTAGGCACACAGTTTAACGTTGACCAGACCAAAGACAGCGTCGCTGTTAATGTTTATGAAGGCAAGGTTGAGGTTAGAGATATTAATGACATACGCCAACAATTATTAGCAGGCGATAAGGTCGCTTTTACATCGGATGGTAGCGAGGCAAAGAGCCAATTTAATTTTGAAAATGGGGTAGATTGGCAGCAAGGTCAATTGCGTTTTACGAATGTTAAACTCGCACAAGTGATTGAGAAGCTAAACCGTTATGCCGAACACCCCTTGTATCTTGACCCTGTGCTTAACCACAAGTTAGTCACCGCAACCTTTAAGTTAGATGATATGGAAGGAAATATCAGTTTACTACGCGAACTATATCAACTCGATGCCCTGGTAACAGGTAAGTCGCGCTATTTAACACCTAAAATCTAATGTAATAAATGAAAACGAGTGTCGTTTATTGGTTGAGATTTAAACCTTCTTACCAACTCAACAATCACATAAGGCGATTGCATGTGCTGCCTTGTGTGGCTTTAGTTTTAATATTTTTGTTGTTTATAATCATTCTGCCAGTGTTTGCTGAAGTGAATCATCCTGATAAGACTGAGCGCGTTCAAGTAAATTTATCCGCTAATTCAATAGAACGTTCGTTAGAAAAGCTTGCAGAAATCTATAATATCGCCTTTATCGCCGATGCCTCGACGATATCTGGATTACAGCATTCGACCATTCAGGGCCACTTTACGCTTTTGCAATTGCTTAATAAACTATTTGCCGACAATGACGTTAGTGTGCAAATCACCCAGTCAGGTGTAATTTTAAGGCCTATTGTGCAAATTCCACTCGTGGCGAAAAAACAAACTAAACCATCCATCGAAGAAATTATTATTTCCGGTAAAAGGCAATCTAACGCCATTAGCTCATTTGCCAATGCGTCTCACAACAACATGCAAAACGCACTGAACAAGCAACGCGAGTCAATCGCATTTGCTGATGATATTGATTATGCTGGGCTCACGGCCTTGCCGACCAATAATTTGGCTGAATCGTTTCAGTATTTATCAGGTGTGAATATTTGCCGGGATTATGGTGAAGGATTAGCTATTAGTAGCCGAGGATTGGGGCCCGATTATCATGCTACAACGCTAAATGGCCATTTACTTGCGATCAATGAAAACGTTAGAAACAGCGGACAATCAGGACGCGTATTTCGCTTTGATGTACTGTCCGCCGCCAATATTGGTCGCGTTAACATTGCTAAAAATGGGGATGTAACCAATTTGGTCAGTGGGCTTGGAACTGCCATCAATATTCAAACTATTCAGCCGTTGAACTTAGGTAATCGAAAATTAGTGGGTGAAATTGCGTTAGATTACACGCATCGCAGCGCAGGCTATTCACCAAAAATTAATGTGTTATCAAGCTGGGTTAACAAACAAAATAATATGGGTATCGCCCTGTCGGCAGGATTTAATGAGCGAAAAATTCAACAACAAACATTGCAAACTTGGGAGTGGGATACAAATGGTAACAGCTATTGGCTACCCACGTTAGATTCAGACGTACTGTTACCCAGTAACCGCATGGCGATCACGCTAGAATCTGAACAGCGGAGAAATATGAATATTGGCATAGCGGGTCAATGGCAAATATCGCCAAATACTTTGCTTGGCGCTGAGTATTATCAATACCATCTTACTTCCGAATTTAACGAACAGCGGCTGTTAGCGAGGTTAGATTCAGCCGAACAGTTGATAACGTCTTCGGTAAAAAACGATATATTAGTGGCGGCTGAGTTTAGTAATATTGAGGGAAAAAGCGCGCTAGAAACCTCAACTCGACAGCATATCAACGCCATTAGCATATTAAATTTAGACACTCGCCTTGATCAATGGCGATTACAAAGTTCAATTGCATTTACTCGTGCAACCAGTATTACTGACAGTCCTATACGCCGAACTCGTTTGCTAAGTAACAGTCGTTCTTTTTCATACGATATGGGCAATCATAAGCGCGCTAAAACTCATATTTATTTTGAGGATTTTCCGCGATTGCAAACAGATTTTAGTGCGCTAGAACATGTGAGTGCGCGAATGATAGACGTGTTAGACAAAGGAAACGCATGGCGATTGAATATTGCTCGTCAATATCCATCACAATTTATTAGTGCCAGTCGCTTTGGTTTTAACTGGCGTAAACAACACCGTGGTTATCAACGGCAAGATTTAAAGGTAAATAAAAGCCGACTTACGCAGTATTCTACGCAATATAACTGGGTTGATGAATTTGCAGGAAATGATTTTTTGACGGATTATTTACAGCAGCCGCCTAGCGCGGGTTGGGCGGTTCCCAGCTCTGACATACAAAGCTATTATAGCGATGATCTTATATTTGGAGAGTTGACAGACAAAGACAAGCGCAACAGCTATCGCATTGTAGATGAGGTTTCGACCTTGTTTAGCCAAATTGATTTTTCAGCAAAGAAAATAGCCAATATAGAAGGACAATTAGGTGCGCGCTGGTACCATTGGAATAATCAAATTGAAAGCATATTTCAGTGGTCGCCTCAAGGAAACTTCACAGAGGCTCGCAGCAAACATTATGCGTATTTGTTACCCGATTTTAAACTCAAACTGAGCTTGAGTCAGGCAATTCAACTAAAATTTTCGGCGGCTAAAAGCTTATCATTGCCCAGTTATACAGATTTAAATCCTCGGCTAACGGTTAACTCAACCGATGGGGTATTGTTAGCCAGTGCTGGCAATCCCGATTTGCAACCTATTGAAGGGTATCAATGGGATTTAGGTAGCTATTGGTATTATGCAGATAACGCTAATGTGTATGCGGAATATTTTAAAAAACGTCTATATGGCATTATTAGCTTAGAGTCTTTTGAACAGGAAATTGATGGTGTCGTTTATCATTTAAGTCAACCAATAAATGGCGCTGACACATGGGTGACGGGTTGGGAATTTGGGGCGAATAGCAGCTTTATGAATGGCTTTGGTTATCAAGCCACATTGACACTCGCGCACTCTAAAACCCGTTCAACCTCGCAAGTTCAGGCTAAGCAATATAATTTAGAAGGGGTGTCACCTCTGGGGATAAACCTACACGTTTTTTACGAGGCTGAGCCTTGGTTTATGCGTCTGGGTTATAGTTACCGTGAGCACTACTTGGAAGCATTATCAACAACTGATGCGCCTGATACTTGGGTTGATGATACTCACGCGTTGCAATTATTGTTGGGTTATCAAATTAACGAACACTGCAATATATCCTTACATGGCAATAACCTATTAGCTCGACCGCTGCGCCGTTATTTAAACGCCAATGAACAAGACTCGCTAAGCAGCATCCACCATATTGATCGTAGCTGGTCGATGAGTGTTAAATTTGATTGGTAATTTTTTACTCCCCACGTAAACCTAATCTAAAAGTTACGCCTAACCTAAAAAATATGAGATAGGCGTTTTCTAACTTGCCACAAAACTGTCATTATTTATTTTGTCCTTTTTTAAGTTGCTAGTCGTCTTTGATAACGGAATCACAAAAAATTAAACGTATTCAATTTAAGGAACACTACCGTGATAAACAAGAAAGACGCAGCTAAAAAACCACAATCGCCGATTAACACATCGCTAAAGCCTATCTGTTTAGCGATGGTGACCGTTTTGTCATTTTCGGCCACCGCACAGGCAGATGAAGAAAAAATCATTGAAGAAGTGGTTAGCTATGGCACTTATTCAGGCAGCTTGGCGCGGGCGATGGATATTAAACAAGGCTCAGATAACGTGGTTGATGCAATTTCAGCAGAAGACATTGGTAAGTTCCCATCATCAAATGTTGCTGAAGCTTTGCAATTAGTTCCTGGTGTGCAAATTGCCCGTGACCGAGGTGAAGGTTTAGGGGTTAGCGTACGAGGTTTAGGGCCCAATTTTCAAACAACACAGTTAAATGGCCGAAATATCGCGATTAACGAAAATGTTGAAAATAGCGGTCAAAACGGCCGTCAGTTCCGGTATGACGTATTACCATCAGATCTAATTGCAGGCCTAGAAGTGGTTAAATCACCATCGGCTAGTATGGAAGAGGGTGCAATTGGTGGTCAGGTTAATATTAAAACCTTTAAACCACTCGACCTTGGTAATTCTGCTTCTGCCACGGCACAAGTAAGTCATTCAGATTTATCTGATAGTATGGATCCTCGCTTATCGGGTATATATAGCTGGGTAAACGAAAATGAAGATTTTGGTTTACTCGTATCGGCTGCGTATTCTGATCGCGAAATTCGTCAAGACCGTGTTTTTACCTTTAATTGGATTCAAGGCGCATTAAATGCGGCAACAGGTGAAACCGCTGATTTAAACCAAGCGTTTGCACCGCAGCGTAATCGTCCAACGCTTGAACGCCAAGACAGAAATCGTCAATCATTAGCTGCCGCTTTGCAATGGCAAAGCAGTGACAATCACGAAATGAACATTGATTTACTTTGGTCACAATTCAATGTTGCGTTTGATGAAATTGGTATCGACATTGAGTTAGGCGGTGAAGTACAAAACCCAGTGGTGGTGGGTGATTCTTTATTAGCGGGTAAAGCCCTTGGAACCAACTTACAGCTATCACGCGAAAGCTCAGAATCTGAACATGCTAACTTAACTTTAGCCATGAATAACACTTGGACATGGGACGATTGGCGTGTATCAACGGATATTAGTTTATCAAACGCCGACAGTGAAACGGTTGCCCCTATTCGTCGAACCCGCATTCGGTTAACAGACCAAGCAGTTGATTTTGATTACAGCGCTGGATTTGAACAAGCACCAAGCTTTAGTTTTCCGGTCGATATTAGCGATTCTAGCAATTTCCCGGGCCGTCGTATTGAGTACCGAACCATAGACGTATCCGATTCTGACAATGCACTTAAATTAGATATTGAACATACCCTAAGTGGGGTTATTTCTAGCGTAGAATTTGGGGTAAATATTCGCCAGCGTGAGCGTGAATATAATCGCCGAGATATTCGTGTATCTGACGGTATTGATGGGGTGTTTTTCTCTGATGATTATTTTGAAAACTTCCCAGTCAGCGATTTTGCAAGTAACGTCAGCGGTAATTATCCAAGTGAGTGGGCGGTACCAAAAGAATCAGCCTACTTCTCAGATTTTTTTGCCAGTTCATTACTTGAACAACCATTAACCGCAGGCGATAAGCGCAACTCCTATGTTGTAGAAGAGAATGTATACGCAGGTTACGTACAATCGAATATCGAATCAACAGCAGGTTTACCTGTATTTGGTAACATTGGTTTACGTATGGTTCGTACGGAGCAAAACCCATCGGGCACCAGTGTGATTGACGATAGTCCTCAAGCGGTTGCTTTTGAAAATGCTTACAACGAATTACTACCAAGCGCTAATATTAACTTTGAACTTAGCGACGAGGTTATTTTACGGACTGCATTTGCTAAAGTTATGACGCGTCCATCATTACCTGATTTACGTCCAGGCTTAACTTTCAGCACAGATGCGCCAACCGCTAGCGGTGGTAACCCTCTACTTAATCCCTATCAAGCTTTGCAGTATGATTTATCACTAGAGTGGTACTTTGATCAAGACGCATACGTATCAGCGGGTTTATTCTACAAAGACATCACAACATTTATTTCTAAGCAAGCACAAATGCTAGATGTTAACGGCACCGACGTTATTTTAAGCGCGCCGTTTAACACAGGTAAAGGCGATATAACAGGGCTAGAAATAGCTTACCAACAAGTATTTTCGTCACTCCCAGCACCATTTAACGGCTTAGGGGTGCAAGCGAATTACACTTATGTTGATAGCCAAGTCGAAGTGACCCAAGATGATGTTTTAGTGGCACAACCGATTGCTGGCCTATCAGAAAACAGCAGCAATTTTGTCGTGTTTTATGAATATGAAGACTTTGGGGCCCGTATTGGTTATAACTGGCGCGATGCATTTTTAGTAAGTAATGGCGTAGGTACCGTTGCAGATCAGTATCAAGATGCTTTTGGTACGCTAGACATGAACGTAACTTATACATTGTCTAATAGCATTAGTTTGTCGGTTGAAGCCGTTAACTTAACTGACGAGAGCATTAAAACCTATTTTGACGACAAACAACGCGGGGGTCGTATCGATCACTACGGCAAGCGTGTTGCCCTCGGGGTTAATGTTAAGTTTTAATATTAACAACTGAATAGAACTCACAAAAAAGGCGCTGAGAAGCGCCTTTTTACAAATTGTTTTTAGCTAAAAAATGTCGGTTAAACACAAATCAGCTTACGTTAAAGCAGTTGTGCTTCAATTGTTTGAGCTACTTGTAATCCTAAGTATTTGTATCCATCTTTAGTAAAATGAACATCATCGGCTTATCTTTAGGGTGAGACTTTATTTATGTTTTAGGCGAGCGTGATAAAATCTAACACAATTTGAGCTCAGTTCAAATTAAGCATACAGCCAAGTCTAAACAAAAATAACCTTGGCTGTGAGTTACAGCTTATTTTTACAAGCTTTGATTTAAATATTGGATACGATTTGAAGTCCAATAATGTGTCACCCCTTGCAGGTGTTGATTTTTATCAGCTTTAGTGGCTTGGTGCCACTCGGGTTTTGCTTTAATATCAAAGGTATAACCCTCTAGGTCATGCAATACGGTCGCAATATTCATAATTTCAAGCGCAGATAATGTATCTGTTGTACGCTCAATTAACTGAGGTATCAGAGTAGTTGGATTGTAATCGGTTGCTAATGTTAAAAATTCTACTGCGCGGGCTGCGATCACTGGATTTGGATGAGCGAGCAAATTATTAATTTGATCAACTTGATCACTCGCTTGTTCTGCAAAGTGGGTAAAACCTATTAGTGCCCAATATTGTCGCCACTGCATATTTGAGTTCAGCGCTTTCATTAACTGAGGTTTTGCTTGTTGCCAATTTAATAGTTGTAGGTTGGCTATGTCTATCAATTGAGTGATTTCTGAGCGATTTTTATCACCAAACTTGCGAGGGCTGTTGAATGCATATTCAGCTAAGTAAGATTCAGGGTAAAATGCTAAATCAGGCATAGACTTTAGTTTGTTGTTGAGGTTTTCTCTAAGTTTAACTAATTGAGTTTGATAATTTGGTTGATTTGCTAAGTTATTTGTTTCAAATGGATCGACCGAAATATCGTACAAAGCTTCTGCTGGCTTTGCTTTAAAAAAAGCAGCTTGTACAGGGTTTAATTTTTGCTGCTGGTATAGGTTTTTCCATTCTTGATAAGCAGCCTGAAGGTAACGATATTGGTTAAACAATGAGTTTGGAATGTACGGCATATAGTTTCTGACATACTTTAAATTACCTTTTCGCAAGGTACGAACCATATCTAGTTTTTCATCAAATCGATCTGCGTAGGCGAAGCTTGAATCCCGTTGGTTTAGTTTTTTTAAGGTTACATCAGGCCCTAAAAAAGCCTTACCATCATGATACGGATTGGCTTCAGCGCCCGCTAATTTGAGTAAAGTTGGTGCGAAATCGACAAAATTGACAAAACCGTTAACGCGGGCGTTTTCTAATGTTCCTATACTAGGGTGCAGTAACTCTCGGTAATTTTCGGGGATGCGCACGACTAGCGGGATATGTAAACCAAGGTCATTAACATAACCTTTTGTGCCAGGGAGCACGCCGCCATGATCGCCAAAGTAAAAAATAAAGGTGTTTTCCAACTCGCCATCTGCTTTTAATTGCTTAATTAATTGGCCAATTTGTTTGTCTAAAATTTGATGTTGGTCTAAATATCGAGCAAAGGTGTATCTAAATAGTTTTGTGTCAGGGTAAATAGCTGGCAATTTAACTGAATCTGGTTGGTGTTTTGTCGGCTTATTATTGACATCAGTTGCAGGAAAATGCAGGTTATACTCATGTGTGGTTGTGAAGGTTTGCATATGAAAAAACGGCTGCTTGGGAGCTCGATCTTTCCAACTGGCTTTATTTGATGAGCTATCCCACACTGGATCATGTTTGTATTCAATAAAGTTAAAGTCATTTTTAGCATTATTGCTCGTGAAATAACCTTCGCGTTTTAATAGCTGAGCTATTGGTTGCACACCCTCTGGTAATTCGCTCTCGGTATAACGCCTGTGATAATTTAAAGCAATTTTTGAAGCATAAACACCGGTAGCCAAGGTTGAACGGGCAGTTGAGCAGACGGGCGCGTTGGAAAAAGCATTATTAAAAACAAGTCCATCTTTAGCCAAAGCTTCAATGTTTGGCATTTTTGCACCCTGTTTATTGTATAGACGTGAAAAAAAATATGAATTGTCTTCTGAAACTAGCCATAGAAAATTAGGTTTCTGTTTTGCAACCTCAGCCGCGTATACTTGGCTTTTAAATAGATCACTCAATAAAAAAACAAACAAAAAAATAGCAGCTAAACGCATTAAAGATATAACCTATATTTATTTAAAATTAATATTTTGTATGTAAATTATTGTCAGGTTTTTAATCTCCTGTCAATTGTAAGTTGTATATTGTTTTATTAACTAAATTTTAAAGCTGAAGTTTAAATCGTTTTAGAACAGTAAACATATTATTGCTGCTGTTTTTAAGCTCGCAACTCGTTGCTTCTAGTTGGCTTGTCATGGCTATTGCAAAAATTATGGTAACGGTTTTATGGGCCTGCGCTCAGTATTTACTTTTAATCCCTTTTTGTATTTTTGTATTTTTGTGTTGCGACTTGCGTTGGAGGGATTAGTTTTAAATTAGCTAATATACTGCGAATCTTTTCGTTGTTAATTTGCTGCATTAATTCATCAATACGACTATCGAATACATCTGGCTTGATATAAGCAAGGGTTTCAAGTGCTGATATCGCGTGATCATTATTTAAATTAGCCAATAAATTTGTTAGATATTCGGTTTGATCTAGATAAACCAAAGCCTCATAAACTGTCATTTTTACGGCTGAATTTTGATCTTGTGTTGCGGCAAGCAAAAATGTTGGTATTTGCTTTAATTCGTTTTTAGCGGCAAGTTCAGCTATCGCGTTCGCAGCCCAAAAACGAGCGACAGGGCTAGTTGATTGTAAATACTGTTCAAAATAAGCTAAATCTTTTAGTGTTGCGCGACTTACCTTATTGATTAATTTTATGTAATCAGGGTAGCTAAAATCAGGATTAAACCAATTTCCGTACATTTGGTTATTTTTCATGGCGACGGGAATAAATCCTAAATCATTTGAAGATGCTATATGGTCATCAACCAAAGCTCGCATTTTGTTTAATTGCTGTTGGTAATTTGGATTATTTGCCAAGTTATTGGTTTCATCGGGATCATTTTTCAAGTCAAATAAATATTCAGTTTGCTTAATTTGATAATAGGTTTGTGTATATTGTGAGTTTGGATTTTTGGTGGCAAATTCATCGAGCGCCATATTGGATGGCATACCCCATTGAAAGGCGTTTCTTAAACTGATGGGTTTGCGTTGTAAATAAGTTTTGAAATAGTTAAATCGGCCATCGGTAACACCACGCCACGGATCAAAATGAGTTTCTTGGTTGGTTCTAAAAGTATAAGCATATTGCTGCGGGGCTTGTGCATACTCCCCTAGAAACGCTTTTCCTTGCATTTGTGCAGGTGGTTTGATTCCGGCTAAGCTTAAAACACTAGGTGCAAAATCGACAAACTCAACCACTTCAGAAATCAGTTGGCTAGGTGTTTTTTGGATTAAATGTTGATATTTTTCAGGGACTCGTACAATCAACGGCACGTGAGTGCCTGAATTATAAATAAAGCCTTTGCCCCGTGGCGAGCTGCCGCCATGATCTGAATAAACAAATATAATGGTATCTTCGTACAAACCTTGCTGCTTTAAATCATCAATAAAAAACTTAAGCCAGCGGTCAACATCAAACACACCTTCTAAATGAAATTGATAATCAGATTTTACCGCTTCTAAATTGGGAAGGTATTGCCCTGGATGCGCTTGGCTTGGTATTCCATTCAGGGTGAAATCTCGTCGTTGCTCTAAATGAAACGAGGTCAACCGGCTCATGTGTGTCATGCCTGCGTTATAAACTGAGAAAAACGGTTGGTTAGGCTTTCGTTGTAAGCTGTTGTAGCTTGCATTTTTGTCAAACTCTGTCCAAATTTGTTTAAGTTCATGGTTGTTAAGCGGTGTATTATAGTCTCGTTTAGTATTATTACTGGTGAAATAGCCCGCCTTTTGTAAAAGGGCTGGAAAAAATATTCGTTCAGTTGGCGATTGTATTTTTGCTCTGTGATGATCGGTTCCAAAGGTTGTTGCATAACTCCCTGAAATTAGGCTTGAACGAGCAGGTGAGCAATAAGGTGCGTTTGAATAAGCATATTTAAAAACAAGTGAATCTTGAGCTAATGTTTCAAGATTAGGGTTTTTCACATCGGTATTACCATAAATACTCAACTCATTAGCTGATGTATCTTCAAAGGTTAACCACAATATATTTGGACGTGTTTCGATTTGTTTTTTAGTTAGTTTTTGTTGTTGCGAACAGCCAGTATTGGCTAGATTTAAGATGATAATAAAAAACAATGTATTTTTTTGAAAAAAGCCCGTGCCCATTTTAGATCCTCAGTGATTTGTTCCATTTAAAATAAAACAAGCCAATAGCTTAAAACCGTAAAACGAGTCATATTTTTATTTTAAGTTACAAAGAATAGTACTAAAACAAAACGTGCCAATTTACAGCTAATTTTTAAAATTTATTGATTTAACGTGCGAAAAATCTAAATTTAATTTGCGTTTTTATCATTATTATCAGCAGTTTGTGGTTTAGTCTGAACGATTGATAATTATTTTATATATTTAACTTCCTCTAACATACTAATTTATATCTTTTAAAAACATATATTTAAAATTTTAGTTATAAAAAAGTAAATTAATTTTATTTAAATTGATTGATTGTGACTATATAAGGTCTATAATGATTAATGTTATAAATATGTTTCTTATGTTAATTGGTGTTGATTAAGAAATGTGTGCTAAAAATAGACAATAATCCAAATAAAGGATATTCAGTATGGCAAAGTCAACTACTCGCACCCCTTATAGGTTAAATCAGCTTGTGATCGCACTAAGCACGGCCGGTTTACTGTGTTCCATGAATCAAGCGGTTGCCGCTGAAGATGAAACTGAAACGATTGAAGTGACTGGTGTTCGAAGCTCGTTAGAGCACGCTTTAAATACTAAACGTGAAGCGCCGTCAATTGTTGATGCAATTTCAGCCGCTGATATAGGCAGTTTACCTGCACTAGATTTAGGTGAAGCGTTACAAGCTATTCCTGGTGTGCAGGTAAATAGGGAAGGTGAACGACGTTCATCTGATATTAATCTGCGTGGGCTTCCAGGTAGCTTTGTAAAAACAACGGCAAATGGCCAATCTTTTGCAACCCCGAGTCGAAGCGCTTCTCCGGTGGGTAGTCCTAACCCTTTTGGTTCATTTGATGCTAGCGTATTTGATGGGGTAACTGTGATTAAGTCGCCCACGGCGGCACATCAAGAAGGTGGAGTTGCTGGGATTGTTGATAAACAGCTGCAAAGAGCACTTGCCAAGCCAGATGGTCGTTACGCGGTTAGTCTTGGTACCCGTTACGAAGAATCAAATGATAGCTTTGATACCGAAGTTCGCTTGCAAGCCTCAAAGCATCTAATTAAAGATAAATTAGCTGTGTCATTCAAATTAGGCTATTCAGATCAGCATTTTCGTCGAGATTCAGTGCTATTTGCTCGCAAAGAAATTTTTGACGAAATTGTTTACCCAGGTTATGAAGATTGGTTTGCAGATCAAGTGGCAGCAGGCAATTTGCCAGAAAACGCGGTTGTTAAGGCCTCATCAACGGTGCAGCAATTAGCAGAAGTCAGCAGAGGCGACAAGCTTTCATTTGCTGGTAACCTTGAATGGAAAGCGACTGATAAATTAAAGTTAGGTGTAGATTTACTCTATACGCAGCGTGATTTAAAAGATGGTAACTTTGAACAAATTAGCTCAGAGGTTAGAAATCGCGGCCAGTCAAATCCCGCAAGTCACTGGGATGAACATTATATTATACCGGTGGGCGACGAAGTCCCGTTTTTAACCGGTTATAGTACCAACGGTGACGGCGAACAAGTTCCAAATTATGCGATTTCAAATGTGAAACTTGAAAACGCAACTTATGTACCAGCAAATCGAATTTTTGGTTTTTTTGAAAAAGCTCAGGGTGTATTTTTCAATCTTGATTATCAAAGCGACGACTGGGTTATCGATGCGATTGTTTCGCATTCTGAATCTGAAAATATTTTTAATCAAACAGGCTTTGATTTTCGGTTACAAGGTAGTGCTAATGATTCAGTGGAACCAACAGGGATTACCACGCTTATTAACACTGGCCGTGGTGACCTGGACAAAATGGATATTTCATATGATGGTTGGCAAGATATCGACTATAACCAAGCGTTTAAAGCCGGCAATCCGCTCAATTTAAATGTGGGTGATGTGAACGACCCTAAAAATTTATCGTTTTACATTTTAGGTCGTTATGACAACCCGAAACGTGAAATGAGCGCGATTGATTTAAATTTTAAGCGTTACGTTGATTTTGAAATATTAGGTGAAGGACTAAAAGTAAACACCATACATTTTGGTGGTCGTCACTCATCGGAAACCCTAGAAAATAAAGATTTTACCCCTTCGTCTGGTTTTATTGATCATACAGCGATTAGTGATGAATTTATTTCTGATGAAATTTTAGCTGAAACTGTGAATCCTTGGTTTAATGGTGATATTCCAAATAGCGCAGGTTCAGACGGCGGATGGTTAAGCTTGAATATGCCTCATATTGTTGATGTTTTGCAAAATGGCATGGATGAGCGCATTGCTGCAAGTGATAACCCAGATGAGTTTATTAGATTACCTAATGGTTTTGTCGCGCGAACAGAACGAAATACAAATAACGTTGAAGACCGTTGGGAAACACAATTCACTGCAGATCAAGATATTACCGCTGCTTATTTCATGGCTGACTTTGAGGGTGAATTAGGCGATATTTTGTATACCGGTAACTTAGGCGCGCGCTATGTATCAACTGAAAATACAGTAGATGGATTTGATCAGAGCTTTATCGATGGGACCACTCAATGGGAAGCTGTACCTACTAGTTTTTCAAAAGACTACAGCCATGTTTTACCATCGGTTAATGTCAGTTTTGAATTAACTGACGATATTATCTTACGTATGGCCAGTAGCAAAGGGATAGTACGACCCAATTTAAGAGCGCAAACGCCTGTTTTATCTGTGAGCGAAAGTGAAAGTCGCATTACAATAGATACCCCTAAAGCAGATGTTGACCCTTATGAGTCAAACAACTATGACCTTTCACTTGAATGGTATAACCGAGAAGGTAGTGCAATTTCGTTAGGTGTGTTTAAAAAAGATATTTCAGGTATTTTTTCAACTAATAAAATTTGTCCGCAACCAGGTGAAGAGTTTGCTGATGCTGTTGCCAGCTATACAGGTGAATTAAAAAGAACAGATTTAGCTGATGGCACCTTTACGTGTGAGCAAGTAGAAGAATATACCCAAGAAGATGGCGATATTGTTAACCGAACCGTTGATTTTGATTATACTTTCAATGGTTCATCGAAAATTGAAGTGACTGGTTACGAGGTTGCGATTCAACAAAAATTAGACTTTTTACCATACCCGTGGAACGGTATTGGTGGGGTACTTAACTATTCTTACGTTGAGAACGAAACTGATGGTGAAGAAGGCTTAGTTGGCATTTCACCAAATTCTTATAATGCGATTGCTTATTATGAGAATGATGGGCTTAGTGTTCGCTTGGCTTATAACTATCGCGATGAATATTTATTGAGTGGCGGTCAATCTTTTGGTGGTCCAGACCAGAAAAGTGTTAAGGCTCGTGGTCAGTTAGATATGTCGGCATCTTATAAAATTAATAGTTTTACGAAAATTAGCGTACGGGGTTATAACTTAACTAACGAAAATCGATATGAATATGTCGGTCAAAATGAAGCTAACGTAAGCCGAATTAATTATGATGGTCGAACTTATACAGCGGATATTCAATTTACTTTTTAATTGTAATTAATATCATTAAAAACGCTTACAATTTGTTTGTAGGCGTTTTTTTATTCAGTTTTATGTAGGTGGCTGAATGTGTAAACTCTTCTAGCTCATCATTTTCCAACTTCATGCTCATCGTTGACACCTCCAAAATAATATTAAAGTAATTTTAGCTACTTGCTCAATGAGCGTTCGCCTATTACTACCAACTTTAATCGATGCTTTGGGGCAAATAACCCGAATATTCGTATTACATTGATGAAAATATTTGATGGTAAATGCTAATATTTTTTTCATTGTTATCGTTTCTTGATTTTAAATTATGTAAAGGAAAAATAACGGATGGATTAAATTGTCATTTTAAATCAATTTAATTTAAAATTAGTCTGTTGAATATAACTTAAGTTTAAATACGAATCGCCATAACGCATGGTCGATTAAATGAGATTGTTTTTATTTTATAAAAATGTCACTGCAAAAATAAAGGCTGCCTTATTAAGTTTAACTGTTATTAGCTGAGTGAGTTCAGAATAACAGTATCAGTGAACAACAGAAGAGGAATTAAAAATGGAAAAAATTGCGTTAGTCATGACACTGCTGCCGGGCTACGAAGCTGAATATAAAAAGCGTCATGATGAAATATGGCCAGAATTAGTAACTTGCTTAAAATCGGCTGGAGTGTCTGATTATTCAATCTTTTTTGAAAAAGAGTCTAACAAGTTGTTCGCTGTATTAAAGCGTACCTCTGATCATAAAATGGATCAACTACCGTTAGAACCTATTGTGAAAAAATGGTGGGCTTTTATGGCTGATATTATGGAAACGAATGAAGATAATTCACCTAAAACAAATTCATTAGATAGGGTGTTTCATCTTGAATAAATAATTTAATCAGTGGTAAGTTAAATAACTAGGCCTTTAAATTTTTAGAGTAAAGTGTTCAAATTTTTATTTAGAACACTTTACTCTTGAGCTTTTTATTTTTGACTATTGCTGTACTTCTGGTTGCGGCGCTTCAACCATAATCACTTCAATCCCGTTTTGTTTAAATTGCTCAACTAATTTAGGATCCGCGTTAGAATCTGTAATAAGTATATCAACGTCAGATAAAGGGCAGAAAATAAAGTTACTTCTTTGACCTAATTTTGAACTATCAGCTAATACCACCAGTTTCTCTGTTTGTTTTCTGAGTTTTTGTTCTGAGCGTATTAACAATGGATCGGATTCCATAACGCCAAATTCACCAATACCTGGTGTACCCATAAACATCATTTTGCTGTGATAATATTCAATTGTATCTTTATCGTATGAGCTTAAGATGATACCTTGCTCACGATAAATCTCACCGCCAGGTACAGATACTTGGCTGTCGCCGTTTTCAACAATATTTTGTGCCAGCACAAATGAATTAGTTAAGATATTGAGGCGTCGGCCAGGTAAAAACTCACCCATCATATAAGTAGAAGAACCACCGTTTATAATAATTGGATCGTCGTCTGCACAAAGCTCAACTGCTTTTTTAGCAATTAACTTTTTAACGTCTGTATGTTTTTGCTGATTAACTAGAAAAGCCGAACTTGAAATGTGTTTTTTTCTTGGTTCGCTGCTAACTGACTCTGCGCCACCTCTAATTTTTATCAGCTGTTCCTTTTTCGCCATTTTTACGATATCACGTCGTATTGTGGCCTCAGATGAATTCAAACGGTCGGTTAAATCACGAACACTTGCAAATCTTTGTTCATCTAAAATGTCTAATATTAATTGTTGTCTATGTTTTTCTAACATTAATGAATTTCCTTTTTAGAGCAAGGCGTGAGTGCTCAATTTTCAGCGTAAAATTAATAATTTAATCAATTATAGCATTTACGACTTAGGGAGACAATTTATGATTGTTTTAATCTGGAGATATGCATTGTTTTCTTAACAATGGCGACAAATTTATTCAAATTTACCTTATGCTAGTCTATTGTAACCAACTATCTTAGAGAAATAATTATATTAAATTAAAATTTAATATAATGTGATTGAAATTGAGTGGTTGTGCTTGACTGTGTTCATTTTGAGTGTATTATTAAATATATATATTGAAAACGTTACTTAATTGCTTACATTTGGAGCTCGTCTGTATATGCAAGACTCAAAAATAAAATTTAAACATGTTAATTACCTATGGGAAGATTCTGTAGCGGATAAGCTTGATCCAATTGGAAGTTTAGTTTATCGCTCAAACATTTTAGGTGCCGATCAACGCATTACTAACACAGGTGGTGGTAATACTTCAGCTAAGTTAATGGAAACTGACCCATTAACAGGGGAAGAAGTTGAAGTATTATGGGTTAAAGGTTCTGGTGGTGATTTAAGAACGTCAAAAAAAGAAAACTTTTCTTCATTATATCAAGATAAGTTAACTGCTTTAGACGACAAATACCAAACTTTACCTGAAAAAGGCTATAAGTCAGCAGGTGAAGATGCGATGGTTGGTATGTTTAAACATTGTAATTTTTGTTTAAACCCAAGAGCATCATCTATTGATACACCATTGCATTCAATGATTGATGAAAAGCATGTCGATCATTTACACCCTAATTCAGTTATCGCGATTGCATCTTGTAAAGATCAAAAAGAATTAACTGAAACTATTTGGGGCGGTAAGTTAGCTTATGTACCTTGGATGCGCCCAGGTTGGGAAGCAGCTAAAGTATGCGAAAAAGCATATGAAGATAACCCTGATATTGTGGGTATTTTATTAGGTCAGCATGGTCATACTAACTGGAGCTCAGAAAGCAAAAGTTGTTATGAAACCTCTTTATGGGTAATAGAAACCGCTGCTCGTTATATTGAAGAACACGATAAAGGCGAGATGACATTTGGTGGTGCTAAAGTAGAAAGTTTACCTGAAGAAGCTCGTACTGAATTATTAGCTAAATTCTTGCCTGTTGCTCGTGGTGTTTTATCAAATAAAGTTAAATTTATTGGTACGGTACAATCTGACGAAAATGCACTCCGTTTTGTAAATAGTGTAGATGCGCCTCGTTTAGCTAAATTAGGTACGTCTTGTCCGGATCATTTCCTACGTACAAAAATCCAGCCTTTATACATAGATTTCAACCCGCAACAGGATAGCTTCGAAACCCTAGTTGAAAAACTAAAAGCAGGTATTGAGCAATATCGTTTAGATTATATTGAGTATTACAATAACTGTAAACGCGATGACTCACCAGCGATGAGAGATCCTAGCCCTACCGTTATTTTAATTCCAGGTGTTGGTATTATCGGTTGGGGTAAAAATAAATCTGAATCACGCGTAACAACTGAATTTTATAACTGTGCTATTGAAGTTATGCGCGGCGCTGAAGCAATTAGTGAATACACAGCATTACCACAGCAAGAAGCATTTGATATTGAATACTGGGCATTAGAAGAAGCTAAGCTTCAGCGTATGCCTAAAGAAGCGCCTTTAGCTCGTGATGTCGTAGTGGTAATTGGTGCGGGTGATGGTATTGGTAAAGAAACAGCGTTCCGTGTTGCAAAAGAAGGCGCGCATGTTGTTTGTGCTGATTTACGTGTTGAAGCCGCGCAAAAAACGGCTGACGAATTAACTGCCATTTATGGGCAAGGTATCGGGGTTGCTGGTACAGGTATCTCTGGTTGTGGCGCCGCGATTGCTGCACAAGTCAATATTACCGAGCGCGAAAGTGTTCAAAAAATGTTTGAGCAAGTTATTTTAGCTTATGGCGGTATTGATAAAGTGATTGTCACTGCTGGGGTTTTCTTAGCGCCAGGTCAAGCCGGCATGAGCAACGATCAACAATTTGATGTTAGCTTTGCTGTTAATGTTAAAGGCGGTTACATTGTTGGTACAGAAGCCAACGAAATTTGGAAAGCGCAAGGCCTTAAAGGGGCAATGGTATTAACTACCAGTGTTAATGCAGCAGTATCTAAAAAAGGTTCTTTAGCGTACGACACATCAAAAGCAGCGGCTAACCACTTAGTTCGTGAATTAGCGGTTGAGTTGTCACCATTAGTGAATGTGAATGGCTTAGCGCCTGCAACGGTAGTTAAAGGTAGCACTATGTTCCCTCGTGACCGAGTGATTGCTTCTTTAACTAAATATAATGTGGAATTCACAGAAGCTGATTCTGATGACGACTTGCGTGATAAATTAGCCAACTTCTACGCGCAGCGTACGTTAACTAAATCACCAATCACGCCAGAAGATCAAGCAGAAGCTGCTTATTTAATGGTTTCGGGTCAGTTAAGTAAAACAACCGGCCAAATCATTAGTGTAGATGGTGGTTTGCACGAAGCATTCTTACGATAAACTAAATTAACTTTTTTAGAGCTCTTATTAAGAGCTCCTTTTTAGAAGAGTAGAAAATATGACAAAACGTATAGATAAAGGCCTAATTGCAGAAGAAAATGCAAAACTAGAAGGTTTTTTAAAACAAGATTACGAAGCATTAGGTGCTAAATTAGCTCGTGAGAACATTAACATTGATGAGATCACAGCTAAAGCTGAAGAATTTCAAATTGCTGTTCCATCATGGGGTACAGGTACCGGTGGTACACGTTTTGCTCGTTTCCCAGGTATTGGCGAGCCACGTAACATTTGGGAAAAATTAGAAGATAGCGCAGTTATCAACGATTTATCTCAGTGTACTGAGCGTGTTTCTCCGCATTTCCCTTGGGATAAAGTTGATGACTTTAAAGAATTAAAGCAAACGTCTGATGCGTTAGACCTTAAATGGGATTCAATTAACTCAAACACTTTCCAAGATCAAGCTGGCCAAGAGCATAGCTTTAAATACGGAAGTTTGAGCAATACAAGCGCTGAATCTCGTGATTTAGCCATTCAACACAACTTAGATTGTATTGAATATGGTAAAGCTTTAGATTCAAAAACCTTAACAGTTTGGGTTGGTGATGGTTCTAATCATCCGGGTCAACAGCACTTTCAAGGTGCTTTTGAGCGTTATTTAGAAAGCATGAAGAAAATTTATGCCGGTCTTCCATCTGATTGGGAATTACACATCGAGCATAAAATGTTTGAGCCTGCGTTTTACTCAACCATCATTCAAGATTGGGGCAGCAACATTTTAGCGGCGATGGAATTAGGTCCACAAGCTAAGTCATTAGTTGATTTAGGCCACCATGCGCCAAATGTAAACATCGAAATGATTGTTTCTCGCTTAATCCAATTTAAAAAGTTAGGTGGTTTCCACTTTAACGATTCTAAATATGGTGATGACGATTTAGATAGCGGTAGTTTACATCCGTATCAACAGTTCTTAATTTTTAATGAATTAGTAGATGCTGAGTACCGTAAGCAAGAAGGGTTTGGTCCTAACTACATGCTTGACCAATCACACAATGTAACTGACCCAATTGAAAGTTTAGTTAACTCGGCCGCTAGTGTGCAGCGTTCATATGTATCTGCATTGATTGTTGATCGTGAAAAATTAACTGAATATCAAAATGCTAACGATGCACTTATGTGTAGCAATACATTGAAAAAAGCGTTTACTACTGACGTATCGCCAATTTTAGAAATGGCACGTTTGCGTAAAGGCGGGGCAATCGACCCAATCGCTGTGTATCGTAAATCAGGTTACCGCGCACAAGCGGGTGTTGAACGTCCAAATAGCGGCGGCAATGGCTCTGGTATTGTATAAATTTAATACATATTAGTCTTTTTAAGAGGTGAAGGTATAGTGTTATATCTTCACCTTTTTAGCATAAACAACCAAAATATAAAAAAGACAAAATTAAAAATTACAACAACAAAAAAAGTGATTAAACCGTGAGCAAAAGCACTAATAGGTTTAAAAACTCACGATTTTGGAGGCTTAAATGTCATCAGTAGAAGAATTTGAAAATCAACCGGTTGCACCCAAAAATCTACAAGGTGCAAAAACATTTGCCGCAAGCTATTCAGGTGAGCATGTCGCGGGGACCGAGTTTGTTATAGGCGCTTTATTTGTTTCATGGGGCGTGGGCGCTGCAGATATATTAATAGGTTTATTAATTGGTAACTTATTAGCTGTATTAACTTGGGGTTTAATTACAGCACCGATTGCCACGGATACTCGCTTAACGTTATATGCGTATTTAGAAAAAATTGCAGGCCCGGGTACCATTAAATTATACAGTGTGATTAATGGCATACTCTTTTGTGTACTTGCTGGGGCAATGATTACCGTTTCTGCTTCTGCTGTTCGGATATTATTTGGCATTCCTGATCAGGTTGGGTATTTTCCAACCGACTTACGCTTTGTACTAGTTGTATTAGGGGTAGGGGCAGTAGTTGTTTACATGGCCGTTAAAGGTTTTGAAAAACTTGCCGCCTTTGCCGAAATATGCGCCCCTTGGATGATTTTAATGTTCTTGGTAGGTGCACTTGTGATGTTACCGACAACGGTTGCTGCTACGGCAGGGGTTGATAGCATTAATAGCTTTAATGACTTTTTAACCGTTGCAAGTGAATCTATTTGGAAAGATACCGAAGGGGATATTGGTATTTGGCATGTTATCGCTTTTGCTTGGGTTGCTAACCTAGCAATGCACGGCAGCCTAGGCGATATGACGCTACTACGTTTTGCCAAAAAAGCAAAATATGGTTATTTTTCAGCTTTAGGTATGTTTATTGGTCACTATATGGCTTGGATTTGTGCGGGTATTATGGGCGCAGGCGCAGCTATTTTACTTAACACCAGCATTACCGCAATCGACCCAGGTTCAGTTGCTTATACCGCATTAGGTGCATCGGGTATTTTAGCGGTTATTATTGCTGGTTGGACTACCTCTAACCCAACAATCTATCGTGCCGGTTTAGCTTTTAGTTCGTTAAACCATGCTTGGGGCCGTACCCGTGTGACTATAGTCGTCGGCGTTATTACCACCATTATTGCTTGCTCTCCGTTTGTATTTTCTGGTTTATTGGGTTTTGTTGGCTATATGGGTTTATTGCTTGCACCCGTTGGCGCTATTATTGTAATCGAGCACTGGTTATTCCCTAAGCTGGGCTTAACGCGGTACTGGTCTAAGTATAAAGGCAACACCACTAACTGGGCTGCATTTATTACCTGGATTGTATCTATGGTGGGCGGTATTGCTGTTGAACAAGCTGGATTATTACATTTATTCTTTATGCTCATTCCAATTTGGATTTTTGCAACCTTGCTTTATATCGGTTTAGCGGTATTAATGGGAGCAAAAGCGACATACCCAGCAGCAGCTCAAGCTGAACAAACTGAACTTGAACGTAAACAAGTTGAGCAAAGCTATTTAAGAGATGAGTCAATTAAACAACAATCAAGCACAGAAAAACAGCGTTTACCTATGCTGGTTAATTTTGCGATTATCACAGCTTACGTTTCTTTAGCGGCTTGTCTTGCTATTGGTATTGCGGCTTGCATCGAACAAGAGGTTGAACTTGCTAGTAACGTGCTGATTTTCCCAACCTTAATTTATTTTGTGAGTGCAACTTATGCTTACCTTGCAAAAAGTAAATTTGAAAAAACATCTTCTAATGTGTCTACAGGCCCTAGCACTGTAAACCCATAAATATGTTTTTTTAATATCAGTCCCTGTGTGTCGGCTTTTTAAAGGACTAAAAAGTCGATTTTTCTTACCTGTTACAGCCCACCTAAAGCCCTTTTAAAAGTCGCTCAATTTTTGAATTACCCATATCCTTTGGGGGGACATAATTGTTAAATCGAATAAAGATACCAACCCAATGCAAATAAGATTTTTCGGTTGTGTAACGATAGTGTTTAGTTATGAGTTCCGTTTTAATCGACTCGATAAATTTAGATTTAGCATCAACAACTCCTTAAACTCAAGTTATTGCTTACTTATACAGTTATAAATGGTGATCTACCAAAAACTCAGATTATTTCTCGCTTTGTTTTTAATAAGGTATTGGTTTCTTGGAGATGGTAGTTATTTAACAATATGATTTTATTTATGTTTTTTAATAATGAATTTACATAACGACCCTTTACGTGGCTCGCTTTGACGATAGGCTTGCTTTCTATCTGAAAATTCTTGTTGCTTTTTAAAGAGTTAATGCTTAAGTTTATGAAATTATTAATTTAAAGCTTATTGGAATGGCGTTGTTAAACTCAATGTTAAAAAGTTCTATACGCTCTTCTAATGAGTAAGCTGTTAGGTTTTTATCGGTGAAAATTGGCAACATTATTCTCATTGGATTTGTTACTGCTGTTTCAGCTTTAATAGCTGCCAAATATATTTCTAATTCCACTGAGCCTGTTAAATTAGTTGAAAAGTCATTTTATTGTTCTGGTAACTCTTGTGAATATATCTTTGAATTAGAAAACACTTCAAATGATCAGCATTCAGGAATAGTTCACATCCACTTTAGAGATAACTTGGGAATTGGTAGTTACAAATCGACGGCATCCATGCTTGGTACTGTGGAGAAATCATTTATGCTGAAACCAAATGAATCTGTAGTTATTTCTGATATTTACAAAACAGATAGGCAAAATATTAATGTTTATTATGCAGTTTCAACAAACAAAACCTAACAAAAACGTCATGGTGGGAATTTTACTCGCTGAAAAAGCGCTCCTAAAATCCCCATATGTTAAGCGTTATATGCCTCTAGCAATGGACAGCATAGGAAATAAATGAAAATACTAATTAATACCAATCAAAGCAAAACCGTTTTGGCACGATTTAGAGCGAAGGTTGACGGTTTGGTGCCTGGAACCGACTTTGAAAAGCAAAGGAATAGCCTAATACGACTTGTAGTTAATTCTATGGAGAACAGTCCTGAGCAATGGGATGAAATGTGTCAAATCAATATCGAATGGATTGGAGATAGCTTTATAAGTCGACTTTCTGATGAAGAGCAAGAATTGTCAAAAGAAAGACTAGATGATATTTGCTCTATGTGCTTTAGGTTTCTGTTTGAGCTATACCTCTCGATGAAAAATGATCTGTCAATGGAGTTTGAGGCTGCACGACGTTTCGTATTCAACAACGTTGATTCTTTTGAAGCTAGCGCTAGAGAGCAAATTGAATATGCTATTCGTGAAATGCCAATTTCTATATTCAAGGTCATTTCCAATAGTGAAGCTATTACAAGCATCAAGGACTTTAACTCAGTTTCTTCTAAGGCAGAGCAACTAAAGGCTGATTGGGAATCGGAGATATCAGAAAAGGAAGGTAGGGCTAATACACTTAAAAAATCATTAGAAAAATATGAGAACGGCTTTAACTTCGTAGGCTTGTATCAGGGTTTTGATGATTTATCTAAAGAGAAGGTTAAAGAAAAAGACAACCTCCTTTTCTGGTTAAGAATTTTATCTGTGATGATAGTTCTACCAATCCTAGCTGAGTTGGTTTTCGTTTACTGGAATATTAAAGATATAGCTGCAGTTAAAGAGGGCATAATTGTTTCAATATTTCCAACTATCTCATTGGTAGCTATATCTATATATTATTTTAGAGTTTTGCTATTCAACTTCAAGTCGGTTAAGTCGCAGCTTCTCCAGATAGATCTTCGTAAAACACTTTGTAGATTTATTCAAAACTATTCTGATTACTCTTCTGAAATAAAAAAACAAGATGCGGATTCACTATCTAAGTTTGAAAACATAATCTTTTCAGGAATAGTTGCAGATGACGGTAAGCTGCCATCTACTTATGATGGAGTCGAACAGCTAGGCAAGCTAATAAAATCAGCTAAATCATGAATTCGCATATAATATATAAGGATATGTTGCGAAAAATTTGAATTTTTTCATTATGAAAATACCTTTTACTCAAGTGTTTGCACTGCCAATGTTAAGTGTATCTTGATACAAGAAAAGCAAATGTATTAAATACGGATTGATTATTTACTCGATACTTAACAACTAAATTACAGGGAAAGCGCTATACCTTCAATAATGTTTACATAAATTTACACATTTAAAATGTATTATTTTAATAATAAAAGCCAAGGCAAACCAATGAGTACATTAAGCTGGCTCAACAAAGGAGGGAGGAAGTTAATAACTTTAATGGTTGGGATTTATTTCGCTCTTACCTGCTTGCGTGGGCTTAAACGCAGTGAGTTTTTTATGGCAAGATAAACGAACCACCAGAAATTTAATTTAAATTATCATATTACAAAAAAATATGGACCGATCATTATTTGCTGAGTCATCTAGCGCTAAAAATATTGTGAACCAAACTGGACGTCTCTAATACTGGCCAATTTGAATCTAATAACCCCTTGTTGACTGCTAAAGTCATCGGAAAAGCCTGTTTTTCATGTCGGTGTAGATATATGACGAGATTATGTGTAAATGGTTAAATTAGGTCAATATAAGTCAATTAGATGTATTTTATGTAACCTTAAACAGCGTTTTAATTGATTTAATGTATGTTTAATGCTATTAATCTGTGGTTTATTTTTTAATCTGATTATTTTAAGTCATATTTATTCATTTGTATGTGTAGCTAATAAAAATTAATTAGTAGATAAACTTTAAAATATTTGGATTTTTGTATTACGGGGTGAAGCATTAATGATAAATAGAAGAAATTTTTTGCTGGGCAGTGCAGGTGTGGCAACAGCTGCAGCTTTGTATAACTCGGATTGGCTAACGGAGTTAAAAAAAGAATACCCAAATGTTTTAATGTTAATAGTGGATGATTTAAACGATTGGGTTGGGCCTATGCAAGGGCATCCAAATGCGAAAACACCAAATATTGATAAGTTGGCCGGCAACGCCACTACATTTACCAATGCCCATGCTTCGGCGCCACTTTGTGGGCCTTCCAGAGCCAGTATTATGACGGGCTTAGCACCATCAACTACAGGCATTTATGGGCACATAAACGATAATGACATTCGTGCCGCGAGTGATAAAACCGCACATTCAATCTTTTTAAGTGAATATTTTAAAGATCATGGATATTACACAGCGGCCGTAGGAAAGGTATTTCATCAACGAGTAGCTGATGGCAGTTTTGATGATTATGGCGGCCGTGTTAAAGGGTTTGGCCCGTATAGAGATGAAAAATTTGTGTGGAATGACCCCAGAACCAATACGGATTGGGGCGCGTTTCCAGAAAAAGATGAGCAAATGCCAGATTATGATTCAGCTCATTGGATAGCTGATAAATTAGCAACTGATCATGATAAGCCGTTTTTTATGGCCTGTGGTTTTTTACGTCCTCATGCGCCTTGGTATGTGCCACAAAAATGGTTTGATATGCATCCTATTGAACAGGTTCAATTACCACCTTATATTCCAAAAGATTTAGCCGATGTGCCTGAGATAGCAAAAAAAGTCACTGATCATCCCATGATGCCAACCACTGAGTGGGCGCTTGAAAATGGTCATTACCGAGATATAGTTCAAGCTTATTTGGCGAGTGTTTCTTTTGTTGATTCCTGTGTAGGTATTGTATTAGATGCCTTAGAAAAAAGTGCATATGCGGACAATACCGCAGTAGTGCTTTGGGGCGATCATGGTTATCACATAGGTGAAAAAGACAAATTTGCTAAAATGACCCTCTGGGAAAGAGCCACCCGAACCCCATTGATTATTAAGCCACCTAAATCACAAGGCAAGCAAGTGAGTAATAAGCCGGTTAGCTTGTTAGATTTATATCCTACTTTGGTTAAAATGTGTGGTTTACCTGAAAACCCAACTAATGAAGGGCGTGACTTAACCCCGTTATTGAACGATCCTAATGCCAAGTGGCAGCACGCTGCAGTGACTACATATGGTGAAAAAAATCATGCTATTAAAACTGAAAAATACCGTTATATTCGATACGAAGATGGTAGTGAAGAATTATATGATCATACTTTAGATCGTAACGAGTGGCGTAATTTAGCGACCGATCCTCAATACGCTGAAGTTAAACGTGAACTGGCAAAACATTTACCAGCTATAGATGCGCCTTGGTCTGAAAAAACCTATTACGACGGCAATGATTATTTTTTACAAAAAACGGTAGAAGCAGGCGCTAAAGGTCGAATGTAAGGTGTAAAGTGCTTAATAAATCGTTAAAAAAATATTTAAGGTAGGAGAAAACTTAAAGGTATGTCGAAGATGGCGCCGCGATATTTGAGTTAATCGCGGCGTTTATGCTTAAATCATTTTCTCCTGAACGCTCTTTATTAGCTAACCATTAAAGGTTCAGGAAAAAATTGAGTTTAGTTTGCATTAATAATTACAGTCTGGGTTTTAAAGCCTTTGGCTTTTGCCGTGACTTTGATAAGACCAGCTTCACGTGTTGATTGAATTATCGCAAGCGCACGCCCTTGGCTTGTTTTTAAACTATTGGATTGAAAATCCTGAATATTATCAGGTGCGCCATTATCAACCCCTAACAGTTTTGCCGGACCGTCAATTTCAAACTCTACCTTAAAGTCTTTAAAGGTAATGTCTCGCCCTTGAGCATCTTGAAGTTGAACAACTAAGTGTGCAACATCATAACCATCTGCCTTAAGCTTAGCTGTATCAGTTTGCAATTTAAAACCAGCTGGTTTGGTTGTGGTTGCGAGTATCACTTCTTGTTCTTGTCCGTTAAAACCCGCTTTGGCAGTCAATGTGCCAGCTTCGAACGGGACAACCCAACGCATAATCCGGTTACCGCTTTCAGACATACTACGAAAACCCAATGAACGGCCATTTAATAATAACTCGACGGTTGCATGGTTTGATGCAACTTCTACCAAAACATTTTCGCCTTTTTCATAGTTCCAATGTCTATTTGAATCACGCCATTTAAAGCTGCCACCCCAACCGTTGCTGTCTTTTGTTAGTGGAACGGCTAAACCTGAAAGTTCGTCAACGCTAAAGCCAGAATCGTCTAGTGGTAAAGTACCTAAAGATAAGTGAGGCTCATTAACCCAAATGCTTTTGAAGTAGTTCCAGCCTTGGCGTTTAAACCCAGCCAAATCCAAAATATCGCCCCAACCACTTTTCTCAGGCCATTTATTGTGGCGTTCACCCATATAATCTATGCCTGTCCACATGAAAATACTAAATACACCTGGCTGTTGCATAACTTGCAGCCAGTCACCCCATAAGCCCGGGTTTTCATTAATAGTAATGAGTTTGTCAGGGAAATGGGTTTGAGCCCAAGGAATGGTTATATTGCGATAACTAAAGCCAGCAATATCAACGGTATCAGCATAACCGGTCACCATGCTTACTTGTGGAATAATCATATTGGTTGTAATAGGACGGCTAGAATCAAGATTACGTGTCCATTTCGCTAATTTTTCAGCGGTTTCGTGTAACTTATATTCGCCTTTTTCTGATTCGTCGTAACGCTTTTTAAGTTCTTGTGGGGTAAATTTAGGTAGACCACCCCAAAAGTTGTTATTGTCTAGTTCAGGTTTACTTGGATCCCAATAACCAGTCACGTAGCGATAGTTTAGGTAAGTCCACTCAATTTCGTTACCTATGCTCCATTGCATCACACTTGGGTGGTTTCTGTCACGCAACATAGTGCGCTCTAAATCACTTTTTGCCCATTTTTGAAAGTGCATGTCATAGCCACGCGAGATGTAATCATCATGTCTGTCGTTTTTATTGAGACGTTTATCTTTAGCGTAATCAAATTCGTCAAAAAATTCGTTTTGAACCATAATACCTAATTCATCACATAGATCTAAAAACTCTTGTGAAAACGGATTATGAGCTGTTCTTATTGCGTTTACGCCCGCTGCTTTTAATGTTTGTAAGCGACGTTTCCAAACACCTTTTGGCACAGCTGCACCCACTAAACCACCATCGTGATGAAGACTAACACCCTTCATAAAGGTGGGTTTACCGTTTAAGAAAAAGCCTTTTTTGGCTTCAAATTTAATACTGCGAATACCAAAAGGGGTAATATATTCATCCACTACTTCACCATTTTTAGCAAGTGTTGTGACGGCGTTATACATATTAGGGGTTTGTATATCCCATAATTTTGGGTTGCTCACCGATAATTTTTGTTCAAACTCTTTTGATGATTCAGAACTAAGTGATAAATTTTTGCTGCTTTGCGCAACGCTATTACCTTGGGCATCAACTACATTTGTCGTTAAGGTAAATTTGGCTCGGGTATTATTGGTATTGTTGACCGTTACCTGAATATTCACGTCGGCTTTATCATTTGTGATATTGGGAGTGGTTACAAATGTGCCCCAAACCGGGATATGCAATTTATCAACTGTCACCAAGGTGACGTTTCTATATATGCCACTGCCTGTATACCAACGGCTATCTACATAACGAGAATGATCTACGTGTACGGTTAGCACATTATCGCTACCATCTGTTTTTAGTTTATCGGTTAAATCCCAATAAACAGGCGAGTAACCATAAGGGTTTTCCCCAAGTTGCTTGCCGTTTAACCAAAATGTTGCGTTGTTATAAACCCCATCGAATAAAACATAAATATTTTTGTTTGTTGGGTTAGCTGGTGTTTTAAAATGCTTTTGATAAATGCCGATACCACCAGGAAGGTAGCCCGTTGCGCCTTCCCACTTTTTGTCAAATGAAGCTTCAACACTCCAGTCGTGTGGTAATCTAACATCGCGCCAGTCTGCATCGTTCAGTGGTAGATTGGTTGGTTTTTCCTGACTATTTACCAAAGTAAACTTCCAGTCAAAGTTAAAGTCGGTTTCTCTATTTATTTGAGCAGCATAGCTGTGACTGACTAGAGTGAACATCAGTAAAAACACATTAATAATATTTTTTATTTTCATATCATCGCCCGAGTTAATTAATAATTACTTTAATATTGTTTTGATTATTATAAAATGTTAACAATATATTGGGTGTATTGTATATGAAAGTTGTTACTTAGATAGTATTAGTTGTGAGATTTTTATTTTTTTGAAAGCGACTTAGTATTTATAATTAATCTTAAGTAATTGTTTTAAAATGTTTAATTAATTGAACAAGCTGGTTTTTATTTTATAATTGTCAATTATTTACAACAAATTTTCATGGATTTACCTATGTTTTTATTTGAAAGTGTTAATTTGTATATGGAATTGGGTTAATATAACGGTCAATAGCTATGACTTTGTTAAGGCCAAATTAATACCCCAAAATAAATAAAAAAGAATAGTTTACTGTTTTAAAGTATTTACTAAGCAATGGTAATTTATTGATATTTGGATTTTATAAGTTAATTGGTTTATCCCTAAATCGGCTAACTTTACGGCGAAGTTTTAACAAGGTTTGGAAATATTTATTTAAAAAACTCTATCTACTGACATTAAAGGATAAAAAGTGAAAATATTAACCTTAAGCAAGATAGCAAAGTTATCTGTTGTAGCGCTTGCGATTAATTTAACGGCCTGCAGTGAAAAACCCGCGGAGCAAACCAGCATAAAAACATCTAACGAGAATAAACCTAATGTGGTTATTTTTTATGTGGATGATTTAGGTTACGGTGATGTTGGCGTTTATGGTGCAAAGGGCGTAGAAACGCCTAACATAGATAAATTGGCTAAAAACGGAATTCAGTTTACAGATGCGCATAGTAGTGCTGCTACCTGCACACCATCGCGTTATTCATTGTTAACGGGTGAGCATGCGTTTAGAAAAAATGCGAGCGTGCTTAAAGGTGATGCGGCCATGATTATTTCAACTGAGCAACCGACTTTACCTAAAATGTTAGCAAAAGTTGGGTATGAAACCGCCGTTGTGGGTAAATGGCATTTAGGCTTGGGAGATGGCTCAAAACCGATTGATTGGAACGATGCGATTAAACCTGGCCCATTAGAAATTGGCTTTGATTACAGTTTTTTATTGCCAGCAACGGGTGACAGAGTACCTACTGTTTATTTAGAAAATCATCATGTTTTAAATTTAGACAGTAATGATCCGCTTAGCGTTGATTACACTCAAAAAATTGGCAATCGTCCAACGGGTTATGAAAACCCTGAACTAGAGCGTCAAAGTGCTGATCACCAACATAATAAAACCTTAATCAACGGCATTGGTCGCATTGGTTGGATGGCTGGTGGCAAAAGCGCTGAATGGGTAGACGAAGATTTTTATCAAGTATTTACTAATAAAGCTAACGACTTTATTAAGCAAAATAAAGATAACCCATTTTTCCTATTTTTCTCATTCCATGACATTCATGTGCCTAGATTACCCAATGAAAAATTCCAAGGAAAAAGCAGCATGGGCGTTCGTGGTGATGCCATTGTGCAAATGGATTGGATAACAGGCCAGGTGGTTGATGAATTAGAAAAACAAGGTGTATTAGACAATACGTTAATTATATTTACCAGTGACAATGGCCCTGTCTTAAATGATGGTTACGACGATCAAGCGATTGAATTATTAGGCGATCATAAACCTGGAGGAATTTACAGAGGCGGAAAATATAGTGCCTATGAGGCGGGTACACGAGTTCCCACTATTATGCATTACCCCGCTAAAGTTAAACCCGGCGTTAGTGATGCGCTCATGAGCCAAATAGATGTATATGCTTCGGTTGCGAGTATGCTAAATATTGAATTATCAAATGATGAAGCCATTGATAGTGAAAATCAGGCAGATGCTTGGTTGAACGCTGATGCTAAAGGGCGCGAAGAATTAATTGAAGAAGCTTATACACTATCGCTACGCCAAGGCGACTGGAAATATATTGCGCCTAGTCAAAATGCCAATGAATGGGTAACAAATTTAAAGGGGATAGAGCCGGGTACACAGCCACAACCTCAGCTTTATAACCTTAAACTGGATCCCACGGAAAGTAATAATGTTGCGGAACAAAACCCAGAGATTGTAAACGCCCTTAAACAACGTTTAAACGAGTTGAAAAATAAATCAAGTCGAACCTAAAACAGTGTATTTTTATTGTTTTTAAATATAAATAACTGTACAAACCAGTAAGTTATAAACCAGTGCCACTGGCACTGGTTTATAACTATTCGTTGTATTTGTTCCCTTTCCCTACATCATTCAATTACCCTTGTTGAGTTTTTATCCTTTCAATAAAGTTATTTATTCTTCATCAATGCTTATTCGGTTATTAAATTTGATTTTTATATAAATTTTAATATTCGCATGTAAATTTACATTGAAGATGTGAAAACGTATAGTTAAGTAAATTTAACGCTAATTATATTTACAAAAAAATTACACTCGTGTTTAGTTTTTTAACTTTCTTTGAAATTCTAAACGCTCTATATTGTAAACAATAAATTGTAGTTTAATCTAAAGGCTGTTTATGAAAACAATAATAAAACCTGTTTTAATCTCTTTACTGGCAAGCTTTGTCGTGGCACCCAATTTGGCAAATGCCAAAGCACAAGCCGACCTACCTAATGTGGTTGTGATTTTAGCGGATGACTTAGGTTTAGGTGACGTGAGTAAATTTCATAAACAGTATTCGGATAAACCCGTTGTTGCACCAACACCAAATATTGACCAGCTAGCTCAAGCAGGTATGTCATTTATGGACGCACATTCGCCTACCGCATTGTGCGCACCAAGTCGCTATTCTGTGATGTCGGGTAATTCTACTTATCGAGGTTATGCGCCTTGGGGTGTATGGAGTAGTTTTGCACCAAGCTCAATCACTAATGACGATGCGACGATTGGGCGTGTTGCCAAACAAGCCGGCTATACAACGGGGTTTGTGGGTAAATGGCACTTAGGCGGCACATTTAATCTAAAAAGCGAAGATAAAGCATATCGTGGCCCAAAAACGGGTAAAGAAACTTTAAAAGTGGATATGCGTAAGTGGATTGACGACAACCCAAGCTCAATGGGATTTGATTATGACTTCACTACGCCAACCGGTGTTCAGGGACCACTTTATTTTTTGTATGAAAATAATGACTGGTATCCATTTTCGAAAAATTCAGAAATTGTATTCTTAGATGAAAATAATGCCATTGATCCCAAGTTTGTATCAGATAAAGGCCCAGGCATGGGTGATTCACACTGGAACGCTCGTGAATTAAATATGATGTTAGCCAATAAAGCGGCTGATTTTATTAAACGCAGCGCTGGCGATAAGCCGTTTTTGCTTAATTACTGGAGCCCAGCGGTTCATATTCCGCATACGCCACCTCAGCAAATTAATGGAAATAAAATTGCAGGGCAAACGCCAACTAATCATTTAGATATGAACTTGGTGCTGGATTTAGAAGTTAAAAAAATAGTTCAAGCTTTGAAAGACGCAGGTGAATATGACAATACATTGATTATTTTTACTTCTGACAATGGGGGACTCATTGATTTTAAAGCACAAAAACAGGGGCATAACTCTGCTGCTCAATATCGTGGCTATAAAAACCAACCTTACGAAGGCGGACATAGAGTGCCTTTTATTACAGTGTGGCCAGGTAAGATTAAAGCTAATACCCAAAGTGATAGCTTAGTAAACGGAACAGACATTGTTGCTACTTTGGCTAACATTATGGATGTGAAATTAAACGCTCATCAAGCAAAAGATTCGTGGAATTTATTACCTTTATTAGAAGGTAAACCTTACCAAGAAAGACCTTTGTTAATGGCCCAATCAGGCTCAGAAAATGAGTTAATGCTGCGTCAAGGCGATTGGAAAATTATCATAAAAACGAATTATAAATTAACCAAAAGAAAATTAATGAGTTTATATAATTTAGCAGATGACCCACAAGAAAAAAATAATTTGGTGAATGATTCTAAATACAAAGATAAAGCAAAAATGATGTACGAGTTATATTGGAAAATTCGAGAATCAGGTGAGCGTACTGCACCGGTAATGTAATTTTAATAATGCTGCTGAAAATGTCAGCAGAGATAAAATTGATTTTGTATATAAATAATATGTTTTAAATAATTCAACCTCAATTCGGCTTAAGGTGTATTTTAACGAGTTGAGGTTAATCTGTATCATCCGGATTATTTTAGGAATAATAATGAAGTTCAGTACAGTAAAACCGATATTGATCAGACGATCATTCAATAATTTTATTTTTAGGGATCGTCAGATCCTCTTAAAAAACATAAAATAGCACTTCAATTTATTGAGGTGAATATGAAATTAAAAATCAAACGGTTAGATCATCATGGAATTGTAGCAGGCGTAATTGACGACTTGAAACTAGTTGAATTAATAGACCAATATTTACCTCAAGATGAAAAGCAAGAGATAACACCAGGTGAAGCGGTTAAAGGCATGATTATGAACGGGTTGGGCTTTTCTAACCGACCTTTGAGCCTCACACCACAATTTTTTGAAAATTTGCCAATGGAGCATCTTTTTAGACAAGGAGTCGAGGCAAGTCACTTTAACCGTCACAAATTAGGACGCACACTCGACCAATGCAGCGACTTTGGTTGTGACAATCTTTTTGCTCGTATTGCCTATCAAGCTTGCCAAATAGAGCAAGTCGACACCCAATTTCAATCTTTAGATACAACAAGTTATTCACTTACAGGCCAATACAATATAGATGATGAACAAGAAGATGAAATTCCAATTCAAATCAAACATGGATACAGCAAAGACCATAGACCTGATTTAAAACAAATCGTGCAAGAGATGATTGTTACGCAAGACGGCGGCGTCCCTATGCTCAGTAAAAATTGGGATGGCAATGCATCTGACAGCACTATATTTAGAGAGCGTGCCAGCGCATTGGTAGATACATTCAAAGCAAGCGATGCCCCCAAATTTTGTATAGCAGACAGCAAATTTTACCACAAAGAAAATGCCGAATTTCTCCAACAAATTCGATTTATCACTCTCATTCCATCCACGATAAAATTAGAAAATCAGTCCATTTCAGAAGCGTTAACGGCCAATGATTGGACACGTATCAACGACAACTATCAATACAGACCGCTTAGAGTTGAGCATATGGATATTGAGCAGCGTTGGCTGGTTGTTTACTCTAACGCAGCAAAAGCACGTGCACAGAAAAGCATCGAAGGTTTAGTGGCTAAAGAGCGCAAAGCATTGGATAAAGCCCTATTTCATTTGCAAGCGCAAAGATTTGCTTGTGAAACGGATGCACAAAGCGCCTTAGCAGTATTAGATAAAAAGCAAAAATACCATAGTTTAAGCATTGCTGAGTGCAACGCACATAATCAATATGAAGGAAAAGGCCGACCCAAAAAAGATGCGGTGGTTCAATCAGTGCAATGGCAACTTATCGGCCAAGTGACCGAAGATAAAGCCGCGCAACAGAATTACGTCGAACAAAAATCTTGTTTTGTATTGGCAACAAATGCCTGTGAAACTGAGTTAAGCGATGAATGCGTTTTTGAGCGCTACAAAGCGCAATCTCATGTTGAGCGAGGGTTTAGATTTTTAAAAGACCCACTATTTTTTGTCTCGTCACTTTTTATAAAAAAGCCAAGCAGAATCGATGCCTTGTTGATGATTATGACGCTGTCGTTATTGGTTTATAGCATAGGTCAAAGACGGTTACGTGCGAATATGGCTAAAGCGCAAATAACCATTCCAAATCAGATAAATAAACCAATTAGCAATCCAACTTTACGTTGGGTATTCCAGTGTTTTGAAGGTGTAAACCTAGTGCAGCTTGATACCCACTATGACTATGAGTTGGTGCATGTGGATGGGATAAATGACGTGAGGAATAGTGTAATCCAGCAGCTCGCAGGATGTGCTGAACGCTACTATAAAATTAATAATTTTGAGCTTGGGGTCTGATCAATGTCGGGTAAAACTTAATCGCACCCTTGTGTTAGTTTCTGCCGCATTGTTTGGATTAAACGCCTGCTCTAACGCCAACAACTCAACCGATTTAACGCCAGCTCAAACCCCAGCAGTTTCAGAAAATCAAACTAAGCCTAATGTAATTTTGATTTACGCAGATGATATTAGTGCACGAGAGTTCTCAATTTATCAATCCAAAAAATGGTCAGGTTTTCGTGGGAAAACGGTGTCAGATCCAGAAAAATTAGCCGAAATACCTGTTATAAGTGAAATTGCGAACCAAGGTATGTTTGTTGAAAATGCATGGGCTGCAACGGTTTGCTCACCGAGTCGTGCAATGTTAATGACTGGCAGATATGCCAATTTACATAAATGGTGGCACAACAAAGATTATGGTTTGGTTACTGACGAAAAAACAGGTCAAAAAAGACCAGTTCGTTTATACGAAACTTCACCATTTCAAATTGGTCAGTTAGCTAATACCTCAGGTTATCAATCTATTTGGGTTGGGAAAACGCAAATGGGGCATACGGATGGCTTTGAAAACTATGGATTTGATGAAGGCGTTTTTACACCCGGTTTAAAATACCCTGACTTAAGCCCTTATACGACATTTGGCGTTCAGGCTAAAAAAGTGGATGGTGTAAGGGTGTTATATAATGTTGATTCAGGTAAATCAATTGAAGGTTTTAGCTATGTGCAACAAGGTTGGTATTGGAAACCAAATGTTGAGCTGTTTAACCATCCTAGTGCAAAATCAGAGTTAGAATATTGGCCAAATACATCTGAATCTAAAGAAAAATTTGGCGTTAATACGTTTGGTCCAGATGTCGAATTAGACTTTATTTTTGATTTTATCGATCGTCAGCATAGTCAAAATAAGCCATTTTTTGTCTATCACACGACGCACTTAGGCCATGATGCTTTTGATTTTTTACAACCAGAGTCAAAAGACAAATGGCCTGGTACGCCAATTGTTAATTGGGATGGCGAAAAATACACACGAGTTAAGCCCAATATTACAGGTGAAAAAGGTCAGTATAATTTAAACGGAACTGTAACTGATCCAGGTATGCATAATCATGTTAAATATTTAGATTATCAAATTTGGCTATATTTAGAAAAACTGAAAAAATTGCAGATTCAAAACGATACTATTTTGATTATTGCAGCCGATAATGGCACAAGCGGTTATGGTAAACACAGCCATGTTAAGCAACAAGGTACACATGTTCCGTTTATTGTTTATGCGCCAGGTCAGCAAATGACAAAAAAAGGTAAGCAGCCAATTATTGCGTCAATGGCTGATATTTTGCCGACGTTAGCCGATATTATGGGAAGCGAAATTCCCCAAGGCTATGAAATTAACGGTAAAAGCCTGTGGCCTTTTTTAACCACAGACGCAAAAACACATCGTGAATGGATTTATGCGTACAAAAAAGACAAAACTTTGATCCGCGGCAATTATGTAATGAAAGATGGAAATGATAATTGGTGGAATGTCACTACAACGCCAGATGATTTAGACAGCTTTGAAAAAATAAATGATTGGAGCAAAGTATCTGAACAAGCTAAAAAAGAGCGTGATAAATTAAATGCTGTAATCCCTCAATTTGATGTTTACGAGACAGCGCACGATCCTGATTCAATTTGAAATTAAGTCTTTATTCAGCAAAGCGTAAACGAACGTAAATTCGTTTACGCTTTTTATCTTGAGTAAAATTAAAGTCGTTTAACCCATTTATCTAATTTATAAAAATCGTTATTGTTAAGAGTTTCGCTGGTTGTTGCGCGGCCGTCTTCGGTTCGAGTAATAGTGACGTTATTAGCTCGCTCAACATTAATCGGACGGACAGACGCGGTAATCGTTTTATTTTTAAGTTAATGTTTTTATTTAGCTTATTTTGATTACCTATGTTGCTTTAAATGATTTGAGTTTGTCGATTTTAAACTAGGACAAATGTGTGATTTTAATTGTTATTTCTTCTGACGTTAATTTAAATATAATGTATATTGTTTACAATTATGTGGGATTTGAATTAATATTAAACCCAAAAATCCATGCCAGCTTAAATGAGAAAATGAATGTTCAAAACATGTATTAAAACGGCAGTTTACTTAGCGGTAGCTTTGCAGCTTGGTTGCTTAAATCACAAGAGTACTCACACGGTAGACATAGTTGATGAAGCCACCTCGTCAAACGATTCATCCTCCGTCAGTTCTAAAACAGGTCATACGGCGGCTTATCATCAAAATGATCACCAACCAACTAACATCACAGGTTTATCTCCTCAAGAGTCGTTGGCTACTATGGTGGTTCAAGATGGTTTTAAAATGGAATTGGTCGCACATGAGCCTATGGTCGAGGAACCTGTAACGATCTCGTTTGATGGAAACGGCCGTATGTACGTTGCTGAAATGTTAACTTACATGCAAGATTTAGATGGCACAGGCCAAATGGAAGCAAGCAGTCGGATCAAACGTTTAGAAGATACCGATAATGATGGCGTAATGGATAAATCTACTGTTTTTGCTGAAAACTTATTACTGCCAAGGATGATATTACCGTTAGAAGACGGCAAGGTTGTTGTTCGCGAAACCAATACATTTGATTTTCTATTATTAGAAGACACAGACGGTGATGGTGTTGCTGATAAGCGCAGCACTATTTATGAAGGGGGTCCTAGAGGCGGTAATTTAGAACATCAGCCTAGTGGTTTGATTTGGGGCTTAGATAATTGGCTTTATGTGACCTACACCAATAAAAGATACAAAATTAAAAATGGAAAAATTATTTCACAAAATACCCGGTTTGGTGGTGGACAATGGGGTATAGGACAAGATGAAGCTGGCCGTTTATATTATTCTGCTGCGGGTGCTGAAGAGCCAGTATTTGGATTTAACTACCCAAGTGTTTACGGCATGGTTCCGGTTGACGGTGAAACTGAAGCTGGCTTTAACGAGGTATTTCCAATTGAGCAGATTCCAGATGTTCAAAGTGGCAAGCCTAGATTGAGAGACGACAATACGCTTAATCACTTTACAGGTATTGCTGGCCAAAGTATTTATTTGGGTGACAAATTTCCAGAAATTTACGGTAACTATATTGCGCCTGAGCCTGTCGGAAATTTAGTTCGTCGTGCTGATATCACCAGAGATGATGGTTACTCTGTTATTAGCCATCCTTATCAAGCTCAGCAAAAAGAATTTATTGCATCAACAGATACTGCATTTAGACCGGTATGGAGTGAAACCGGCCCAGATGGCACCATTTATTTAGTCGATATGTATCGTGGCATTATTCAAGAAGGTAACTGGACGAAAAAGGGCAGTTTTTTACGTGCCGTTATCGAAAAATTTAATTTAGATAAAATTATTGGTGGCGGGCGAATTTATCGTATTACAAAACCAGGAATAGATTTGGGCAAACAGCCTAAGATGTACGATGAAACCGCTGCTGAGTTAGTGAAATATTTATCACATCCTAACCAATGGTGGCGGATTAATGCCCAAAAATATATCGTATTGTCTGAAGACAAGTCTGTCGCGCCAGCGTTAAAAGCGATGGCTCAATCTAATAAAAACCCACTAGCTCGTTTACATGCGCTATGGACTTTAGAAGGCTTGGGTATCTTAGATAAAGAGTTATTGATTACCAAATTTGCTGACACTAATGTAAATGTGCGTACTGCTGCGCTTAGAATTTCTGAGCAGCTAGTGACAAAAGAGAATCAAAGTATGGTTAAGCTTTGGAAAACTCAAATAAAAAATGCGGACATTGAAATGGCGCAACAAATTTTGTTGTCTACTTTTTATGTTGATACCAGTGATGAAAACCGTAATGCTATTCGTGATTTAGTACTAGCCAAGTATCCACATAAAAAAGGCTTACTCGCGATTGATAAAGCCCTGCAATATCAAATTAAAGAAAAACAAGCACAAGCTGAACTTGCCAAAAATAACAAGGTGCTTGCTGAATCGATTATCCGCGGGAAACAACATTTTGATTCATTATGCTCTACCTGTCACGGTAAAGATGGCCAAGGAGCTCAAGCCGGAGATAAACTCATGGCACCTAGTTTTGCTAATAGTCGTCATGTAAACGGTGATGTGTCAGTTTTAGGCCGTATTGTATTAAACGGATTGACCGGGCCAATAGATGGTAAAACTTACCTAGCTGGGATAATGGCACCGATAGCCGATAGTGACGATCTTTATATTGCCGATGTACTTACTTATATTCGTAATAGCTTTGGTAACAAAGCCACTATGGTTACGCCTGAACAAATTGCTTCAATTCGTAAAATTGAACATCGCTCAACCCCATGGACCAGTGATGAACTAGACGAACTCTATAACCAAAAATTAACGAATAAAAAGCTGTGGAAATTTAGTGCCAGCCATAATTCAACAAAATTTGATGCATTAATTGATGGGAAAGCTGATTGGAATAAATGGGATAGCGAACATTTACAAGAAATTGGCATGTGGCTGCAGGTAGAACTACCACAAATTTATCAGATTAGTCGAGTTGATATGGATTGTCGAAAATGGAATTGGCGTTGTGCAACCGCATTTGATTTAGCGTTTTCTGTAGATGGTGTAAATTGGCAGGTGGTCGACTCTAATATTGAAAATAGCGCGCAAAGAGTGAGTCAGACATTAGGTCATAAAGCCAAATATATACGCTATGTCTTAAAAAATGGTAGTCCAAAACAAACTTGGTCTGTCACTGAAATCGATATTTTTGGTAGCCCGGTTAAGTAAACCTAAACCTGTCTTTTAAGTCAGTATAAACTGTCAGATTTGTATAATATTAATCAATTAAATCTGACAGTTATATAAAGCAATAATCACGCAAATTTATTCTAATCTCTTTATTTTATTCATTCGGTTTTCGGGTTGAATTAAGTGAGTGACAAACAAACTATCATCAGTTTGTTTTGAATGCGTATAGCAATATTTCAGCTGTGGTTAATAAATTGACTTTATTTGCTTTTATTGATCCGCTTTGTATTTATATCTATTAAATCTAGGGTCTGTTGACGTTTGGAGTACAAATTTTGTTCTAACTAAACGCTTTTTGATCGCGACGCGAGATATGTAGCATAGTTCTTCTATGTCAATATCGAGCACAGCTACCGCATCCTGCTCACGCTAAGTACCTGCATCCATGCAGGCAACAAAGAGCAAAAAACGTTTAGGACGAACCCGAAGGGCAGCGTTTGTTTAGCATTTCTACTGTGTTATAGCTCATTTATGTAGCCCACTACACGTCAATCGCTATGCCTTGTATAAATACCAAACAAACTGCTGCAAAATTGTACCCAAAAGATCAACAGACCCTAGGCATTTGTTAAAAACCAATAGCGCAACTTTTTCTCTGTTTTTTCTAAGCCCAACAGATAGTTTTTGAATTGTATCAATTTATGCCCGTATATTTACACTAATTTAAATTTAAGTGTACAAAAAGCAATGTTTTGTTACTAAACCGCTTGCATTTTTGGCTATATTTAAATAAATTATGAGTATACATGACTGGTTTTGATTTTTTTGTGCTTTCTATTATCAATTACAAAACAAATCATAAATTGATTAATGCCGGTTAGATTTTTGCGGGTGGTTTTATGGTGCAAATTGCGCTGTTATTATTCAATTACCCCTTAATTAAATAGTTTATCTGTCATTATTTAAGGGTTAAACATGATGCTAGAACAAAAAATAAGCCGCAGAGTGTTTATTGGAGCGACTGCTTTTATGGTATCAGCGCCGCTTTTTTCAACGGTGTTAAATGATAAAAACAATTTACTGGTTGTTGAAAATCATGGTCAATTTTTTAATGCTCAAGAGCTAACTTTATTAACTGATATTGCTGAGCTGATGATCCCAAAAACACAAACCCCAGGCGCCACAGATGCTCATGTGATCCCAGTTTTAGATGGCTTAATGCTGACGTGGGCCGGAAATGAAACAAAACAGCAATACCGCAGCATTATTCGCCAAATCGAGCAAATCGCCAAAAATACTTATGCTGAAAATTATATTCAGCTTGCACACCAACAAAGATACAAGCTGTTAGAGCAGCTTGATATAACCGCTTTTGAAAACCAACAAACTGAGTTATCCAAAAGTTATCGGCATTTAAAAGAAATGGTTTTTCATGTTTATTATACCTCTGAAGAAGCGAATCCGGACTATGTATTAATACCGGGCACTTATAAGGGCGATATATCGAAACAAACACTTGAAAAAATCCTTGCTGGAGGAACAATATGAACCCGTCTAATCATGAAACTGAGTATGATGTTATTATTGTTGGCTCTGGCATTACCGGTGGATGGGCTGCTAAAGAATTTAGTGAAAAGGGCTTTAATACGTTAGTGCTTGAGCGGGGGCCTAATCTTGAGCATCCGAGCCCAAAATATACAGATATGCAAGCACCTTGGGATCGCGAAAACCGAGGACTGGCTTCAGAAGTGTACGACGATCAAGGTCGTTATCAAATGATGAAGCAAGTTAAGCCCAACTTAACTAACGACTTTGTTAATTTTTTTGTTGATGATAAAGAGCACCCTTATTCTTATCCAAAAGAAAGACCTTTTATGTGGATAAGAGGATATCAGTTAGGTGGGCGCTCACTTACTTGGGGGCGCCAAGTATTAAGGTGGGGCAAAAAAGATTTTGAGGCTAACGCGAAAGATGGACATGGTGTGCCTTGGCCAATTGGATATGATGATGTAGCCCCTTGGTATGATTATGTTGAATCTTTTATAGGGGTGTCTGCCAACAAAGATGGGCTAGATGTTTTACCTGACGGCGTATTTCAAAAGCCGTGGGAAATGAGTGCTGCTGAAAAACATATTTCTAAAAAATTAGCTGAAAATTATAATGATCGCCATTTAATTGTCGGTCGTGCCGCTAATTTAACTGAACCGACAGCAGAACAACAAAAATTAGGACGGGGGACTTGTCAGGCCAGGTTTTATTGCAGACGAGGTTGTACTTTTGGTGCGTATTTTAGTTCTAATTCAGCGACCTTACCGGCCGCTAAAAAAACGGGTAATTTAAGCATAGTAACAGATGCGATTGTTTCGACCGTTGACTATAACAAAGCAACTGGCAAAGCCTCTGGTGTGACTGTGATTGATGCCAACAGCAAACAAAAGCGCAGCTATAAATCTAGAGTCGTTTTTTTATGCGCTTCAGCACTCGACTCAGTGAAAATTTTACTCAATTCTAAATCTGAAGATTTTCCAAATGGTATTGCCAATTCAAGCGGTGCGGTTGGGCATTATATAATGGATCATTTTGTTGGTGCCACTGGTATGGCAGAAGTACCGGGTTTAGAAGACAGATATAGTTACGGCCGCCGACCTATTGCCACTTATATACCAAACTATCGGCATGATAAAACAGATGATGTTAATTTTGTGCGAGGCTACGGCTATCAAACTACAGCCAGAGATAGACCTAATTCCGGCAACAGTGGAAAAAGCGTGGGCATAGGCGCAGCTGTTAAGGATCAGGCTTATCAGGATAAACCTTGGTATTTTAGAGCGTACATGTATGGCGAAATGTTGCCCTATTACGATAATTTCGCCACTTTACACCCCACTAAACAAGATAAATGGGGCGTGCCTCAGCTACATATTGATGCTCAAATTAGAGACAACGAACGAAAAATGACTCACCAAGCGGCTAAAGATATTCAAGAAATGCTTGAAGTTGCGGGTTGTAAAAATATCAAAGTCACGAAAAAATCAGCCAATGAACATATTATGATAGGCGATCGTATCCATGAAATGGGCGGCGCTTGTATGGGCGATGATCCAAAAGTGTCGGTGTTAAATAAATGGAATCAAACGCATGATGTACCAAATTTGTTTATTACCGATGGCGCGTGCATGTCGTCTTGTGCAACGCAAAACCCATCTTTAACTTATATGGCGTTAACAGCGCGGGCTGCTGATTATGCAGCTAAATTGATGACGAAAGGCACACTATAATGGATCGTCGACAATTTATTAGCCGCACGGCAGCCGCAGGGGTAACAGGTGCTGGTTTAGCCAGCCTTGCAGCTTGTTCTTCAACAGAGCTAAAAACAGCTTTAGAAAATGAAAATAATCAACATCAAGCCGCAGGTATTCTCTCGCTGGCGCAAAGGCAACAAGGGCTTGCTTCATTTGCTTGTAATATTGAGCAATGGTTTCGTGGTGAAATTCCTTTTTTAGACCGTATGGCAGCGGCAAAGTCTATCGGTTTTAGTGCGGTAGAAATTTGGAATCCGTTTGATAAAGATAGAGGCAGAACACCTGAAATAATTGCTCAACGCGCTGCTGATGTCGGCGTAAAAATTACCAGTTATTCTCCTCATCCCCCTAATTTTGCCGATCCTAAAAACGAAAAGCCTTTTTTAGAATGGTTAGATTTAACCATTTCAGCGGGCAAAACATTAAACATACCTAATTTTAATTTAACCGGACATAAACTGATTAAAGGTTTAACGGTTGAGCAAATGATTGAAAACTATACCCGAGTATTAAAGCGAGTGGCTCCGCGATTAGAAGCTGAAAATATGATTGCGACGATTGAGCCTTACAACCCCTTTAATCATAAAGGCCACTTTATGTATGGTCACGAACCTGCATTATCCATTTGTCGTGAGGTAAATTCACCCAGTGTAAAAATCAACTGGGATTTTTTTCACATGCAGCGCACCAATGGTAATTTAATCACGCATCTAGAGAACGGATTTGATCAAGTTGCCTATATTCAACTGGCTGATTCACCTGATAGAAACCAACCCGGTACAGGCGAAGTTGCGTATGGCAAAGTGCTCACTCGATTGAGAGAACTAGGCTACCCAGGTTACATAGGGGCTGAGTTTTTCCCACAAAATAAAAATGCAGTTCAAGCTGCATCAGACTTGGCTCAACTGGCATTGAACATTGAGCTGAAAGCGCCAAGTATTTAACCCATTAATATTGATTTATATATGTTGTAAAAAGGTCTAACTATGAGCTTAAAATTAAATAAAACCCTGCTTTCTTTATCTATTATTGCTTCTTTAACTGCTTGCGGTACAACTCAAAACGCAGATACTCAAACGGCTTCTGTTTCTTGGCCTGCTGATAATGTTGCGTTTTGTCACGCTGCTTTAGACAACGCAACCGAACAGTTAGATGATTTTCGTAAAGCCTATACTAACCCTAAAAAAATACCGACTTCGTTTAGCGAAGGCAAGGTGCATTATACGACACCTATGGGCTGGACGAGCGGCTTTGTGGCGGGTAACTTTTGGTATATTTATGAGCATACTAAAGATCAAAGTTGGTTAGAAACCGCCAAAAAATGGACTCACGCGTTAGAAGAGCAACAGTTTAACCGCAAAACGCATGACATTGGTTTTATTATGAATAGCACCTTTGGAAATGGATTAAGGCTAACTGGCAATCAAAGCTATGAGCCTATTTTAGAAAATTCAGCGCGAACATTAATGGAAAGATATAACCCCGATATTGGTGCGACTTTTTCGTGGAGTTGGGGCACTTGGGAATTTCCCGTTATTATCGACAATATGATGAATTTAGAGTTGTTATTTAATGCGTCAATTGAAAGCGGAGACCAAAGATATTACGATGCAGCAGTGAGCCACGCCAGTGTTACGATGGAGCATCATTTTAGAGATGATCATAGTTCTTATCATTTAGTCAATTACAGCCGTGAAACAGGTCTACCAAAGTCTAAACAAACGTTTCAGGGCATCGCCGACGATTCATCTTGGGCAAGAGGCCAATCATGGGGCGCTTATGGCTACACTATGGTTTACCGATACACACAAGACGAAAAATTCTTAAATCATGCAAAAAATATTGTTGAATATTTGCTGAACCACAAAAATATGCCTGAAGATTTAATCCCGTATTTTGATTATGACGCACCGGATGATGCCAATATTACTGATTATCGCGACTCATCTGCGGCATCTTTGTTAGCCAGTGCATTATTAGAATTAGCTGATTATGTTGATGATAATGAAGCTAAGAAATATCGTCAGGTTGCGATGAGAATATTACGAAGTTTAGCGTCGTCTGATTATTTAGCAGCTAAAGGCGAAAACGGACACTTTTTGTTGAAGCAGGCAACGGGTAATTACCCTAAAGATTTAGACTTAAATGCATCGCTTAACTATGGTGATTATTATTATTTAGAAGCGCTAAATCGTTGTAAATCTCTTTAATTTTCTGTGTTAAGATAATTTCAAGTATGTTAAAACGCTTGAAGGTATTTGTTTTAGCAGGCAAGATTAAAACAGGCTTATCCTGGATAATTGATTTTGAAACGGACCCATCCGTTTTTCAAAGTCAATGTCTAGGGGCTTTTGATCTTGTATTGAAATAAAATATTTTTAAATAAGTCGCTATAAATTAAATTGGCAGAATTGATGAAAAAACTATTATTACCTATGTTGATAGCTGCAGCACCCTATTGTTGGGCTGATGGGCATCAGCATAACAGCATAGTATTAGATGCAATTGACGATTTTTCGGTCTCGGATAGTGCTAATGTGCCTTATTATAAAGATGCAGGAAATGACTCGTTAGCAATTGATGCACGGATAAGTGATTATCGAACTTTATTTGCTCAAGCCACAACAAAGTTTACCGGTGAAACGGGTCAATACGACATAACCATAACCGTGCTGACTGAAGAAGACGGTGAACCTATTTACCGATTATTGGTAAATGAAAAAATAGTTGCTACTTATCGCAGCAGTTACATTGGTGAAGATTCACCACAAGATCTTAAACCAGAAAAACACACTTGGGCTAACATTAGCCTAAACCAAGGTGATAAGTTAAGTATTGAATCAATCGCAGATACCAATGGTGAAATTCCTGAGCATGGTGGTACTGCGTGGGCAAGAGGCCGCTGGCAGCAATTAGAGATGACCCAAGCTGGCAAATTATCGCTCGAGCGCCCGCATTTTAATCACGACAGTGATTTATTGATTGCCCAGTTTGATTTATTACCAGATGCCGACGATGTTCATGCTATCGCCGCGTTGGGATCTATGCTGCAGCATGATGATCTTAAAAAAGTTAATTTAATTTCCGTCGCTGGCACAACCGGTACTCAAACGGGCAGTTATTTAAATGCGAATGCTTTATTTAATATGGCATTTGGTCAAGAAAATTTAAATTGGACAGATGCGCGCGCTGATTGGCAAAAATCAGTGCTCATGATAAGAGACAGAGTAAAAGCCAGATTAGCAAATGGCGGTAAAGTTTGGGTACAAGAGGCAGGTCAATCTGACTTTACTCGAGATTGGATTGACGCTTTGCTAACGGCAGGTATAAACCCATCTGTGATTAAAAATAACGTTATTGTAGTACAGCATAGCAATTGGAATGAGAAAAAGACAACGCCCGAAGATTTAGCCTATGTGAAAAAAATGACAGATTATCGTGCAATTAATGATGGCAATAAGGCGCTGAAAAAATTTGTACGCAAAAATAGACGAGGTGAGTTTACACCTAAGTATGTTGATGAAAATCCTAAGTGGATTAAACATGCGGTATCGGCCAAAAATTCAAATCAAAAAGCCAGACAACTTTGGACTGAAGCAGACAAAATAGTGAAAGATTCTGGGTTTTCAGCTGACTATTCAGTGATGCCTGAAGGCGGCGTTGATTTTTCAGATATAGTTGAAGCTTGGTGGATATTAGAGCTGGGGCAGCCGGCTATTTCTGTTCATGCTTTTTGGGAACGTTACGTGACAGATGTGGAGCTTGATAGCATTAATCCACCTAAAGGACGCTTGGCTGTTGTGATTGATGGTAACTCACCTGATCCAGATGATATAGGTGCAACACCTGTTATGCTTGGGTTATTACAAAAGGCAGATTTAAATGACAGGCTAGTTCATTTGTCGCATTCATGTGATTTAGATCCAACCAAAAACAAAGGCTATCAAATTGGCAAAGCTGACGAATTAAGACGCCAGAAAATATTACATCAATTAAGTGGTAAAGGGATTGAATTGTTTGGACCTTTTAATCATTTAGCTGATTATTATAACTGCCGAGTTGATCAAGCTGGCGCCACTGCCGATTTAGTCAAAGCCATTAATGCGTCAACAAAAACTGACCCATTATGGATTATTGAAGCTGGTGAACCTGATTTAATTGGCTATGCGCTTGAGAACTCAAACCCTAAGGCCCATAAAAATGTGCATGTGGTATCACATCACCCAGCTAATGACGATAGTGGCGACTATTTTACATGGCAGAAAATTCTTGATTTTGGGGTAACTGAACACCAAATAGGTGATCAAAACTTAGGTTTGCAAACGCCAATGGCACCTTGGGATTGGGCTAAAGATCATCAAGATCCTGGGATGCGATTTATTTGGGAAATGTTGGCTTACGCTGAGCAAGATGGGGTTGTACCTTTTCAAACCAATAAATTTGATTGCTCAGATGCAGGCATGATTTACTGGTGGATAACAGGCGCAAATAAAGGCGGCAATAAAGATTCAACCGCCGATGATATCATTGATATGTTATTGCAAAGATAAACGTTTACTTTATTAACGGTTACTTTATTAACCGGTGTATATAAAGCAAGCGCATCATTGTGCTAATCCCGATCATCTCATTATGATCAATAGAAAGGGCTATAGTTTAGAGTAAAATGTTTTTTCAGGACGAAAAAACCAAGCTGGGCAAAAGCATTAACACCCGAGCAACGGCGCATAGAAGCATTAGAGGCTCAACTAAAACGCGCACAAAGGGATAATGATATATTAAAAAAAGCTGCAGCTTTCTTCATACTGGACAATCCAAACCACAAATCGTGAAACAAATGAAGAAAGCGCACTCTGATTATAACGTCACTGAATTATGCAATGCGCTTGGTGTTTGCAGCAGTCGTTTTTATTACAATGCCAAAACACCATCAGCAAAAGAAGATGCATTAAATGTGTTGATTAAACTGATTTTTAACGAATCAGGCTACACTTATGGTAAACGACGAATACAAGCTGAGTTACGCGGTATTGGGTGTCATGTTGGCTTATACAAAATATCAAAAATCATGAGAAATCAAAGATTAAAAGCCATAAGACCGAAAACACAACACCATTATCCAACCTCTGGTACAGAGCATAAATATGCACCGACTTTAATTAAACGCAAGTTCGTGCCTGAAACTTACAACACGCATTATGTCGGTGATATTACCCACATAAGGCATCATGAAGGCTGGCGTTACTTGGCTTGTGTGCTTGATTTAGCCACCAAGGAAATTGTTGGTTATGCATTATCGACTAGCCCTGATGCCCAGTTAGCAAAAGCTGCATTAAATGATGCAGTTCAACGCCAAGAACCCGATACAACAAAATTGATATTTCACTCGGAGCAAGGGGTGCAATATTATACTGGCGCGTTCAGAAAAAGGCTTAAGACGTTAAAGATAACTCAGAGCATGAGCAGACGTGGAAATTATTTAGACAATGCTGTCATGGAAAGATTATGATCTGATCACATCGAACAGGTACATTTAAACCCGACAAAAAATGAAGATGAGAAGGCAGCATAAAATTTAACTTTAGGCGACAACTATCTTGCAAAACACCGACTACTAGATAAAGGAAGATAAGTAAAGCCTGTTGATCTTTCGTGATAATTTTACGAGCTACATGGTGTCGTCAGTTTAGTTAAAATTGCTTCACTAAAAGTAACCAATCGGGCGACACCATTACCACACTGTTTGATCCTCTAAAATCTAGAAAAGACTAGCAAAGGGGTTATTCACTACAGCCCTTTTTGCCTGGTTGCATCTCGCTGACACGAACTTCAGCTAAATGGATCTCGAACCTTTCGGCGGTAGAAATTGAAAATGGCCAGCTGAGCGTGGACAAATTTGCTCCAGCGCCAGAGATACAATTAAGTGCTATCGGAAAAATAAACCATTTATTTGTAGGCGCTTTTTTTAATTGCTCGGCTATATTAATTTTAGCATTACAAGTCTTGCCACACTTAACTTTAAACATGACGCGATTTGGGACTTTTCGCGATATAATTTTAATGGCCATCGCAATTTCGGCGTTATGCTCGAATTTCGACAAATCAACAGTTTTACCATAAATTGTTGCGTTAACCTCGCCATTCATACTTCTGCGCCATTTTAGTTTGATTGCACTTGGAATTTCAGCATCATCAGCCGGCCCTAATGTTAATGCACCGCCTGGACTTTTGCCTCCCTCATCAGGAATTTGTTTGTTACCATTTCCATCACCTCTAAGTGTCCAGCCCCATTTACCTGGGGTTTCACCGTTCAAAAAATAGAAATAGTCTGTATTAACTTTTTGTTCGGCAAATGAAGTGGTTGAAATGACAAATGCTACTATCAAAAAAAGATGTCTCATAATAAATATCCAGTTTGTATCCGAAATGTATATTTATTGTTATGGTAGCATCTAGTCAAAAGGAATAAAAGGCAAGGAGTAAAAAAAAGCAGGCTCAAGGCCTAATGCCGAACAGTTAAGAAAATATGTTACAATTTCGGTAAATGAGATCAAAATCCGATGATCAGTGATCATCGGATTTTTTTATGCGTCTTGAACAAGCCTTTTGTAAAACCATTACCACTAATCAACCTGTTTATACCTTCGAAAAGCTTAACCAATTTTTAGACCCTGACTTTGTCCAACAAGGGTTTGAGAAAGCGGGAGTCGCTACTGTCAGAAAGAGGCGCCTGCCGCTTGAAGCTGTTATGTGGTCGGTGATTGGTATGAGCCTATACAGACAACAATCTGTTTGGGATTTGGTCACACAGATGGATTTGATGTTACTTGGACAAAATAAACTTGTCGCACCTAGTGTAGTCGTTCAAGCAAGGCTGCGGTTAGGGGCCGAAAGCGTTAAACAAGTGTTTAAATTTATGGCAAAGCATGATTATCAGATCTCTAAGCTAGATTCATGGTGCGGCCTGAATCTGTTAGCTGTTGATGGTGTGGTTTGGCGGCTATAAAACAAATGAAATGATGCTAGCTCAAGAGTTAGTTGAATCTACGCCTGACTTCAGTTTAACCATGTTTGATAAAAGTTTTTATTCACTTGGTTTATTACACGATTGGCACCATGCTGGAACTGAGCGACATTGACTAATGCCGGCTAAAAAGGGGCTTCAATACGAAAGAGTAAGTCATTATGGCAAGTTGGATAAACGAATTAGGCTAAACAACGACCCCACCTATCTATAAGGATGGATGCGAGATTTATCACTAAGACTATCAAAAGTAAACATTATCAAGTGATAACATCGATGCTTAACCCAATGAAATATCCGGCAGCTGAAATTGTAGAACGTTATACACATCGTTGGGAAATCGAATTGGGTTATAGAGAAATGAAGCAAACCCTATTGAATAGCGAATATGCGTTAAGAAGTTTGAAACCCGAAATGGTAAAACAGGAACTGTGGGGGTTGTTGTTGGCTTATAACTTAATTCGAAAAGCAATGACTGAAGCGGCGAATAGAAAGGGGATACGCTCTAACCAGCTAAGCTTCTCAAGTTGCTCGACAGCAGTCATACCGAACTTCCGCACCACTTTTAGGAATAAATTTTCTGGTAATGATAACCTAAGCAATCAATGATCGTGTGATTGCGATCCTCAAGATTAGCAACGATCACAGTGTCTTGGTTGATATACATGATGGTGATCCCTTGAAAGCATTGGAACACCCAGCGAGCGGTGGGTTTCTGATGGGGTTTGTATTTCATATCAGGGAAGTACTGCTCTTGCTCTACAAGTTGTTTGCGGATCTGATGCTCCAAGGCTGCATATACCATTAAACAGACCGTCATCACCATTAATAACGCTTCTATTCGTTCTGGCTTTTTACAGAGTATTTGTTTCTTTTCCCATTCCTCCAATGACTTTTGTGCATCAACTTCGCAAGCAAATATTTTTTGGCTAAGTTGTTTAAAGCTTTTACGTGCTTGCTCTGCTTGTTTGTGCATGCGCTTACTTAGCGTATGTGTTTCGCGTTTAGCAGCTTGTTCACTGCGTACTAACAACCACTTTTGCTTTACGCCACCATATTCACATTCATGAAACACGCCTTCGTAGCCTGAAGATAAAGGCGTAAAACTTAAAGTCGGAGCCAATTTGATTAGCGTTTTAGCTTCTTTGAGTGTTTGAGGGACACGCGTGATAAATAGTTGATTGATTTGCTCAGCCTTGACGCCTTCACCAATTAAGCGCTCAAGAGGCTTATCTTTAAAATACTCACTGTACATGTGTAACGTTCGGCCAGTAAACCCCAAGCCATTTATCACCATAGCCATAACCAGTTGACCAAAGCTTAAAGTACGATCGTTCGATTCACGGAGTTTAAGGTCAATTAAGTCGACCAATTGGATCATGACAAAAACCAGCCACCAAGCCGTGATATTCAAGTCTTTTTTTAAATGATGCGATCAACTGAAGAAAAAAACACCACGATTAATTAAAAACTAGGTGCGGAATGACGGGTCATAGCTTACCTAGCAACACTACCGCTTTCTAGCCCAGGAAATTTGCCAAAGCACTATGATTTATTAATAGAGCAGTTGGTGTTTTATCAGTTACCAATACGGCGAGAAGAGCGGAGCTACCCTAGAGTGGTAAAACCCAAACCCTCAAAATATCCAATCAAAAAACAAAATGCCAGTCAGTTTAACTGACTGGCATTAGGCTCAAGGCCCGTCTTAATTTAAATTTTATTAAAGCTTAAACCTCTTTAAGCTTCTTCTGAACTTCAAACAGCTTAGTTTCTGTAAGATTGTACTTTGTCATGATAAAAGCAGCTACAAACAATAGCGCTGCAGGAACAGCCGCAAATCCCATAAGAATACCAAATAGCGCTTCAGAAGATTGTGCCTGGTTTGGTACATATTCGTATGCACTTAGCATCCAACCTGCAGTCGCACCACCGATAGCAAATCCGAACTTAATAGCGAGCAAATGCCCCGAAAAAGTCATCGCCATTGAGCGCTTGCCAGTTTTTAAATGTCCATAGTCAACTGTATCCGCTATCATGGAGAACATTAACGGAGTCACTATCATATGAACAAAGTTTGCGATAAAGAAAGCAACGAATATTAAACTGACTTGAGTAGCTGGTAAAATAAACAAAATGGCGTGCGACAAAACCCCAGACACTAACCCAACCTGAAACAAGACTTTTTTTCCGAATTTTTTTGATAAAAAATGCGTACATAATGCACCGAGTACAGCTGCAACCATACCCATTGTCAAAAATGCGCTCGTAAGTGATTCGTCTCCTAAATAGTACTTAACATAATGAGGAGCGATTGCAGAGCGTAAACCTATTAAAGTTAATACAAATAGCGTAATAACCACCATAAGTACCCATTGATCATTCTTAAATAAGTTGAAAAAGTCTTGTGCCATATTTGACTTGTGTGTTTCTTTTGTCTGCTCACGTTCTTTAGTCAAGAAAAAGCAAATAAAGAAACAGATAACTGCTAATAAAGCTAAAATCCCCATTGCGTATTGGTAAGCTGCTTGTTGGCCAAACTCTTTAAAAGTATCCAACATTTGCGGAAGTGCCCAAACAACCACAACACCACCACTCATTGCCATAGCAAATCGGAATGATTGTAACGATGCACGTTCTGTTGGATCGCTGGTCATAACGCCACCCAACGCAGAATAAGGAATATTAATAGCAGTGTAGCAAGTCATAAGTAACGCATACGTGATGTAGGCATAAACTAATTTATTGTCTTGTGCTAAATCAGGCGTGGTAAACGCAGCTATAGCTAGCGCTCCATAGGGTATTGCCATGAGCAATAAATAAGGTCGATAGGTACCAAAACGTGTTTTAGTTCTGTCTGCAACCCCCCCCATAATTGGATCGGTAACACCGTCGAATAATCTAACGACTAGCATTAATGTACCAGCAGCAGCAGCGCTAATACCAAAAACGTCTGTGTAAAAAATAAGCATGAAATTTGCAACAATCTGAAATACGATGTTGCATGCTGTATCGCCTAGGCCGTAACCTAATTTTTCTTTAATAGTTAACTTTTGATTCAAAACACTAAGCCTCAGTTATAGTTATTGTCCATTAAACTATAATTATTTGGTTTAAATGTAAACCAAAAATTCTGTACATACATTTAATTTACAAGTCGACATGCTTCATTAAGCACAACTAATACTCAAAATTAAAACCAAACTCTTTTAACTTTTCATATACATTTATATCAAAACGATACAAGGTTGCAGCTCTATGTGCGACATCTTTCTGTTTCTCCTTGCAATTGATTAATAGGTTCATTTTTTGGATTTTGCGTCGGAAATTTGGTTTATCTAGCTTAATGTCTAATATTGCTTCGTAGATTTCTTGAAGTTGTAGCAGCGTGAACTTTTCTGGTAGTAAACTAAAACCAACTGGTTCATGCCGCACTTTATATTTAAGGTGCTGTAAACAAGAATCCACTATTGACCCGTGGTCAAAAACAAGTGAGGGCAGTTTTTTTATGTCAAACCAATCAACTTCTAGGGTGCTGTTAGAGTGGACAACGTTTGCCTCTTCAAAGCGCACTAAAGCAAAAAAAGCGACCGTAATAATACGACGAAGAGGGTAACGATTTACATTACCAAACGCCGCCAATTGTTCAAGGTGAAAATTCTTAACTCCAGTGGTATGGGTAACCACGCGGTTGGCTGCTGCTTCTAAATCTTCATCATTGCGTACCCAGTGGCCTATTAAACCCCACTGGTTGGCAGCTAGACCATGTTTATATTTGGCAAGTAGAACTTTTAGTTTCCCTTCTTGCATCGCTAAAATCAAATTATCAACGGTAACATTATTCATGCAGTCCGCAGGTAAAAACTCTTCCTGTAAATGTTCAAATGAAGTATTGAGTTCGGCTCCATCTTTTAGTCCAGTTGACATTTATTTTTATCTCATATTTGTAACAATATTGTAGATAATATTACAAATATTCTTCTAAGTGAATATTCTATTACTATTATCGCCTTATTACTTTATAACTATCACAACAGATCAAGTATATCTGAAAGACCCCAAATGCAACTAACTCAACTTATAGTATTAACAAAATGTAAACTGAATTATTGACTATATGCCTGCATGTGATATATTGTCAAAATTACATTAAGATGACTGTTGTTAACCTGGTATTCAGATAATCGAGCAGTATTGTTGAATCGGAGGAGTGTTTAATGTCGCAAACTAGCGATGCTGAACGAGTACAAGCTTTAGATATAGAACGTGCGGAAAATCTATTATCTAATGCAGAACCACTCGTTACACATATGTATACTGCGGATCCATCTGCACACGTCTTTAAGGGAAAAATATATATCTACCCATCTCATGACGTAGAAAATGAACATCCAACAGATGACGAAGGCTCGCATTTTGCGATGGAAGACTATCACGTATTTTCAATCGAAAAAGTTGGTAGTAAAGTTATTGATCACGGCATTGCTCTTCATGTTAAAGACATCGCCTGGGCTGAAAAACAAATGTGGGCGCCAGACGCTGCAGAGAAAGGAGGTAAGTACTATCTGTATTTTCCAGCAAGAGACTATGACGGAATCTTTCGCATAGGTGTTGCTGTATCTGATGAGCCATCGGGTCCTTTTATAGCAGAGCCTAACGCTATAAAAGGTACATATAGTATTGACCCAGCCGTATTTTGTGATGATGACGGTAAACATTACCTTTATTACGGTGGCATTTGGGGTGGGCAGTTGCAACAATGGAAAGGTAATGAATACTTAGGTAAAGATAATTATCCTCAAAATGGTCAAGCAGCTATAGCCCCTCGAATGGCTGCACTATCGAACAATATGCTTGAATTAGCGGAAGACCCTAAAGAAATACTTATTACAGATGAGCAAGGTGAACCTATTAAAGTCGAAGATACTGAACGTCGATTTTTTGAAGGCCCATGGGTGCATAAATATGAAGGTACTTATTATTTATCTTACTCTACAGGTGATACTCATAAGATTGTTTATGCTACGAGCAACACCCCTTACGGACCTTTTAAATACAAGGGGGTTGTATTAAATCCAGTGTTAGGCTGGACCACGCACCATAGCATCGTCGAGTTCCAAGGACAATGGTATTTATTTTATCACGACTGCAGTCTATCCGGCGGGTTAACTCATTTGCGTTCAATGAAAATGTCGCCACTTCAGCATAATGCAGATGGTAGTATCACGCCCATCGAACCTTACCAAGAAAAAATATAACATTCAATTTGCTTGTATAAGCGCAAGGAAGCGCTTGTCTAATAATGGAAATCCCTTCCGTCTCCTCACTTTTTTACCCTATTTTTTAGCTTTTTGCTGTGACTTATTTGCTGCTACTTGGTTACCGAAAGTTTTACTTGTTTACCCGAAACTCAGGTGAAATAGAAACGGCAATGAAAGTGTCTTAATGACATTAACAATATTGTTCCCAGTTTTTCTTGCCTGTCTATTTGCTTAATCTTATTTCCATCTGATTTTTATTGTATTTTTAATATGGTTCTTTTGTTTTTTGTAAAAAAATAGGTTTTAATGTAATTTTAATGTAATTTCAATGTATTTATCAAAATGACTATATCAGGTAAGATTGCATAGTTCTAACGTTACAAACTTAATCATTGAGGTCAATTGACAATGTTTCGCTATAAATTATTAGCCGCTTTAATCATATCTAGTTTAGTTACAGCCTGCGGGGGCAGTGGTGAAGAGGGCTCTGGCGACACAGCTACACCAATCGAAAATACCTCCGCAACGGGTAATATCACGATATCTGGTAGTGTAGAGCAAGGTAAAAGCTTGTCTGTAACCCATTCTCTAAGTGATCCCGACGGCGCGATAAATATTGTTAGTTATCAATGGTTAGCAAATGGTAGCGCAATTAATGGTGCTACCTCATCTAGCTATACGCTAACCTCCAATGAAATCGGCAAAACTATTTCAGTTGTTTTAACTTATAACGATGGTGTATTTGCAAACCAAAGTAAAACCTCCGCGACAACAGACGCTGTTGTTAATACAAATGATGCAACTACTGGAAATGTCATAATTAGTGGTTTAGCTCGCCAAGGCAGAACTTTAGCGGTTAATCACACTTTGCAAGACCCAGATGGTGCAATTCAAATTGTTGGATATCAATGGCGAGCTAATGGCATTGATTTACCGGGCGAAATCAATGCAACATTGATGTTGGACGAAACAGTTGTTGACCAAACAATTTCTGTTGTTGTGACATACAACGATGGTGAGTTCGCCAACGAAACTATGACGTCACCAGAGACAGCTACAGTAGTTGGCACAGGACCCGCGATTGATGCAAGCAATGCGATCTATGTTTCGGCTTCAGGCAGCGATACGAATGATGGTAGCGAGAATAATCCGTATCGCAGTATTGCACATGCGGCTCAGCAAGTTCAGCCGGGCGACTTAGTGTTAATTGAAGGTGGTACATATTCAGAGCGCAGTATTGTTCCGGCTCAATCGGGCACTGAAGGCAATTATATAGTATTTAGACCTGCCCCTGGTACAGGTGATGTGGTAATTAAATATCCAGCAACCAGCGAGGAAGACAATCCAGACTCAATATTCGATTTAACATATAAAAATTATATTTGGATTGAAGGGCTCCACTTTAAAGATTTTGAATATGGCCTTGCAAGTATATTTATCGCAAGAGGCGAGGGTAATGTAGTTATAAATAACCGCTTTGAGAATTTAGGTAACGAAGGTGTCGCTAAATTCAACGGCAGTCAGGTTGTTAAGGTCTACCAATCCGATCGAAATGTAGTGTGCAACAATTACTTCGATAACATCTTTGGTGATGGTATTGGGCTTGATGGGCAAGACGGCCAATACAATTTATTATGTTACAACACCTTCAAAAACTTCAAACCTAAAGCACGTAGTTGGAGCCAAAACTACAAGTTCTCTCGTGCTATGGACATTCAAGATCATGCCATGGGTTATAACTTAGTGGCGTTTAACTACGCAGAAAACGTATTACACCATGTTTGGTTAGACCGTGACGGCAGCAACAATGTGATTTTACGTAACTATGGTAAAAACGGCCATGGTAATGTATTTAACGAATCTCGATGTAAAGCCAACGTCATTCAAGAGAACATTTCAGTAGAAATGCACTCTGGTTATATGACTGCCTATTACACTGAAACAGGCTGGACAGAAGACGCCCGCTGGGTAAACAATGTTGCCTACAATAACGATGTGGGTTTTAAAGTACATAAATCTAAACGTGATCAATTTAGAAACAATATTGCATTCAACAATACCGACTACAACCTAATGTTTACCCAATCAGCGATGGACAATGGCCCCCATGCGTTTGCAAATAACTTATGGTTTTCTAGCAATGTGAACCAGTCAATATATCTAGGTGGTATCCCAAGTCCTGTGGAAGTAGGGGGTGAAAAATATGACGGTACTATGTCAACCGTTGCAGCATTTCAAACCGCGGTATCTGAAACCAATGGTCTATCTGAAGATCCTCTATTTGCTAATACAGATGATTTTACTTTGGCTGATGGCAGTCCAGCGAAAAGTGCTGGTGTTGATGGGGTCAATATCGGGGCATACGCAGTGTATTCAAATTCTGCAATAGGTTGGGATGAGCTTTCTGCTTCATCAAATTATTCAGTCTATTTCGCTGAATCATTGAGCCATGTTGTTCGTGGTGAATCTGCAACTTTAGACATATTGCTCAATAAAGCCAGTGATAAAACCATCACGTTAGATATTGAAGCGGTAGCAGGTGATGCTGTGCTTGGCGATGACTTTACCCTTTCAGCCAATTCATTAACTTTTGCACCAGGTGAAACAAAAAAATCAGTTGTATTGACCTCTGCAAACGTGGGCTCACAAGATGAATTAGTTGCACTGCGATTAACCAATGTTAATGGAGGTACTGCGGATAGCCGAGTACTACACGCAGTTAACTTAGTCCGAGAGTCTAAAATTACTAATGTATGGATGGAAGCTGAATGTGGAGTTGTAGGTGAAAACTGGGCTGTTATCGATGATGCTGCCGTGTCTGGAGGCAAGTATATTCGAGAAGCAAATGACTTCTTCGATCACAACGGCATGCCTGCAAGCGGTGGTCAAGTTACTTTCTCATTTGAAGTAAAAGCAGATTCTGAATTGGGTATTTGGGGGTTGGTTAATACACCAACACAACAAGATGACTCATTTTGGGTGAGTATAAATGGCGCTGCAGCTTCGGTTTGGGCCATTGGTGAGTCTGCCGGCTGGGAATGGAAACGCTTTGGTTCAAGTCACAGCTTATCTGAAGGGGTAAACACCTTAACCATTGGTATACGTGAAAACGGTACTATGTTGGACAAAATCTACATTGGTACAGACACGCCAAGCGGGTTAGGTGACAACGCTATCAATTGTAGTTCATTGTGAAAATTGAGGTGTGGTGCACAAAACGGTGGAAGTGGTTCTATTGAATATTGGGTTTTGCCCAGACCGCTTCTTTGTTAATGGTATCCGTTAGCAAGATGTCAGAAGCTAAGTCTGTACGATCATACCCAGACGCTTCTATTAACACTTCAAAATTACCATTTAAATCGACCACACCTTGCTTTGCCGCGGTTTCAAGCTTTTCTAAACCAGCAGTAGAGCTCATTATTTTACCGATTTGTACTATAGCTGTATCTGAAAATGCAGAGACAATTTTTATATCATTACCACTTGGCCCGCTAAAGCTGGCGAATATACCATAGTCGGTATATTCTTTCTTATAATCACCCACAATACGATAATTTTTTTCGGTCTTTTTGTAAGTGATAGAATGCTGGTGCACGATAAAATTGGAACCTTGCAGGTAATTTTTAAGCGCGCCTAGCGACTTAAACAAACCGATAAAGAGTATATTGTAGTCACGCAAATCACTAGCTGTAACATTTGACATCAACCTAAAAGAAACGGTTTTATCACTATTAAATATGGGTAAGAACTCGCGCATAGTAATAACATTACCTTTAGTTAGTATGTTCGCGCGGTTTTCTTTAACTTTTTCAGCATAACTAGGATTGTTACGCAAAAACTCATTGAACTCAGCCTGCGTATTAATGCTTGTATCCCGAATGGTTCGGTAACGGTTTAACTGCTTATCAAACTCACTGAATACAAATAAGTCACCCATTACAACTAAAATAGGCTTATCGTTGTGATTAAATCTATGCCACACAGTATGGTTGGAAACTCTAGAAACAGCGGAAGGTTCAATATCTTCAGCGGTAGGGGCCTTTAAAAACTGCCACAAGTTGGCTGAAAAGAGTATAGCAACAGCTGCCGCCAACGGATATAAGGCTATTTGAACCTTTGATGATTTATTTTCACGCGTCCCAGGCTCTAGATGTGTTGTTGTAAATTCGACTTTATAGCTTCCTTTTGGGATCTCTATTTGAAAAGGAGCGGGTGTTGATAAATTTTTATAGTAGTCGCGCAACTTTTTTCGTAAATTTGACACGTAAACTCGTACAAACGAGTCTTCACCTGGACTGTAATTTTGTTTATTGATAAATACACTAGTTGCAATTTCAAATTCTTTTGGCGTATTCAATGTTGACTCTTGGTCAATATTTTTCAACTCACATTCAACTAAATAAATTAATAATTCTTTATAGTTCTCAGACCTACCGATAGCAGGGCTAGAAACAATTCTATTTAATTCAGTTCGAATACTTTCTGCGTTAATTTTAAGGTTATTTTTAGTCATTAAAAGTTAATCTTTCTGCTTTTTACCGTTAATTTTCAGTACAATTTTAGTTTTTTACTTACCAAATATTATCTATTTTTACATCATGGTAACAACACTTAACTTAAGTAAATGAACAAGGTAGGTTTTATGTTATTACATACAGGTAAGGATAAATTTGCCTTATTAATACTAAGACTATTTCAACGTTTTGGCTATTATTCTTGCCTAATTCTGTTTTGTCTGACCGGAATAGGGTGTTCTGATTCTACAAATTCGTCGAGTCAGGTTGAACTTCCCAAATTGGTAAACTTTAATTGGCACATCAGACCCGTATTATCAGATAACTGTTTTGGTTGTCATGGCGGTGCGGATAATCCTGCCGCGGGTTTGCAGTTAGATTTATTTTCAACAGCAACGGCTGAATTAGTTGAGTCACCTGGAAAGTATGCAATTGTGCCTGGCAAGCCACAAGAAAGTGAAATAATTCGCCGAATGTCATCCACTGATGAAAATCTAGTTATGCCACCTTCAGACGCGCATTCAACCATTACTGACTATGAAATCGCTTTAGTCAGCAAATGGATAGAACAGGGGGCAGAGTACAAAAAACATTGGGCATTTGAGCCTCTGTCTACTCCAGCTATCGTTGAAGAAGCAACACCTTCAGCAACAATCGATACTTTAATTCAGACAACTTTAGCAAATAAAGGGCTAACCCAACAACCTGAAGCAGATAAAACATCATTAATCAGACGCGTTTCGTTCGACCTGACTGGGTTGCCGCCATCGCTTTCTGATGTTGATCAATTTGTAGCAGACAATAGCGATAAATCCTACGCACAATTGGTGGAACGTTTGTTAAGTTCGCCACAATATGGTGAGCGTATGGCAGCAGACTGGTTAGAGTTAGCCAGGTATGCAGATTCTGATGGGTATCTAGATGATAAACACCGCCAAGTTCACCCTTGGCGAGATTGGGTTATCGAAGCATTTAATACCAATATGTCATATAAAGATTTTGCCACTTACCAGTTAGCGGGTGACTTATTGCCAAATGCAAACAAAGATCAAGTATTAGCGACAGCATTTAATCGTTTACACAAAAAGAACTCAGAAGCGGGTATCGATTTTGAGCAGTACAGAATGGAATACGTTGCAGATCGTACCGATACTTTTGGCACTGCATTTTTAGGTATGACGGTAGGATGTGCGCGCTGCCACGACCACAAATACGATCCCATTTCACATATTGATTATTATTCAATTTCGGCGTTTTTTAATAGTACGAACGAATTAGGTACCGCGGTTTATGGGCCAGACCAAACGCCAGGTCCGAGTTTATTGTTAACAACAGATGAGCAAGACCAACAAATTGTACTATTGGAACAGTCCATTGCTAAATTAGAAAATGAAGTTGCGTCACTTTCTGAAAATCAGCAACAACAAGGATCAACGCATCAAATTGACCAACATAAAAAAGCAGATTTGACCGCATATTATAGCTTTGACACAGCTCAGGTAAACAGAGAACAAGATGCGAAAGAAGAAGCCTTAAGCCCGAACACAATAGATACTAAACAGCCAGCAAAACTGAAAGAACCTATTTGGGTGGATGGTTATAAAGGTAAAGGCTTTGAATATAGCGACTATAACTACGCTAAACTCGACCCTAAAGTCGCAGATTTTGAACGTACACAAGCATTTAGTGTTGAGTTTTGGTTAAAACCGGCAAAAAGTTATGATGACAACGCAATTTTTGTTCACGCTGAGTCACTCCGACTTGGTTTTAAAGGATATTCATTGCATTTAGTCGACGGAAACAAGCTTAAATTTATTATGGCACACTCATGGCCAACCAACGCAATTCAGCTTACAACCACAAACTCTGTGCCTGTAAATGAATGGTCACATATTGCATTTACTTACGATGGCTCATCGAAAGCAAACGGTTTAAGTTTATATGTTAATGGTCAACGCCAAAGTGTATCTAATGATATAGATAACCTCTATCGTACGATTAAATTTATTCCAGACATTCACACCTACGGCTTTGATGGGTTTGTATTAGGTCAAAAACATCAAATTAGCCCAATTAAAGGGAGTACGGTTGATGAAATTAAAATTTACCAACGCCAACTGGCTGAATTAGAAGTATTACAGAGTGCCAAACCTAAAGCATTACAAACGCTAGCACATGCTCAGCGCCAGAACTTAGAGCAACAGCATAATTTGCTTACTTCTAACAGCTACCTAGCGTTACAAGCTGAGTTGTACAAGCTTAGAGAAGAAATTAATAAAATAAAATCTACTGCGCCAGAAATTATGGTTATGGGCGATTTACCTGAGCCTAGAGACACATTCCGCCTAGATCGTGGTGCATTTAACCAACCAAAAGAACAAGTGTTTCCCAATACACCTGAGGCAATCTTAGGCTTTGATGAAAGTTTACCTAAAAATCGAATTGGTTTAGCGCAGTGGTTGTTTAATGAAGAAAATCCTCTAACTGCACGTGTATTTGTAAACCGTATTTGGCAAATGCATTTTGGTCGTGGTTTGGTTGCTACATCTAACAACTTTGGAAGCCAAGGGGATTTACCAACCTATCCGGCTGTTTTGGACTATCTGGCCAATTACTTTAGAGAGTCAGGTTGGGACATCAAGGAGTTGCACCGAGTCATTGTAAATACCCAGACTTACAAGCAGTCATCAAAAGCCCCGGTAGAGCAAATTGAAAATGATCCGCAAAATATTTGGTTAGCCAGAGGACCTGGGTCTAGGCTAACTGCTGAAATGATTCGTGATAATGCGCTCGCTATCAGCGGCTTGTTGGTTGACAAGATAGGTGGCCCAAGCGTGTACCCATATCAACCAGACGGGTTATGGGATTCTTTAACGGATAAACATTGGCGCTATAAATATCCGTCAGCACAAGAATCAGGTGAAGGTTTGTATCGACGCAGTATTTATACCTTTGTAAAACGTTCATCACCACCACCGTCTATGTCAATTTTTGATGCCGGTGGGCGTGAGCAATGCAAAGTGTCTCGCATGACAACCAGTACCCCTTTGCAAGCCTTAACCTTGCTAAACGATACTCAGTTTGTAGAAGCGGCGCGAGTATTGGCAGAAAAATCATTGACGCAGGGACAATCTATTAATCAGCAAATAGAGTTTATATTCCGCAATGCAACCAGTCGGGAACCGAGCGTGGCAGAACGTACAAGATTACGCCAGTTGTATCGGCAAGAGTTAGCGAGGTTTGAAGCAGAGCAACAATCCGCTGAAGCACTTGTTGCTGTCGGTGAACACCCAGTACAAGAAGACTTAGATACGATAAGCACCGCAGCGCTCAGTATTGTCGCAAGTGCTGTTATGAACACAGACGAAGCCTTTAGCAAACGGTAGAACCTTATGAATAAACTAAATTTTGAACAAAACGTTTTTAATCAGTTAAGTCGACGTTCTTTTTTGAAAAAAACCAGTTTAGGGCTAGGTACTATCGCCCTAAATTCGATGCTTAATCCAAGTGCACTTGCGGCAAATCCTCTAAACGGTTTACTTGGCAGTGGCCATTTTCCAGCTAAAGCAAAAAGGGTAATTTTTTTGTGCCAAGCTGGTGGTCCTTCTCAGTTGGAATCTTTCGACTATAAACCTAAGTTGGTCGATTTGCACGGCCAGGAAATTCCGCCTGAAGTGATGGGGACGCAGCAAGTCAGTGGCATGGTCGCATCACAAACAACATTCCCGCTAGTAAAATCAGCGTTTGATTTTTACCAGTATGGGGAGAGTGGCGCTTGGGTTTCAGAGTTATTTCCACATACCGCGAAAATGGTTGATGATTTATGTTTTATTAAATCTATGCAATCAGATCAAATTAACCATGAGCCAGCAGTCATGTTATTGCAAACCGGCTTTCAGCTAAACGGCCGGCCGTCTATTGGCTCTTGGGTGAATTATGGCTTAGGTAGCGATAATAATAATTTACCTGGTTTTGTCACTATGGTTTCAAAAGGAAAATCACCAAGCCAGCCGATTAGTGCTGCCGCATGGAGCAATGGTTTTTTACCATCACACCACCAAGGTGTTCAATTCCGCTCGGGTAAAGACCCAGTGTTGTATCTTAATAACCCCGAAGGTGTGGATATGCGTTCTCGGCGAAACGCACTTGATGCGATTGTGGATTTAAATAAGATGCAGCAAGAAAAATGGATGGATCCAGCTATTAGTTCGAAGATAGCGGACTATGAAATGGCTTACCGAATGCAGATGTCAGTGCCTGAAGTAGTTGATTTGTCGAAAGAGCCTGACTACATATTTGATATGTATGGTGAAGACGCTCGTACACCGGGCACATACGCAGCCAACTGTTTATTAGCTCGGCGACTCGCTGAACAGGATGTTAAGTTCATCCAACTATACCACACAGGCTGGGATCACCATGGTGACTTACCTAAACATATGAAAACGCAAGCCAAAGAAACCGATCAAGCCTCAGCCGCACTAATACAAGATTTAAAAATGCGTGGCATGTTAGACGATACTTTAGTTATTTGGGGCGGTGAGTTTGGTCGTACTTCTTTTTCGCAAGGGCAATTAACCGCAACCAGTTATGGTCGAGATCATCACATTAAAGCTTTCACTTATTGGATGGCAGGCGGTGGTGTCAAACCAGGGTTTAGCTATGGCGAAACCGATGACTACAGTTATAACGTTGTTAAAGACCCTGTGCACATATACGACTTTCAAGCAACCTTGTTGCATTTATTGGGGATAGACCACACCAAACTAACCTACAAGTTTCAAGGACGTCGATTCCGCTTAACCGAAGTCCACGGCCATGTTGTTAAGTCTATTTTGGCTTAATTGAGGAGACGTAATGTGAGCAATATTAAACGCAGAGAGTTTATTGTAGGAATTGGTGTGGTACTTGGAACGGGTTTAATTTCAGGATGTGTATCTACGACGAGAGGCGTCCTGCAGTCAAGCTTGGATAAAGACAAGCGCACGCTTGACGATTTTCATGGGCAAGTCATTGGTCACGGGCATTATAAATATCGAGTGAATACTAGATGGAGTCAAGCGGATCCAAAGGTTACTCCAGTCAAAAATTGCCATGAAATGGTAATGGATAAACAACAACGATTGATATTATTAACTGACCATAGTGCAAATAATATCATCATTTACAACTCATCAGGACAGGTAACAGAACATTGGACGCTTGACATGCCGGGCGCCCACGGATTAACCATAAATGAAGAAAATGGTGATGAATATTTATACATTTGCTGTTTTGAAACGGGTAGAGTGGTGAAAACAGACCTGAACGGCAAAATTGTTTTAGAACTAGCACATCCAAAAGACCTGGGTATTTATCCAAGTTGTGATCCTTACAAACCAACCGAAACAGCTGTCGCACCCAACGGTGATATCTACGTAGCCGATGGGTATGGTTCACAATGGATTTTACAGTACAACGCCAAAGGTGAATTTATTCGAAAGTTTGGTGGTAAAAGTGTTCGCGAAGGTTATTTTCTGCAAGTCCATGGTGTTACATTAGATACGAGAGATCCCAACAACCCACAGCTTATTTGTACCGCCCGCATTAAAAATGCCTTCAAATTTTATACCTTAGATGGGAAATATATTCGCACTTTGTATTTACCAGGCGCATTAGTTAGCCGCGCGGTTATAGACGATGGCATGATCTACACAGGTGTTTGTTTTTCAAGTGACAATACTTACGGTGTAGAACGTAATACCGGTTTTGTCATGGTCATAGATGAAAACGAAAAAGTTGTTTCAAACCCAGGCGGCACAAAACCGGATTATGTAAATGGCAAGCCTATCAGAATGGTTCAAGAATTACCTGTATTCAAACATCCTCATGATGTATGTGTTGATCAACAGAAGAACCTTTTTATACCTCAATGGAATGCAGATCAAACTTATCCAGTTAAATTAGAGAGAGTGTAGAGCAGTGCAAGAGTTTATTTATTTTTTAGGCCGTTTTCACGTATTGGCTTTGCATGTTCCTTTTGGGGTATTGTTTGCGGCGATTCTTTTCGACTGTGTTAGCCGCTATTTTAACACTGATGACAGTAAAGTAAGTTTTTATCGTGCAACGACTTTGCTGTGGGGATTTGGGTTTATCAGCGCTTTAGCAGCTATTATACTGGGTTATTTTCACTCAATGGAACCAGGATTTGGTGGACAGAGTGTTAGCTTACACATGTGGAGCGCTATTGCACTAGCCTGTGTGGTATTTGTTATATTTTTACGCCGCTTATTTAGCAAACCTTTAAGTATACTGAAGTCAGAAATAGCTGGATTTAACTTCGCCGTATTGGTGATGTTAGTCTTGACCGGCCATTATGGTGGCAACATTACCCATGGTGAAACCTATTTAACCGACTATGCACCAGCACCGTTAAAAAGTGTTTTAGGTATCAAAGACATAGATCAAGTCACTGCAGAGTTATCAATAGACCAACTAGAAACATTTAATCATGTAGTACAACCCATGTTACAGAGTAAGTGTGCCAGTTGCCATAACAACGATAAGCGTAAAGGTCAGTTATCACTTGCAAGTTACGAACAAATTGTTAAAGGTGGCAAAAATGGGTCTGGAGTTACCGCGAATGACCTTTCAAAAAGTGAGATATATCAACGAATAATATTGCCACCTGAGCATAAACTATATATGCCTAAATCAGGCAAAAAACCATTTACCGAAGATGAAATTAAAGTATTTGCTTGGTGGGTAAAGCAAGGCGCACCTCAAACAGAGAAAGTCATCGATATGAATCCAACGGATGATGTTTTAAATTTGATAAAGCAAATAACGGGTGTGGATAGCGAGCAAGCACCACAATTGCCTACCATGTCGTTTGATGAAAATAAAATTGCGGAAAACGGCTTTTACTATCGCCAAGTTGCACAAGGTAATCCTTTACTAAAACTCAGTTTTTCAACATTTAAACATGCATTTGGTCCAGAGCAGATAGCGCTCCTTTCTTCAATTGCACCCTACGTATATTCACTAGAGTTACGTAAAGCAGAGATCAACGATGATATATTGCAACAACTACCTGTGATGGAAAACCTGCAAGTTTTAAATTTAGCTGAAAACCCAATTCAAGGGACGGGTTTATACCACTTACAAAAGTTTAAAAGTTTAAAAGTGCTTAATTTATTTGCAACGCAGATAACCAAAGACAGTAGTGAAGTGTTGGCGAATATGAAGGCTTTGAAAAAAGTATACATATGGCAAACACCTATGTACGAAGCAGTAGGTGAATACGCTGTTTACGCCAATTAAACGAAGGGAGTTGCTCGTGAAGAAGTTTATTACTTAGAACAATTAAGTGACCAGTGACCAGTGACCATTTAAATCCAATTCAAACTGCGTCGTTGACTGATTTTATTATCTTTAACGGTTAATTAGCTGTACATAAGTCATTATTAACTTATTTACATTAACAACTCGTGCATAATTTTTTAAGTTTATTTTCAGCTTTTAGTTAACCACAGATGCAACTGGTAACTTTAGATTTATTAATGATGGCTAATAGGAGTAACCTATGCTCAACATGTTAGCGCGAAACGCCAATAAAGTTTTAAAAAATAACTCAGCTTGTTTATTAATAGCATTGTTGAGTTTTGGTGTAATTTCGTGCACAGATACAAAACCAACCTCTTTACCCCAAAGCACAAAAGTAGAGCACTTAGTGCAGTCTTATATAACAACGACAAATACAAATGGAACTGCATTTCCAATAGTTAGCAAAGATGGTGTTACACCACTTTGGGTGAGCTCGCAAGATTATAGCGGGGTGCTTAAAGTTGCCGAACATTTGCAGGCAGACATAAAACGCGTAACTGGTAAAAAAAGCGTAATTGTTCAAGACAAGGCGTCTGGAAAAACTGGCATTATCATAGGTACCATTGGTAAAAATCCGCTAATCGACCAGTTAATTGCTAGTGGCAAAATAGATGCGAGCCAAGTCGCTGGTAAATGGGATACCTATGCGTTACAAACGGTTGATAACCCTACCAGCGATATCGCTCAAGCTTTGGTGATTTTTGGTAGTAATAAGCGTGGCACTATTTATGGCATGTATGATTTGTCACGCAATATGGGGGTCTCGCCTTGGTATTGGTGGGCAGATGCGCCTATTCAAAAAAAACATAACGTATACGTAAAACCCGGCTTCTACACAGCTGGCGAGCCTAAAGTAAAATATCGCGGTATCTTTATAAATGATGAAAATCCATCTTTAACCAATTGGGTGGTTGAAAATTACGGAAGTTATAACCACAAATTTTACGATAAGGTTTATGAACTTATATTAAGAAATCGTGGTAATTTTTTATGGCCGGCAATGTGGCCTGGCCCACGAGAAATATCAGCTCATGCTTTTTTTGCAGATGACCCAATGAATCATAAATTGGCCGACGAATATGGAGTCGTTATTTCAACAACTCATCACGAGCCTATGATGCGTGCTGCAGATGAGTGGTATCGAGGTGATTTTGGCCCTTGGGACTACAAAACCAATAAAGATTTTTTTCAAGAGTATTGGCGCGGTGGTATCGAACGCATGGGTGACTACGAAAGTGTTGTTACAGTAGGTATGCGTGGTGACGGAGACACAGCGTTACCTGGTGGCACTCAAGTTGAACTTATGCAAAGTATTATTCGAGACCAACGTGAAATTATTGAAGATGTAACAGGAAAACCAGCAGAAAAAACGCCACAAGTTTGGGCTATTTATAAAGAGATGCAAGACTACTGGGATAAAGGCACACGGGTAGCTGAAGATATTACAATTTTGTTTTGTGATGATAACTGGGGTAATATTAAGAGTTTACCCAAAAAGTCAGACTTAGCGCGTTCGGGCGGTTTTGGTATATATTATCACTTTGATTATGTTGGGGGGCCTAAATCTTACAAATGGGCGAATGTAACGCAAATCGAAAAAGTTTGGGAGCAAATGAACCTTGCTTATGAACACGGTGCTAATGAAATTTGGGTAGTGAATGTTGGTGATATTAAACCACATGAGTTGCCGACCAGTTTCTTTTTGGATTTTGCTTGGAACCCTGAAAAAATTCGCCAGGACGATTTGCCTGATTATTATGTACAGTGGGCCACAGAGCAATTTGGTTCGGAACATGCTTCAGAAATTGCAAACATTTTAGCGCTATATACTAAGTTTAACGCTCGTCGGACACCTGAAATGATAGATGCCACAACCTATAGCGTTGAGCATTATCGTGAAGCTGAGCGCATTACCAATGAATATAATGAATTGTTAGCGCAAGCTAAAACCCTATTCAACAAACTTCCAAAAAGCCACCGCTCAAGTTTTTACCAATTGGTATTGTTTCCAGTTGAGTCCGCTGCTAATTTAAATGAAATGTATGTAGCTGCTGCAAAGAACAAATTTTACATTGACCGTGGTGCTTCTCGCTCAGCAAACGCTTACGCAGACAAAACTAAAGCTTTATTTTACAAAGATGAAGCGTTGCACGAATATTTCCACAATGAACTGGAAGATGGCAAGTGGAATCACATGATGGCACAAACGCATATAGGCCATCCTCATTGGTATTCTCCGTCAATCAATAGCATGCCAGCTGTTCAGTATGCTCACACCACGGGTAAAGCTGCTGATATTGGTTTTCACGTAGAGTATGGCACCATATATCACTTTGGTGGTGTGCGTTTTGACGGTTTAAAGTGGCATTATCACAACCGTTTACCACAATTTGATCCAGTAAATGATCAGAGCTACTTCATTGAAGTATTCAACAAAGGCGCTGAAGATTTATCCTACAAGCTTGAGCCTCAACATCCATGGGTAAAACTAACTAAGTCGCAAGGTACAATCGCCACCGATGAAAAAGTGTATGTATCAATCGATTGGAAGCAAGCACCTCAAGGACTTGAGGTTGGTGAGGTTTTATTGTCTGGTGCTGGAGTTGAATACACAATTTTAGTGCCGATTCGAAACGAAATGCCAAAAGGTAAAGGTTTTATTGAAAACAACGGTGTTGTATCGATTGAAGCTGCACATTATCAACGCGCACAAGGCAAAAATAACATTAAATGGATCACCATTCCAAACTATGGTCGTACCGATTCTGCAGTAACCGTTTCACCCAGTACAGCCGATACGCAAAGTTTGAATGCATCAACACCGCATTTGCAGTATACCTTTACCTTATTTGATAACACGGATATCAAACTAGACACTTATCTAGCACCTACTTACAACTTTAAACGTGGTGAAGGACTTAAGTTTGCAGTCTCCATTGATGATAAAAAACCACAAATTGTAAATATGCATGAGACCGAAGGCGTTTGGGGTAAAAGAGCAGGGGATCACGCTGCAATTGAAACGACAGAGCATAAAAGTCTTAAAGCAGGTGAACACACATTAAAAATATGGATGATTGATGCAGGCGTCGTATTCCAGAAATTCGTCTTAGATACAGGTGGCATTAAAACACATGAGGTCAAATCTAAAGGCGTATTTGACAGTCCGATCACAAATAAAGGCGGGCTAAAACCCAGCTATCTCGGCCCACCTATGAGTCATTATGAAAATTAGTTTTGTTTTATAATTAGAATCAATTTTAAAACCTGTTAGGTAGGCAAAAACCAATCTAACAGGTTGTTTTTGTTTCTTGAACCATCCTACATTACAAAAAAGTTGTTATTGTTATATTGACTATATTTTACGGGGGTGTTAGCATTTTGTAACAATACGAAATGGAGCACAATATGTTTGTCAAACTCAACTGGGTGGTTTTACTCTTTAGCATTTCGCTCTGCTCATATGCGAGTTCTAGCATCGAATTAGAGCTAGAATCATATTCTGATCAAGCGTTATTCCCGCCTTTTACAATTGAATTCGACAGTTCAGCCTCAAATCAAGCTTATGTAATTTGGCCAGACCAGTCGAACAGCGCTTTTGTATCACCATCTGACGACTCAGCAGGGCAAATAGCCATCCCTTTTAATTTAACTGAAACGGCTGATGTAACATTTCAATTACGGGCAGATATGGTAGGGGCAAATAATGATTCGATTTTTTATCGTTTAGATTCAGCTCCTTGGAGCACAAAAAACAACATTGCGACCTCAGGATGGCAAGATATCAATGTGCAAACATTCAGCAATGTATCTAGCGGTCATCATGTATTATACCTCTCCAGGCGTGAAGACGGTGCTAAATTAGATAGCGTTAACTTGCAAGTCAGTGCGGGTTCCATACATTCAGAAAGTAGTATAACGGTTGAGTTAGAGGCATTTAGTTGGCAAAGTAACTTTGCACCATTTGAAGCTCAGACTGATTCGAACGGTGGTGTAGAATATGTCGTTTGGCCCAATGGCAATCATGATGCTTTTTTAACGCCGACTAACAACTCTGCGGGTCAAATCGCCGTTACTTTTTCTCTATCGGCGGCTGCAGATGTCGCCTTGTCTATCAATGCAGATTTGCCGAATGCAAGTGATGATTCATTTTTTTACAAATTAAACAATGAGAATTGGCATACACAAAATAACTTGCGTACGATTGGTTGGCAGACATTCCCCTTACAAACATTTTCTAATGTATCCGCGGGCACACATACAGTGTATTTCTCAATTAGAGAAGACGGTGCAAAGCTTGATAACATTAGGTTAAATGCAACTAAAGGATTGGTAAAATTAGTTGAAACACGCGTAATTACCCGTAACCCACTGCGACGCAACTTATCGCCGACTAGCCCAATGTATCTAGTTCATGTTTCATACAATGTCGACGATGAACCTTTGGAGGTTATCGACGCCATACCTGCTGATATTCGCCCTTATGTAGTACTAAACCTCAACCCTGCTGGAACAGAAATAGGCAGCAATGAAGGATATGAGTTGATGAAGAAATGGCTTGAAGTAGCTTTACAACATGACATGTGGGCTATGGTTCAACCATCTGCGGGTATTAGAAATAGAATGGATGATATGTCTACCGTTCTATATGAAAAACTCTATCAAGATTTCCCAAATTTAATTGGTTATAACTGGTCCGAGCAAACTTGGGGATATGATGAACAAAGCTTTTATCAAAGATTAAACCTACTAGCCGATTTAATCGAAATCAGTGCTGAATATGGCGGTTTTATCTATATCAATGATGCGATGTCTATTTCGCAACCGGGATGGAACACCATAGCCAAATTTAAAAAGCATCCTAGGTTTTTAACAGCCAGTAAAAGCTACAGTAAAAATGTTATTTACGGAAATAAAACGACACACGGTTGGGGTTATTTTGACAATGAAAGCATGGCTCTTGGCGCGTTTTTAGGTGGATATGCTGACCATTACGCCATTCGATACGACCAATATTCATGGGTCTGGTCAGGTAAAGCCAAATTGTTTGGTGAAGAGGGAAGTCGTGAAGAAATGGAGCAGTTTGGTAGTTTAACTTGGTTCACTTCACCTGAAGCTTTAATGGGAACGCATATAGCCGAACATTTAATGCTAACTGGTGCAACTGTAATTGACGGACCTGAAGTTGAGTGGGCTTCTGCAATTTTTAGAGGTGAACAAACGCCTAACTTCAAAAATGTAATGGTGGATGTTTTGCGCAAAGTTATTGACGGTACAATTGTAATACCTAGTCGGCAAGACGTTGCTGCGCGAACAAAAGTTGCGTTGATTAGTGACGGTAATCAAAATAACACACCAGAAGATTTATACACTGGTTTATACCTGATGGATAACGATGGTGAACATAAGTACAATCGTCACTGGCTTAAGAAAACAGGACGTTTTCCAACCATACCGTATCTAGTGGACCCACCCACTAATAGCGAACAATATGAACGTGTGGTTAAGCAATCGGATTATCAAAATATATGGGCTTCAGAAACCGATAAAATTGCTGTGTTCGAAGCTCTGTTTCCGCAAATTTCAAGCGGTGATATGTTTATCGCCAATGTCGAAAACAACTGGTTAGCTTACAACCCAAATATAAATGAAGATCGTTCAACAAACGGTTCGTTTAACCTAGCTTACAATAGTTGTTCGTCTGTTGATTTAACATTTGCGCCGCATACTTTTGCAGTTATTCAAGAACAAACCTCTTCGTTAAATGTTTATTTAAACAATTACCGCACGGACAAGCGCCAATTATGGGATGAGTATCCTGAAGGTTTTAGTAGCTGGCGTTTGCAAAATTATGTTTTACCAGACTTTATTTTATCACCAACCGATGAGACATTGCGTCAAAGTACGATCGTCTTATATGGATGCGATAGCTTGCCTCAGGTGCACCTACTCGAGCGAGGAGAGCATCAAGCGAGTACACTAGACATCGCAGAAGACAAGGGTACTGTGACTCTGACCATTCAACATAATGGCCCTATTGATCTAATGATCAATGATGCTTTTGGTAACAATGCTAATAGAAAAACCCCACCTGCTACAGTAAAAATGCGTCGCCCTTATTCACCATCCATAGCAATGCCTCGCTCGATCTCAGGAGATCCTGACAACGATGGCGTTGATAATTTAGCAGACACTGATGACGATGGTGACGGGGTCGCCGATTCGAACGATTATCTTCCGCTCAATCCAGTAATTGGCGTATTGGGTGATTTTGATGGCGACCAAGATGTAGATGCAATGGATATCCGCATATTTAGCATATCAGTCCGAACTGAAGAATTGCATTCTGCTTATGACTTAAATCAAGACGGCGTCGTTAATCGTCGCGATAGCCGATTTTTAACCCAACTATGTACCCATAACCGATGTGAGGTTCAATAATGAAAAGTATAATGCGTGCTGTCTGTTTTTATTCAATGTTGCTGTTTTCGTTCAGTGCATCAGCGAACTTAATTACTTTGATGCCAGATAAAACCAGTTACTCGGCAGGAGAGTCAATTAACCTAGAAATTTATTTAAACAACTCAAACCCCTCAATGTCATGGTTAGAGTTTGATGTTAACTTTAACGACTTTGATATTGCATTTAGTCACTTTGAAGAAACAAATGACGTTTTACTAAATTCAAGCTACTCAGATGCTTTTGATATGTTTGGTTTTGCGCCAGTAACAGTATTGGTTGAATTTAATTCAGACTGGACGAGTAACTTAACACCTTCGTTTAAATTAGGAACTGCGACTTTCACAAGCATTAATGCAAATAATGGCAACTTTTCATTAGGTTATTTAGATGTTCAGGATGACAACTATATGTCTATCGCACATCAATCTGTTGTTGTTTCTGAGCCTACCGTATGGTTGCTGTTTCTTGTATGTGGCGTATGGACAATTGTGCAAAGGTCTGCAGTAAAAAGCCTGCATCGTTAAATGGTATAGGTTATAGCTAGACTTTTACAAAAAACACAAACTTACACACAACACAAAGGTAATGATATGATAAAAAGATATATAGTAGCCGCGCTGTTATGGGTCCCGATGACAGCGTTGGCCAGCAGCTCAATAACGGTTGAATTGGAAAAGTTACAAAGCCAGAACAATTTTGCTCCTTTAGCCGTTCAAACCGATACTAATGCAGCAAACCAACAATATGTTGTCTGGCCAAATGCTGGAAATCAAGCACTCACCACACCAAATGACTCTGCAACCGGGCAAGTTGAAGTCACTTTTAATTTATCGGATTCGTCCGATTTGATTCTTCAAATGAGAGCGAATATGTCAAATAGTAGTGATGATTCATTCTACTATAAGTTGAATAATGGCAGTTGGAGCTATCTCAACAACACAACAACTAACGGATGGGAAAATTTACAAGTTGCCAGTTTTAATAATTTGGCGAGTGGTAATCACACATTGCGTATTTTACGCCGAGAAGATGGGACACAACTTGACAATATTACGTTAACCGCAGCAACGGGAATTGTAACTAATGTCAATGCCGAAAGCCTTGTATCTAATGACTTTCGTCGCCCATTATCACCACAAAGCCCTATGTACTTAGTGCACGTATCACTGAATGTCGGAGATGAACCTCAAGAAATAATTGATGCAATACCTGTAGATATGCGTCCTTATGTTGTGCTGAATTTAAATCCTGTCGGTACGACAGAAGGAACAACCGAAGGCTACTTACTAATGCGTGAGTGGTTGCAAGAATCATTGGATAACGATATGTGGGCTATGGTGCAACCCTCTTCCGGTATTCGCAATCGAATGGATAACTCAGACACGAGCAACTATGAAAAGCTCTATCAAGATTACCCAAATTTAATTGGCTACAATTGGTCAGAACAAACTTGGGGTTACGATACGAATACGTTTGCACAACGGTTAGACCTATTGTCTGACCTACTTGAATTAAGCGACCAATATGGTGGATTTGTCTATGTGAATGATGCTATGTCAATTTCTCAACCTGGATGGAATACCATTGCAAAATTTAAATCCCATCAAAGATTCAAAAATACAGCGCAACAGTATAGTGACCATTTTATTATCGGCAATAAAACAACCCATGGTTGGGGGTATTTCGACAATGAAAGTATGGCACTTGGTGCATTTTTAGCAGGATACGCAGATCATTACGCTATTCGATATGATCAGTATTCATGGGTTTGGTCAGGGAAAGGTCAATTATTTGGAGATGAGGGAACTCGCGAGGAAATGGAAGAATTTGGCAGTATAACCTGGTTTACTTCGCCGGAAGGCTTGATGGGGACACATATCGCTGAACATTTACTCCTAACAGGTGCAACGGTAATTGACGGCCCGGAAGTAGAATGGGCTTCTGGAATTTTCGAAGGGCAAGCGACGCCTAACTTTAACAATATAATGATTGATATATTACGCAAAGTTGTCGACGGTAATATTGTTATACCAACACGCAAGCAAGTTGCAGATCGAACCAAATTCGCATTGATCAGTGATGGTAGCGAAAATAATACACCAACATACTTGTATACAGGTTTGTACCGGATGAATAATGATGGTGAACATCAATCCAACCGACGTTGGTTAAAGAAAACCGGGCGGTACCCCACGATCCCTTACATGGTGGGCACACCAGCAGAAGCAAGCTCATATAGCTTAATTTTGGATCAGTCTGATTATTCGACGCAATGGAGCAGCCAAAGTGCTAAAGTTGCAGCTTTTGACAGTATGTTTCCAGCGGAATCGACAGGAGATATGTTTGTCTCGCGTGTAGGCAATAATTGGTTAGCTTACAATCCTTATATGAATACAAACGCAAATGCGACGGGTGAATTTAACTTAAAATACAACACTTGTAGTTCAATTGAAATGGACTACACGCCACATACATTCAGTGTAATAAAAGAAGCCGAACAATCCATTCGGATTTATCTAAATAACTATCGTACCGACAAAAGTGCACTTTGGGCTGAATATCCCGAAGGCTTTAGTAGTTGGCGATTACAAAATTACGTCTTGCCAGACTTTGTTGCCAATCCAACAGATTCAATATTAAGAACAAGTGAAATAATAATAAATGGCTGCAGCTCGCAACCTGATATCAAAGTTACAGAGCGCGGCACACATGATCCAAGTAACGTAACAACCAACTTCCAAAATGGTGAGTTCACCATAACAGTTGCGCATAATGGTCCAATAGATCTATTTGTATCACAAGCAACTGGTAATAACTCACGCCCGACAACGCCTGCAGACAGAGAAATATTAAAACCCGCTTCTCCTTCTGTTGTTACGCCTCAAGCTCAAGGCGTTTGGTTAGAGGCCGAATGTGGAATTTCCGGGTCACTCTGGACGTTACCTGCTAGCTCAACAGCTGCTCAGGGACGTTATGCAACTATAACAAGTGGTAATAATAGTGTCGCTAGTGCACCAACTACAGACGGACAAATTTCCTTACCGTTTAGCCTAACGGGTAGTGGTACTTATGATGTCTGGGCAAGAGTGAGAGCACCTTCAACAAGCGATGACTCATTTTGGTTCAAGTTCAACAGTGACAATTTCACGAGTTGGAATAATTTGGCAGTGGCGAATGAATGGACTTGGAAAAAGATGACAACTACAACTTTAGGTACAGGCAACCATAATTTAACCCTAGCTTATCGTGAAGATGGTGCTGATATAGATAAAGTATTTATCGGTACAGGTGCACCATATGGATATGGTGTGACTTCATCCAATACTTGTAATTAAACATTAAGTACAAAATTTTGTACTCAAATTAGGGGGGAATCTACCCCCTTAACTTCGCATATCAGTCTGCTTTTAGTGGAGTGGTATCTTTAGGCTCTGGATTATTCCGTACATTAAATTCAGAAATCGTTAATCAATCAAATACAATCCACCCAATAAATGACCAGCGGACACAAAAATAAAAAGTAAGCCCTATAAGATCATGAAATTAAATGCTTTTAAATGTTTTTAACGGTTAATTATCCGTATATAAATTGGAATTAACTTATTTTATTTAACAACTCATGGATAATTTTTATAAGTTTGTGAATAACACATTAGCTTGTTATTACAAGTCTTTTAAGTAGCTCGATAGGTTGATTCAACAACTCATCTTGAATTTTTTAGCACTGACAATTAGGAGTTACCTATGCTCAGTAATTTAGCGCGAAATATCCATAAAGTGGTAAAAGTCGGGTCAGCGTTTGTATTGGTATCTAGCCTAGCCTTAACGGCTTGCCAATCAACCAAGCAGTCAGACAACAAGCCAGTTGCCAAAGCAGTCACTAAAATAACGATTAACAACACGGGTAGAGAATATGTTACAACCACAGACACAACTGGGGCGTCTTTCCCACTCGTGTCAGAAGGCGTAGCCGCCAAAGTGTGGGTAAGTGATCAAGACCATCCTGGCGTATTGCGTATTGCCAATAACCTACAAACGGATATTAGTAAGGTAACAGGTGTTACTCCCCAACGGGTTGACTCTGAGCAATTGTCAGGCTCAGTCGTTATCATCGGCACAATTGGTCAAAGTTCAATCGTGGACAAGTTAATTTCACAAAATAAAATTGACGCTAGCCAAGTGAGTGGCCGATGGGACACCTACGCGTTACAAACTGTGGTAAACCCACTGCCTAATGTAGACAAGGCTTTGGTTATATTCGGCAGCAACAAGCGCGGTACTATGTATGGTATGTACGAGTTGTCAGAAAACATTGGCGTATCACCTTGGTATTGGTGGGCAGATGTACCGGTTAAAACCAGCGATAATTTATTTGTAAAACCGGGTTTCCACTTTTCGAAAGAACCCGTAGTTAAGTATAGAGGCATTTTCATTAACGATGACTGGGCGCTGATGCGTTGGGCTCAAGAAAAATTTGGTGGTTATAACGCCAAAATGTATGCCCATGTATATGACCTAATGTTACGTTTACGTGCCAACTACTTGTGGCCAGGGATGTTAGGAAAATCTATCTACCGAGACGATCCAGAAAGTGCGCGTTTGGCCAACGAACTAGGCATAGTGCTAGGTACATCTCACCACGAGCCTATGACTCGTGCGCATTCAGATTGGAGTCGAGGCAAAAAGAACTATGGCAACGCTGAGTGGGATTATTCAAGTAATGAAGAAGGTTTAAAAAAATTCTGGCGAGAGGGTATAGAGCGAAATAAAGACTACGAAGTGTTAATCACCATGGGCATGCGTGGTGATGGTGACACAGGTATGGAAGGTAATGTAGAAGACAATATGGCGATTATGGAAAAAATAGTTGCTGATCAACGTCAAATTATTGCCGAAGTTAAAGGCCAGCCTGCTGAAGAAGTGCCGCAAGTTTGGGCTCTGTATAAAGAAGTACAAAATTATTATGAACAGGGAATGAAAGTACCTGACGATGTTATTTTACTTTGGTGTGATGACAACTGGGGGAACTTACGTCGCATTCCTACAGCAGAAGAGCGCAAACGTCCGGGCGGTGCGGGCATTTATTATCACTTCGATTACCACGGCGCACCACGCTCTTACGAGTGGATAAATACTAACCCATTACCTAAAATTTGGGAGCAAATGAATTTAGCCTACGAATACAACGCTAATAAAATTTGGGTTGCAAATGTAGGTGATATTAAACCAATGGAAGTGCCCACGGAATTTTTCTTAAAAATGGCTTGGGATCCAAAAGCCATGAGCAAAGACAAACTCAATCAATTTTTAGTTGAGTGGGCAGAGCGTGAGTTTGGTCAAACTTATGCGGCACAAATAGCTGATATTGTTGCAAAATATGCTAAATACAATGCATGGCGCAAACCTGAATTATTATCTCCAAACACATTTAGTTTGGTCAATTATAAAGAAGCCGAGCGCGTTCAACAGGGTTGGAAAGCGATAACAGAACAGGCTGAAGCAATTTATAAAACTTTGCCTGAACAATATCGAGATGCGTTTTACCAACTTGTTTTGTACCCAACAAAAGCCAGCGGTAATCTAACAGATATGTATATAACAGCTGGTCGCAACTACTTGTATGCAAACCAAGGTCGGGCGAGCACTAACAATTTAGCAGAAACAGTTCAACAACAGTTTGCGTTAAACGAAAGTATGATCAATGAATATCACACCATTGCGAATGGCAAATGGAATCAGATGATGAGCTACCCATTTGTTGGTTATAAAAGTTGGAACGCACCTAAAAAAAATACCATGCCTGAATTAGTTACAATCAAGTTACCAAACGACGAAGTAATGGGGGTGTCAGTTGAAGGTACCGAGTTTGCTTGGCCGGAAATGTTAGAAAAAAATACCATTACATTTGAATTAGAAAATTTTGCCAACCAAACAAAATTTCCCCCTTTCACTGTAATTGAAGATTCTTCTGCATCTGGCGGTAAAGCGGTCGTTTGGCCAGAAAATAGTGCTGAGCTAGCTATGACTACACCATTGGATAATCAAGACGGTCAATTCCAATTCCACTTTGAATTATCCAAAGCAGCAAAAGTAAAATTCCAATTACGCGTCAGTGCGGCAAATACACACGACGATTCATTATTCTTTAAGCTTGATTCAGGCAAATGGTTGGTAAAAAACAACCTTAAAGCAAGCAGTGGTTACTTGACCTTAGATATGACGACCTTTAATCGTGTGTCGGCTGGTAAACATACTATCAGCATAATGCGACGTGAAGACGGTTTGAAATTAGATCGTGCATACTTAACTGCCTATGCAGGGGAAATTACAAGTGAACAAGCTCAACCTGGCGCAGTTGCTGAATTGCCAACGTATGATGCTATTAACCAACAAACGTACTGGATAGACGTATTTAAGCGTGGTAGTAGCGAGATCAAATACGACATCAGTGCAACTGAACCTTGGGTGAAACTATCTAAACCAACAACCAATGAATCAGGCGACAAGCGATATTGGGTGAACATCGACTGGGATAAAGCACCCATTGGTTCACATACAGCTAAAGTGATTGTGAAACAAAAAGGTGGCCAAACCGTCAGTGTGTTAGTTAATACCGTACGTTCGAAGAAATATACTAAAGAAGCTGTTAAAGCTCACGGTGGCTTAACTGGCCCTATAGTGTTTGCGGCTGAGTCGTATAGCAATCATGTTGCGAACAATGGCGTCTCGTGGCAAAAAATACCTGACTATGGACGAGGTGTGTCTGGCATGTCGGTTTTCCCTGCACTGTCTGAATCGGTCACACCGGGTAAAAACGCACCATTTATGGAATACGATGTACTTATTACTCAAGCAGGTACTTATACAGTTGATGTGGTCACGGGCATTGCGCTAAATGTGCAACCAGACAGAGGTGTAAGTTTTGCTGTTTCCTTTGACCAACAGGCACCTGTAATAGTTGACGCTTTTGCAGGGCAAGAATACAAAGACCCAAATGCACGTAAAGACAAATCTTCACCTGCTATTTTAAGCTGGTATGAATGGGTAAGAAATAATGCGCGTACCATGAGTAGTGAACATAAAATTGACAAGCCAGGCATACACAAACTTAAAGTTTGGATGATTGACCCTGGGGTTGTTATAGAAAAAATCATTATCCACCAAGGTGATGTGCAAACAAGCTACTTAGGCCCTGTTGTAAAACAGTAACTGTTAGGTGAAACGAGGTAAGGTAATTCATCTGCCTCGTTAGCCACTTTCTCCCACTCATTTAAAAACGTAAAAACACAGATTGCCCAATAATCTAATATTCATATTGACTATTAACCGATGTTAATATATTGTCAATGAGAGTGTTTTAAATTTACAACCCTTTTGTATTTCACCCATAACTTGAAATACTTTGTTGAGGAAACTATGAAGTCGGTAAAAAATATTCTCTTGTTAATTTCGGGGATAAACCTAGCTGCCTGCGGTAGCTCGGTCACAGCACCTAATCAAATTAATCATAAAGTGCCCCCCTCCAATCGCATGGCCAGTAGTTTAGTGAGCGATTCACTTGCTATTGAATTAGAAAGTTTGTCTGCACAAGATGCCTTTACGCCATATTCGGTAAAAACCGATGGCTTTGCATCCGGCGGCGAGTATATTCTTAAAACGCCAGGCTTAAATGCAACTGCGGCTATTCCATTTAGTTTAGATAAAAAAACTGATCTTGAATTTCAACTCAGAATCAAGGCGCTCGACTCAGGTGAAAATACTGTTTATTACAGGCTCAATTCAGGCGATTGGAAAGAAAATAATAAAGCAACCGTCGGAGACTGGTCTAGTGTATTATTGGCTGAATTTGAGGGCCTAAATCAAGGTCAGCATACGCTTTACATTCAAAGCCGCAATACAAACACAGCGTTAGACAAAGCAATATTAAATGTTAAAGGCGGGAAAATTGCACTTGGCAAGATCCCTTCAAACACGCCTGAAATTAAGCCGCATTTAGGTTTAAAAGACACTCTAATAACAGAGAAACCATCACCTGGTGATTTTAAAGTATTTGCTAACGGTAAAGCGGCCCCTATTTGGCTGGATGACAAAGATTGGGAAGGCGTACATTTTGCAGCCGATGATCTGCAAGCCGATATAAACCGAGTTGGTTCTATCACACCTAAAATAAGTAAACAGGAATCTGCGCCAGGTAAAGCTCCAATCATTATTGGTACCATAGGCAAAAGCGCATTAATCGATTCACTGATTGCTCAAGGTAAATTGGATGTCACTAACATTGAAGGTCAATGGGAAAATTTTGTTATTGAAGCAGTCGATAACCCAGCCTCAGGTGTAGAACAAGCACTGGTAATCGCGGGAAGTGATAAACGCGGCACTATTTTTGGTATTTATGAGTTATCTGAACAGTTGGGTGTATCCCCCTGGTACTGGTGGGCTGATGTCCCCTCTAAACAACGCGAACAAGCTTATATCGTGAAGGGACGCTACGAATCAGGTTCACCCGCAGTACAATATCGAGGTATTTTTCTAAACGACGAGGCACCTGCGTTGACGGGTTGGTCAGACAAAAAGTTCGGAGGACGCAATAGCAAATTCTATGCGCACGTCTTTGAATTGATCTTGCGTATGCGCGGTAATTTTTTATGGCCTGCTATGTGGAGTGACGATTTCAATACCGATGACCCGTTAAACCCAGTGTTAGCGGATCAATACGGCATCGTTATGAGCACATCGCATCACGAGCCCATGATGCAGCAAATGCCTCATTGGTATCGCAATAGCAAAAAATTCGGTAATGGGAAGTGGAGCTATGTTGAAAACGAAGAGGGGATGAAACAATATTTCCGCGAAGGTCTTGAACGCACCAAAGACTTTGAGAATGTAATTACCCTGTCGATGCGTGGTGATGGTGATCACGGTTTAAAGGAAGCAAGCGTAGAATTACTTGAAAAAGTTGTCGGTGATCAGCGTCAAATTATCGAAGAAGTCACTGGAAAACCTGCGTCTGAACGACCGACTGTTTGGGCTTTATACAAAGAAGTTCAGTATTACTACGACGAAGGAATGAATGTCCCCGATGATGTGACACTTTTATATTGTGACGACAATTGGGGAAATATTCGTACTCTACCGGATCCTAATAGTACGCGAACGGGTGGTTCTGGTCTTTATTACCATTTTGATTATCATGGTGGTCCACGCTCTTATAAATGGCATAATACAACCCCGATAGAAAAAGTGTACGAGCAAATGTCACTTGCCGCCCGCTACAATGCCAATAAAATATGGGTTGTTAACGTAGGTGATTTAAAACCTATGGAAGTACCCATTGAGTTTTTCTTAAGAATGGCATGGGAACCAGAGCGCTGGGATCAAGACACTTTGGATGAATACCTCGTAAGTTGGACAACAAGAGAGTTTGGCGCCGATTACGCACAAGAAGCAGCTGGTTTAATCACAGAGTACACTAAATATCTGCATTGGCGTAAGCCAGAGCTAACGGATTCAACCATTTTCAGCGTTGAAAATTACCGAGAAGCGGAGCGAGTCAATAATTTATGGAAATCATTGGCTCAACGAGCAGATAAGCTGATGTCTCGTTTGCCCGAAAGTAAACGCGATGCGGCTTACCAATTATTTGTTTATCCAATTAAAGCTATGCTTGAAACAAACAATTTATATTATGCGACAGCCCGCAATAAGTTGTATGCACAGCAAAAACGCGCGTCTACAAATGAACTAGCAGAACAAGCAAAACAGCATTTCGATGCCGTCAATGCTTTGCGCATTCATTGGAATGAAGAGTTTGCTGATGGACGTTGGGTTCACATGATGGATCAAGCTCATATAGGAGCGACTTCGTGGAAGCCACCTAAGGAAAATATCATGACGGAAGTACGTAAAATTGATATTCCAAATAGCAAGAACATTGGTGTCATGTTAGAGGGATCAGACAACCCAATGCAAAATCTTACAAAAGAAAAATTGCCGGAGCTATCTGCTGAAGGGGGAGAAAAAGCCCGATATTTCGATGTTTATCGAATGGGAAGTAAAGAATCCCGATATCAAATTAAGGCTGAGTTTCCTTGGGTTTCTCTATCTCATTCAGATGGCAGTCTAGACAAAGATATACGTGTCGAAGTGAGTGTAAACGATTGGTCGAAAGTGCCAGAAGGTAATAGTAACGTATTCATTTTAGTAAAAGGACTAGATGACGGTTCACAGCGGGGTATTCTGTTACCTTTGAACAAGCCGAAGAAAGCTGATCCATCACAACCGGAAGGTTTCTTAGATGTAGATGGATACATTGCAATAGAAGCACCTAATGCAGACCGAAAAATAGCTTCTAATGGTATTTCTTGGGCAGAATTACCTAACCATGGCCGAGGTCAGGGGGCGATGCGTCCTTCTCCTGATATTTTTCCGACAATTCAACCGACTTCCGAAAGCGCACGATTAGAATACGATATGTATATTAGTCGTTTGGGTGAGATTTCGGTAGATGTTATTGTATCTCCAACGCTAAATCTGACAGATGGTAAGCCGATGCATTACGCTATTGCATTTGATAATCAAAAACCTCAACTTATTGAGTTCGCCGGTAAATCAAAAGATAGCACTTGGACTGACGCTGTACGAGATTCTGTCCGAAAAACTAAGTCATTCCACAATTTAACTAGAGCTGGTTTTCACACACTTAAAATATGGGCGGTAGATCCTGGTTTTACTATCCAAAAAATTGAGATAGATACAGGCAATTTGAAAAACTCATATTTAGGCCCTCAACAAAGCCCTCGAGGTAATCGAGTGCCTATTAAAGGCGTAGGTATAGAAACTGGCGCCACTGTGGTTGTTGAAGCCGAAAGTGGTGTTATTGGAAGCGACTTCAACGTCAGCAGAAAAGTACTGCCATATACTATTGATATAAAATCAAATAGCCCAGGTGGTTATCCAGAAGATGAATCTAGAGTTTCAACTTACACAGTAAACTTTAAAGAGCCTGGCGTTTACAATGTTTATGCTAGGATTAGAGTTGGCGGTGGCAGAGCAAATGATGACAGCCTGTTTTTAGCTAAAGGGTTTGGTGTTAAATCACCTTCGAATGGCAGTGAGTGGTCTACTGTAAATGGGCTATTTTCAAAAGGTTACACAAATATGAGTGAAACCGTTGACAGTAAAGGCAATGCAACGACGGGCGTTTGGAAATGGGTGTTACTTACGAGTAAAAAAAGCACCTATAAGGTTTCGAAAGACAACTTAACTCAAACTTTTCAAATTGGTGGCCGCGAAAATGGTTTAGAAATTGATAAGTTTGTATTTGGTTTAACGTCTAACACTTTTACAGTAGACGACCTACTACAAGGCGCAGCCGGCAAAAAATAAGCAATACGGATAGCGCACTGCACCATAAAGGCATCTCATTATGAGGTGCCTTTTTTACATACTGCTCTAAATGGGGATGCGATCTCGGTTATTGTGTTATACAGGCGTCACACACCTTACATCAGTCTGCGATTAGGCGGAGAGTCCAAAAAGAAATCACTATTTTTGCCCAGCCTAACGTTGATGTTTATCAATTAAGCATCTTTTAATTTCATGCTCAATATCGTCGGTAAAGTCGAATTTATATGTGTCTATTTGTGAATTCAGATCAATTGAAAAATTGCTGAAATTAAAACAGCGCCAAATACTGGTATTTTTTAAGTTGGCTAATTTATCAATATTGGTTGAATCTATTGTTTGGTGTTGCAAGGGCATTGCTTTGCGAGCCATGGATATATCAACCCCCTTGAAGTGATCATAAACTAATACCAGCGCCCAGGCTGCTTGCATAAAATGCCCACCCACGACGGCAGACAACTGTTTATTTTCAACATATCCGATAGCCTTCGGTGACCAGTCAATGCCACCAACCAGTATGTTGGCACGATTGATGTTTAATTGGTCACTAATGGCGATTGCAAGCTGATCAGATGCAGTCCAAATGATGTTGGCATTAGGATAACGCTTAAGCGCCTTGTTTAGTTTGTACTGAGCCTGTTCTGGCTTCCACATCGTATGTAACACTTGTAGAACTTTAGCTTGCTTCGATGCCGCTGCTGTAATTAATCCAGCTGATCTGTTACTAGAGGTTTGTGAGTAGTCGCCGTTAAAAGCAAGAATTTGAGGTTGTGCTTGACTCTTTTTTCGGTGCAAAGTAATAAGTTTATTCGCGAGCAATGCTCCAGCTTGTGCGTCATCATAAAAAACTTCGCCTATCCAAAGTGGATAAAGTGAACTTGTTTTCTTTAATAGTTCAAGTTCATCTTGAGATATTGAACGTTCCAAAGTAATAAATGGAATACCTAACTGACTCAGTACCTTAAATGATTGCACTGCATTGCCTGAATGCGGAAAAAAAACCACATAATCATAGTAACCCTCTATTTGTTCCAACAGTATTTGGTTACTAAAACGATTGCCGCCACCATATTTTACTATTAAGTTTATTCCAAGTTGATCCGCCGCTTGTTTAGCGACGTCTGTGGTTAAGTCCCAAAAAACTCGACCTTTTATGTCTGGGTTAATAAACAGAACGTTAATAGCTAAGCAGGGTGGGCTCAGCAATACCGTCAGTATTGCGGTAAAGACCAGCTTATTAAACATTGACTTACTTCACCCCCATTATCAAAAGTAAGTTTAAAGTGTAGATCAATATAATAACATTGGATGAAACATTCCCCACCCAGCATTATTCAGCATGGATGCTGTAATGGCTGATGGCAATTCATCTTCAAACGGTACAAGTACCGTGTTGCACCATGTAAATATTAAGTAAACAAATCGACATAGTGTCAAGATGAATATATCATGAGCTGATAATAAACCTAGGACTCATGTACGATGAAAAGTATAACTCAAATCTTTGCTATAACTCTAACCAGTTTGATCGTTTTGCCACTAACTATCCATGCCAATACTTATAAAGCCGCCGAATATATTGAAAGTAAAAACTTTCAGAAGGCTCGATCCGAGTACCTAAAATCTGCAAGTGTTGGTAGTGCAATGGCGTTTTATCAATTGGGCACTATGACGTTTCAAGGGATAGGCACTAAAAAAGATTTGACTGAAGCTATAGTATGGTTCTCATTGGCAGCGGAGCTAGAATACAAAGATTCTAGAAATGTCGCCACTACACTTATCCAATTACTACCAAACCAAGATATTGATAAGTTAGAATCGTTGATGATCCAATACGAAAACGTTTATGGCCAAACAAATGTGAGCAATAACTATTTTCCACAAATTAATCATGCAAGTTTGACTAACAAGATAACTTTTGATGGCAAAACCAGTCTAGATGAGTTTATCGAAACGACCGAACATGATTTAGATATGGCGGTAGATGTGGGACTTGATTCAATAACCGATTCTGCTAGCGGAGAATCTTTTGACAGTGGTGAATCAGACGATATTACCAGTTTATTGGCTTTTGTTAAACCTGCACATTTGTTGGTGGCTGATTTCGATATCGCGCCTGACGGCACAATGCGCAACGCTGTTTCAGTGCAGTCGTTAGGGTATACACGTCAAACGCTCGAAGAATTAAAAAGTAAGACATTGCCTATTCCCCAATACCTCGACCAGCCAGTCTACTTTAATCATAGAATCAGAACGGGTATTGCGACTTTTGATAGGTTTGACATGTCAGAAAAAAGCGAATATCTATACGCAAAAATTTTAAGGGAAGCAAGAGAATTGAAAAAAACCTCATCACTGGATGATAAATATGAGTACGCAGTGTTATTACTCACTTACCCTTGGTTACCGCAAAAAGAAGGTGAGGCACTGACTGTTTTACTTGATACAGCGAAAGCAGGACACCCAGGCGCGCAATTTGAATACGGATTAAAACAATATAGAGAGCAAACAGACGTTGAGTCGGCTATCAAGTGGCTTTATGCGGCCGCTCAATTTGGGGTTGCCAGAGCCCAGTATCAATTAGGCAATATTTTGCAATATAGCCCTTGGGTAAATAAAGACGAGACTAAGGCTATGCGTTGGTATCAATTCGCAGCCCAGCAGGATCATAGCGTCGCGGCACTTAAAATCGCTGAATTGAAGTTGAGTGCAGATGACAAAAACTTACATAATTTTAAAGAAGCAGTAAATATACTGGCACAAATTGAAGAGCAGCATAAGTCCAATCCAGAGTATTATTACCTATATGCAATATCAAGAACTAAAGGCGAGCATAGGGATATTAAGGTTGCATTTAGTTATTTGAGTAAAGCAATTCGTTTGGCTGAATCATATAACTGGAATGTGTCTGATTGGCACGATCTAATGGCCCGCTGGACAACTGGCAACGTTCAAATCACCAGCGAATCGTACTAGTCAGCTGCGCACGGCAGCCAACTTTATGCACGGCATAGTTTATTTTAAAATAATGTTGTTGTATTATAGACTATAAGATTTTTCAGTACATGAAGGTACCTGTCGTGCAAAACAAACAAAAACCGTTAATTTTCGATAAGGATCGGTTGTTTAAACGAGACCCCGAAGAGCTCGCAATCAGCCGTGAATTGTATAATGCAGTTGCTAATCTTCCAATTATCAGTCCACACGGGCACACTGATCCGCAATGGTTTGCTGAAAACGAAAATTTTAATAATGCAACTGAGTTGTTAATTAAACCTGATCATTATGTTTTTCGCATGCTTTATAGTCAGGGCATTAAATTAGAAGAGCTGGGTATTAATCGCACCGATGGGGGGGATGTCGAGCAAGATAGCCGGAAAATTTGGCACGTATTTGCAGAAAACTACTACTTATTCCATGGTACACCATCACGTATGTGGATGGACTATGTGTTTAAAGAGGTATTCGGTTTTGAAGTAACGTTAAACAAAGATACAGCTGATTATTATTATGACAAAATCAACCAGAAATTAGCGACAGATGAATTTAAGCCAAGAGCCCTATTAGACAAGTTTAATATCGAATTATTAGCAACAACTGAACACGCCACAGATGAGCTCAAACATCACGGAAAATTAACAGGCACGGGTTTAGAAAATAGAGTGATTACCTCGTTCAGACCCGACGATGTTATTGACCCCGACCACTGGAACTTTTCAACAAGTATTGTCACATTAGCAGAACAAACCGGTGAAGACATCCGCAATTGGCAAGGATACTTACGTGCGTTAAAAGCACGTCGCGAATATTTCATCCAGCATGGCGCGACAGCGTCTGATCATGGTCATCCAACGGCTCGCACCGCAAACTTATCTTCAACTGAATGCCAAACATTGTTGAATAAAGTTTTAGCTGGCAGTGCAACAGCAGAAGAACGCGATTTATTTAGAGCGCAAATGCTAACTGAAATGGCAGGTATGAGCCTAGAAGACGGTTTAGTGATGCAAATCCACCCGGGTGTATTTCGTAATCATAATCAAAAATTATATCAAGATTTTGGAACAGACAAAGGCTGTGATATTCCTGTACGTACGAGTTATGTTGATAACTTGCATCCGCTATTGTCTAAGTATGGAACTGAGAGCAATTTGCGTATCATTTTATTTACATTGGACGAATCTACTTACGCGCGTGAATTAGCGCCGTTAGCGGGTCATTATCCATGTCTAAAACTGGGACCTGCCTGGTGGTTCAATGATAGCCCTGAAGGCATGTTGCGTTTTCGACATAATGTTACTGAAACCGCTGGTTTTTACAATACCGTTGGTTTTAACGACGATACTCGAGCGTTTTTGTCGATCCCCTCAAGGCACGATGTTGCTCGTCGCATCGATTGTCGTTTTTTAGCTCAATTGGTTGCTGAGCGCCGATTATCCATTGATGATGCGCACACCTTGGCTTATGACTTAAGTTATCGCCTTGCCAAAGAAGCTTACCAACGTAGCAAATAACCAGACACATTTAAACGTTATTATGTTGTCGAGTGTATCTGTCTGGACAACTAAAGAGAGTTATCATGAATTTAAACAATAAAAGTCTCAGCCATTTGGCTGAGACTGGGGCTTGTAATGCCAACATTACATTACCTCACTACAACCGAGATCAAGTTAAAATTGGCATAGTGCACTTAGGTTTAGGTGCGTTTCATCGCTCACATCAAGCATATTACACAGAACAAGCAATGAATCAATATGGTGGAGATTGGGGTATATGTGGTGTAGCGATGCGAAATGAAACGTTACGCAAAAACCTCAGTGCACAGGACGGCTTGTATACCATTGCTAAATTGGCGGATAACAACCAATTTCAAGTGATTGGCGCACTCAAAGAGGTTTTAGTAGCGCAGCAGGAAATTGAAAAAGTGATCGATCGAATGGTTAATCCAGACACTAAAATTGTCTCTGTAACTGTCACTGAAAAGGGATATTGTTTAAACTCAGCTGGATTATTAGATATCAAAAACCCTGATATTCAACACGATCTCAACAATACAAACTCACCCAATTCTATTATTGGCATTATCAGTCTCGCATTATTTAAGCGTTTCAGTGAGCAAACCCCTGCGTTTAATGTAATTGCATGTGATAATTTGCCTGAAAATGGTAAAAAGCTAAAAGATGCAGTGCTCGCCTTCAGTCAATATTTGCATCCTGAACTGGTCAATTGGATTAGCCAAAATGTGTGCTTCCCTAATACAATGGTTGATAGTATTACGCCCAAAACAGAGCAAGCAACAGTTGATTTAGTCGAAGCCGAGCTGGGGATTAAAGACTTATCTCCTGTGCAGCGCGAAATGTTTACTCAATGGGTTATTGAAGATTGTTTAAGTGGTGAACAGCCAAGATGGCAAGAGGTTGGTGTTGTATTTAGCAATGACGTAGCGGGATATGAGCACACCAAACTAAGAATACTTAACGGCTTGCACTCAACGCTAGCATACTTAGGCTGCTTAACGGGATTCGATACTGTGTACCAAGCCATTTCTGAGCCTTTGGTCAAAGATTTTTTGCTTGAGCTAGTAGACCAAGAAATTTCACCCAGTATTAATCTACCAAAAGGGTTAAATTTATATAAATATTCACGTGATATTATAGCGCGTTTTGAAAACTCAAAAATTCAACACAAGTTAGCACAAATTGCATGTGACGGTTCCATTAAAATTTCCATCCGTATTTTAGAACCCATGTTGGAAAATTTACGTGCGGGTCGACCAACCAAAAATTTAGCACTCGTTGTAGCATGTTGGATCCATTTCGTAGTAAGTGAATATAAAGCGGGTAAGAGTCTAAACGACCCTATGGCAGAAAGATTGTATGCTGCAGTCGCAAACTTCACCGATGACAATGCTGCTAATGTCGCTAAATTACTAAATGTAGAAGGGCTCGTTTGTTCGGAGTTAATTCAACATCCTCAGTTTTTACCATCAATTATAAATGCATACAGCAAGTTGATGCGCACACAAGATAACCTGTTAGCAGCACTAAAATAACATACCGATTATTACTTAGGAGAACTTATGAAATAAAAATCAGACATTGGCGTCGTTGGTCTTGCCGTAATGGGCGAAAACATTGTCTTAAACATGGCCAGTAAAGGATTTACCGTTACCGCTTATAACCGCTCGTACAATAAAGTTGAAAGCTTTTTAACAGGTAGAGCTGAAGGAAACCTATCCGAGATGCGGAATCGGTAGCGAGCTTGGTTGACTCGTTAGAAAAGCCTCGCAAAATAATGTTGATGGTTAAATCAGGCCAGCCTGTTGATGATTTTATAGAACAACTTATTCCTCATTTAGATGAAGGTGACATCATTATTGATGGTGGTAATAGTCAATTTGAAGATTCAAATCGTCGTACCAAAGCTTTAGCCTAAAAAGGTTTACTGTATATCGGTTCTGGTGTTTCTGGCGGAGAAGAAGGCGCATTATTAGGTCCGTCGATTATGCCAGGTGGTGCTAAAGAAGCGTGGCCACACGTAAAACCTATATTTCAAGCAATTGCAGCTAAAGTTACTCATTCAAATGGTGAATTAAGCGTACCATGCTGCGACTGGGTCGGGAGTGACGGTTCTGGCCATTTTGTGAAAATGGTTCACAATGGTATTGAATACGGTGACATGCAGTTGATATGCGAAGCTTACACATTAATGCGTGATTTATTAGGGATGTCAGTTGATGAAATGCAAGCGGTATTTTCTGACTGGAACAAAACTGAATTAAGCAGCTATTTAATTGAAATCACTGCTGATATTCTCGGTTACAAAGAAAATGGCGAGCCTCTAGTTGATAACATCTGAGATACTGCTGGGCAAAAAGGCACTGGCAAGTGGACAGGTGTTACGGCGCTACATTTAGGTGTACCATTAACACTTATCGGAGAAGCGGTATTCGCGCGCTGTTTATCGGCCATTAAGACTGAGCGCACTGAAGCATCTAAAAGATTACAAGGGGCGAAAGTCTCTTTTGACGGTGACAGAACCGAATTTATTGAAGGTTTAAAACAAGCTTTATTGGCATCCAAAATTGTCTCTTACGCACAAGGTTTTGCTCTAATGCGTGAAGCGGCCAAAGAATATAATTGGGAGCTTGACTATGGTGCAATTGCACTTATGTGGCGCGGCGGCTGTATTATTCGTTCTCTATTCTTAGAAAATATTAAAGCAGCTTATGACAAAGACAGTGAATTAAGCAACTTATTATTGGATGAATATTTCTCAAATGTCATGCACTCAACACAAGATGTCTGGCGCCAAGTAGTAGCGGCTCGCAACGCTACAAGGCATATCCGTCCCTTGTTTATCCTCAGCGTTAAGCTATTTTGACGGCTATCGCAGCGAAAACTTACCCGCTAACTTGTTGCAAGCTCAACGAGATTATTTTGGAGCACATACCTACGAACGCAAAGATATAGCCGACATTGATCAGACCCCAAGCTCAAAATTATTAATTTTATAGTAGCGTTCAGCACATCCTGCGAGCTGCTGGATTACACTATTCCTCACGTCATTTATCCCATCCACATGCACCAACTCATAGTCATAGTGGGTATCAAGCTGCACTAGGTTTACACCTTCAAAACACTGGAATACCCAACGTAAAGTTGGATTGCTAATTGGTTTATTTATCTGATTTGGAATGGTTATTTGCGCTTTAGCCATATTCGCACGTAACCGTCTTTGACCTATGCTATAAACCAATAACGACAGCGTCATAATCATCAACAAGGCATCGATTCTGCTTGGCTTTTTTATAAAAAGTGACGAGACAAAAAATAGTGGGTCTTTTAAAAATCTAAACCCTCGCTCAACATGAGATTGCGCTTTGTAGCGCTCAAAAACGCATTCATCGCTTAACTCAGTTTCACAGGCATTTGTTGCCAATACAAAACAAGATTTTTGTTCGACGTAATTCTGTTGCGCGGCTTTATCTTCGGTCACTTGGCCGATAAGTTGCCATTGCACTGATTGAACCACCGCATCTTTTTTGGGTCGGCCTTTTCCTTCATATTGATTATGTGCGTTGCACTCAGCAATGCTTAAACTATGGTATTTTTGCTTTTTATCTAATACTGCTAAGGCGCTTTGTGCATCCGTTTCACAAGCAAATCTTTGCGCTTGCAAATGAAATAGGGCTTTATCCAATGCTTTGCGCTCTTTAGCCACTAAACCTTCGATGCTTTTCTGTGCACGTGCTTTTGCTGCGTTAGAGTAAACAACCAGCCAACGCTGCTCAATATCCATATGCTCAACTCTAAGCGGTCTGTATTGATAGTTGTCGTTGATACGTGTCCAATCATTGGCCGTTAACGCTTCTGAAATGGACTGATTTTCTAATTTTATCGTGGATGGAATGAGAGTGATAAATCGAATTTGTTGGAGAAATTCGGCATTTTCTTTGTGGTAAAATTTGCTGTCTGCTATACAAAATTTGGGGGCATCGCTTGCTTTGAATGTATCTACCAATGCGCTGGCACGCTCTCTAAATATAGTGCTGTCAGATGCATTGCCATCCCAATTTTTACTGAGCATAGGGACGCCGCCGTCTTGCGTAACAATCATCTCTTGCACGATTTGTTTTAAATCAGGTCTATGGTCTTTGCTGTATCCATGTTTGATTTGAATTGGAATTTCATCTTCTTGTTCATCATCTATATTGTATTGGCCTGTAAGTGAATAACTTGTTGTATCTAAAGATTGAAATTGGGTGTCGACTTGCTCTATTTGGCAAGCTTGATAGGCAATACGAGCAAAAAGATTGTCACAACCAAAGTCGCTGCATTGGTCGAGTGTGCGTCCTAATTTGTGACGGTTAAAGTGACTTGCCTCGACTCCTTGTCTAAAAAGATGCTCCATTGGCAAATTTTCAAAAAATTGTGGTGTGAGGCTCAAAGGTCGGTTAGAAAAGCCCAACCCGTTCATAATCATGCCTTTAACCGCTTCACCTGGTGTTATCTCTTGCTTTTCATCTTGAGGTAAATATTGGTCTATTAATTCAACTAGTTTCAAGTCGTCAATTACGCCTGCTACAATTCCATGATGATCTAACCGTTTGATTTTTAATTTCATATTCACCTCAATAAATTGAAGTGCTATTTTATGTTTTTTAAGAGGATCTGACGATCCCTAAAAATAAAATTATTGAATGATCGTCTGATCAATATCGGATATAGCTAGAGGTAAGTTCTTCCATACAAATTGGACGGGCCGAGGTGGTGATACTGCTTCAACTACCTACAACGTATAGCTTTTTAAGGCGCCTAACTCGGGAAAATAAGCTCCCGATTTCATAAGTGAAGCTATTGCTGCTCTGATTTTGCAGTTGACAGGCTAACCACAGTGATATATCTAAATTAATTTTGCAAATTGTCTGTTAGTTTTATAATGGCTTCCAGGCAATTATTGCATAATTACTCTATGTCAATAACACACATTGGTTGTTGTACTATGTATTGCAGGGCAAACTCAAACTTGAGTGATTTTCAAACAAACAATAGTTTTCCCCAAGCATTAGCAGACCATGCGGCTCTGCTTAAGCTTTCCTTTAATACTATTTTTTATTGAGCGCAATTCCTCGCAAAAAATATAAATGTCGCCATGTTTTCTGGTGCGTCACCAAGTCTAATACATGAATCATCCACTTCGAATATGACATCCGCCACTCAATGAGACGAATTATCAATCGCGTTGGTGAGTTTTTCAAACAGTGTATTGGGGTCTCAAATTGCTTAATGTCTTCCGGTCTTTAACACCTGACAACATAGCTGATGCGGTAAAAAAAGACATATACCCCTTAAATAATCGGTTAACTTAAACAAAAAATCCAGTGACCAACTTCGATCACTGGATTTGACATTCATGAAGAATAAAATAGACCTAGAAATTACATCCGGTTTCGCCTTTTCCTTCTGGCATACTGGTCCCTACATAAATGCTATCCAACTTAAAGCCTTTTTCACGTGGTGCAAAACTGATTGTGTTTTCACCTCTTGCAAATGTATAAGTACCTATTGAAGCCCAACCCCAAGTTGGAGATGCATTGTGATTAAAGAAGTGACGGCCGGAGTTGAAATCGTCATTTACCGCAACAAATATCGAATCATCACCGCCCCCTGCAGTTTGACGACGGACATATACTTCATAATCACCCGCATTATCTGACGTTAAATTAACTTTAAAATCAACGTGTACTTTTTTATCGGTGAAAGTAGGATACAAACCTGGATTAGTATAGTCTTCTGGATAATCTGCTGTTGCGGAGTTATTTGGTATAACAACATAATTACCGCCACTTGCTAATTCATCACTTTCTGTGAGCCAATAGTCCCCAACATGAGCGGCACATTCGGCATCTACCCATATACTTGCAACTGTCGAAATTGGTGTGCCACCCGTTGTTGCGGCACCGTATATTGGCTCGCCAAACATAAGGTCATCAACTAACAGATCTGCCTCAGTGTTATCACTTTCAACATACAGTACGATAGAGCTTGGACTGCTATCATAGCTATCAATACCCGCTTTGTAATTAGTAGAGAAAGTCAACCAGTCCGATGATAACTCTTTGAAATCAGAAATAACGACAAACTCCTCAACAGTAGCATTCGCGTCGTTCGGGTCTGGGTAAGTGTATTTTGCCAATAATCGTGCAGAAGCTGTATCGGCAGGCATATTTGCCAATTTAATTGAAGCATTGAAACCGTAAACCGATCCCATTTGAGTTAACGCACCGCCAACTTCTACACCGGCTCTATCTCTAAAGTGAGTTCGGTCTGTAATTGATAATACTTTGTTCGACGTACCTGGTTCATCCACGACAGAGACCGAAGCTGTCCCCGTAGTTTGCCAATCACTCGCATCACCATCAGAAAAATCTTCTTGATAGACATTTTCTGAAATATAAGGTGCATAACCAGTTGGTCTGGCAGATGAGAATTTATCTGCAAGGTAAAACTCATCAATTACCAATTGAGATTCAGCATAATTACTCTTAATCATAAACTCAATGCTAGAAGGTTCATCCTCAAAACCACTCACCCCAACTGTATAGTTGGTTTTAACACGCATCCACTCTTCAGTAATTTCTTGTTCAGGCGCGACGACTGTTGTCGCAGTTGAAACTACGTCATCACCATCCATCCAAGTATATTTAGCTAAAACTGTTGCGGTTACTGGCTCGTCACCTTCGCCTACTGAAACAGGTGCACCCAATTTCAACCAGGTATTAAAGCCATATTCAAGCGGCATTGATTCGTCATTTTCTGTGTTTGTACTATCTACCATGCTATAAAGCTGGTTTTTTAATTGAATACTGAGTGAATCATCAGCCGAGGAGCGTCCGCTTATCGATAAAGCCAGATCACCGACTCTTGCATCATCTACAGCAGTAACAACAGCAGAATCTGAATTACTAACCCAATTACTCGTATCGTTGTCTTCAAAGTTATCAAAGAAAACGCTGCCTGGAGGTGCTGTAGTCACCCCACCAGACGTTTGTGCGCCTTGAGGTTTAGTGAAAGTAAAGTTATCGATTAAGAATTTCGCTGAAGTCTGATCTGTTTCGACATAAACCGTCACTGACGTTGGAGCTTCGTCAATCCCATTCACACCTGTTGTGAAATCAGCCGCAAGCTGTGTCCAACTATCGGCTACCTTAGTTGGCTCTACCACCTCGACATATTGCTCTTGAGCTGATGGGAATTCATATCGAGCAACGACCTTAGCATTAACGGTTACGACACCATTCTCTGCAAGATCTACGATATTACTTAATTTAACCCAAGTGCTAAAACCATACTGAGTATTCATACTTAATTGGTTGACTAACTCAATACCCGCACCTTGGTTATTTCCGTCAGAAGAGGTTACCATCAGCGCACGTTCACTGTCTTTCCCTCCTGTGGTATTCACTACAATAGCAGAGCCTCTTGTTTCCCAAGGGTAAGAAATTCCGTCTTCAAAATCATTGGAATATGCTGTGTTTGGGATATTTTGCGTACCATCCTCAATCCCTTGTTTAATCGCAGATGTATCATTGTTTTTTTCGATACCACATGCACCTAGCGCACCAGAAGCTAAGATGACAAGGAGTACTTTATTTAAATTGAATCTATTCACGTGCCCACCTTTAAGTTGTTAATATGGTCATCAAGACTAATTGATTATAGTCATTTTTAAAAAAAGATGTCAATATTTTGTTAATTATAGTTTCGAGAAAAATTTATTATTCGTGTTTTTCTAGATAAAATTAGAATTAGTTTTTGCTAATCATTACAACTTAACTTTCATTAAAATTGCTAAAATTGGTTTAACTCATACATGATTAAAAAATTTTAACGAGGTTAATAAACGCCAAAATTGTATATTTATATTTATTTTCTTTGTAAAAATTTAGTTGCCATGATAACTGTTGCCATGATAACTTTAATGGTACATTTGACAATAACATAATTAAATGAGTAATTAAAAGATCCGATTATGAAAAAAATATTTACTTCGGTTGCACTCATGTGCGCTTTCCTATCCGCCGGGGCTATGGCTTGCGAAAAACCTGCTTCTGTGTGTTTTCAAAACAATGGTGGTTTGCCATTAATTGAAAATGGTCAACCATTACCAGTTTTAGTGAGCAACGCAGCAGACCCCGCTATTCAAAGAGTTGCAAAAGTTTTTGCAGAAGATTTACAACGTGTTAGTGGTAAAAGTTCACAGTTGTTACACAACGTAAAAAACGTCAAACAACCTGTTGTGTTGATTGGTGTACTCGGCAAAAATCCACTAGTTGATGGCTTGATCGCAGACAATAAATTGTCGGTAGACGATATTGCTGGGCAGTGGGAAGGTTACAAAGTTGTCGTTGTAAAAAAACCTTGGCCAAACGTTGAACAAGCATTGGTTGTTGTTGGCTCAGATCGTCGCGGAGCAATTTTTGGTACTTTAGATATTTCTGAGCAAATGGGCGTTTCACCTTGGTATTGGTTTGCTGATGTACCAACCCAAACACAAAATAATGTTTACATCACAGCTGGCGCTAAGTCAGACCAACCTAAAGTGCGTTATCGCGGTATTTTTATTAACGATGAAGATCCTGCTTTAAAAGGTTGGGCACAAAAGAAATTTGGTGGTGTTAATTCAGGTATGTATGAACGCGTGTTCGACCTGCTCTTACGTTTAAAAGGTAACTACATTTGGCCAGCAATGTGGGGCAAAGCATTTCATGTAGACGATCCGAAAAATACCGCACTTGCAGACAATATGGGCATAGTGATGGGGACATCACACCATGAGCCCATGACACGTGCGCACGCTGAGTGGCACAAAAAATCGGAAAATCCAGCAGGCGGTGGTGCATGGAACTACGAGACTAACCGTGAAAACATCAATAACTTTTGGCGCGGTGGTATTGAGCGCATGATGTCAAAAGGGGATGGCACACCATATGAGTCATTAGTAACTGTTGGTATGCGTGGCGACGGGGATGAACCTATGTCGGAAGGAACTGCCATTGAATTACTTGAAAAAGTAGTTGAAGATCAGAGAAAAATTATTGCAGACGCAACGCAAAAGCCAGCAAGCGAAACACCACAAGTTTGGGCTTTGTATAAAGAAGTCCAAGATTATTACGACCAGGGTATGAGTGTTCCGGATGACATAACTTTACTATTTGCAGATGACAACTGGGGCCAAGTACGTCGTTTACCAACCAAAGATATCGACCGTGAAGGGGGTTTTGGTGTTTATTATCACTTTGACTATGTAGGTGTACCACGCAACTATAAGTGGACAAATACAATTCAAATCGGCAAAGTTTGGCAACAAATGGACTTGTCGTATCAACGTGGCGCTAAAGATTTATGGGTTGTTAATGTGGGTGATTTAAAACCAATAGAATTCCCTATCGATTTCTTCTTAACGATGGCTTGGGATCCTGAAGCTATAGACAAAGCAGCACTTGCTAAATATGCACAAGATTTTGCGAAACAATCTTTTGGCGCAGAACTCGCAAGTGATATTGCCGATTTAATTGAGCGTTACGGTACATATTCAGCCATGCGCAAACCAGAGCTTATCAATCAAGATACCTTCGAAACCGGTGAAGTGGCAACGCCCAAGTTAAAAGGTGGAGAGTTTTATCAGCACTATAACAAGTGGCAAGCTTTAGAAGCAGATATGGAAGCTGTTAAAGAGAAAGTGACTGAAGAACAATATTCTGCGTTTTTCCAACTAGTTGAATGGCCAATTGCATCTATGAGCAACTTGTATGAAATGTACTTTGCTGCTGCGTGGAACAAAAAACTGGTTGATGCAATTGATGTACGTGCCAACTATTTTATGGACATAGTAGAACGTAACTTTGCTAGAGATGCTGAGCTTACCAGTCAATATCATCAAATTAATAATGGTAAATGGGATGGCATGATCAACCAAGTACATATGAACTATGTAAGCTGGAATGATCCTAAACAGCAGACCATGCCTACGGTATCGAAAATTTATGGCGGTAAAAATAACATCCAAGTTCAATTCGAGCCTTTATCTCAAGCCGATAACGTTCAGGTTATTGCAGCAAGCGACTACGTAAAAGCTTCAAATAATAAAGGCTTAACTTGGACGAATATTGAACATTTGGGTCAAAGCAAAGCGGGTGTACTGGCCTTACCACAAGGTCAAGCTGCAACAGATGTAGCAGACAAAGTTTATTTATCTTATTCGTTTGAGCAACCCGCTTACGGCAAAGCCAACATTACAATTGAGTTGAGCCCAACACTCGACACTATTGGCCGTGGAGGCGTCAGGCTAGCGATTGCTGTTGGTGACAGACCCGCGACGATACTAAGTTATGATCTGCATGCAACAGGCGGTGGTCAACATACTCCTGAAGAAAAAGCGTGGGCTAAAGCGGTTATAAACAACAAACAAACTTTAGAAGCTCAATTTACAGATTTACCGCAAGGGCAACACGAAATTAAACTTTATCGAATTGACGATAATATTGTATTGGAAAAACTTATTATTGAAACGATCCAAACTGAAAAGCCAAAAGAGTCGTTTTCTCTTTCTGAGTTTTTCAATTCGTTATTTGACAGCGATGACAAATAAACATCGCTGTAAATAATTAAACATTATTCAAAATTCTATATTTAAAAATAATACCGTGACTAAGGTTCTATTTGCATGTTTATCTTGACGAATTTAGCTAATTTAGCTGCTAAAAATACACACCAGAATAGCGGTTTACGCCGCAAAAACATGATGGCGTTCTGTTTATTTATTAGTTTCTTAAGCAGTTGTGGAGGTACTGGCAATCAACAGCCAGAACAAGTCACTTCCGAACACGCGTCTAGCAGCAAATGGCAACCTTACGATGGTATGCAAGTTAACGCTTCGCTTGACAACTATTTAGCAATCCCTTTTATGCCGGTAACGGAGTATGCAACAGCAGACTCAATAAAAATTGCTGACAAATCGAGCGCAGTAACAATTTATTACAGTGAGCTAGACGCAAAAGTAGTTGAAGTCGCTGCACAAGCGCTGGCACAAGATATTAAAATGGTCACAGGCGCTAAAGTTTCAACCTCAACGCAAAAACCAAGTGGTGACACTATTGTCATAGTAGGTACAGTCGGTGACAGCCCACTAATTGATAAATTAATTAAAAATAGAAAGATAGATGTTTCTGAAATTAACGGCAAGTGGGAAGCTTATACCGCACAAGTAGTCAAAAAACCACTAGAAGGCGTCGCGCAAGCTTTAGTTATTGCGGGCAGTGACAGACGGGGTACGGCCTATGGTGTTTTTGCATTATCTGAAGCAATTGGGATTTCTCCTTGGCATTTTTGGGGAGATGTACCCGCACCAAATAAACAAGCATTGTATGTATCAGGTCAACATATTCAGCCATCTCCGGCTGTCAAATATCGCGGTATTTTTATAAACGACGAAGATTGGGGATTATTACCTTGGGCAAGTAAAACCTTTGAACCTGAAACGGGCAACATTGGACCAAAAACTTACGCAACCGTATATGAATTATTATTGCGGTTACATGCGAATATGATTTGGCCCGGCATGCACGAGTTCCCGCGTGAAACTACACCGTTTTACCTGATGCCAGGTAACAAAGAAATGGCGGACAAATATGCTATTGTAATTAGCACTTCGCATCATGAACCCATGTTAACTAATAGCCATGAATTTAAAGATGAAGTACATGGTGAATATAACTATTGGACCAATCGAGACACTATATTTAATTTTTGGGAAGAACGAGTTAAGGAAACTGCAGAATATGAAAATATTTATACTATAGGTATGCGCGGGCGAACCGACGTTGGAATGCTCGCACCAGAAGGTACAACAGACGAAGGCAAAGCTAAAAAAATTCAAAACGATATCATTCCAGATCAGCGCAAAATGATTGCTGAGCATGTTCATCACAACCCAACTGAAATTCCACAAATCTTTATTCCTTATAAAGAAACCTTAGTTCAGTATCAATCGGGACTAGAGCTCCCAGACGATGTAATTATGGTATGGCCTGATGATAACCATGGGTATATTCGTCAACTGTCGACGCCCGAAGAACAAAAGCGCACAGGCGGTTCAGGGGTTTATTATCACTTGTCATATTGGGGTGTACCTGCCAGCTATTTATGGTTAAACAGTACACCGCCAGGCATGACATATGCTGAAATGATTAAAGCTTGGGATTTTAATGCGAATAAAATTTGGATCGTTAACGTTGGTGATATAAAACCACACGAATTTGGTACAGAGTTTTTCTTACGTATGGCAAGAAATCCTGAAGCCTTTAGAAATTTTGATCAGCATAAGTATTTTACTCAATGGGCACAGCGCACATTTGGTCAACAATACGCGCAAGACATTGCCAATGTGATGCACAATTATTTCAGCTTGAACATTGTTAAACGTCCAGAACATATGCATACCAGTGGTGACAATACCTTTAGTATGATCGCCAAAGGCGACGAAGCAGCACAAAGATTAAACAAATTTGCTCAGACAGCCAAAATTGCCAATATGGTATATCAGAATTTAGATAAAAACCTGCAAAGTGCATTTTATCAAATGGTCTTATATCCATTACGCGCTTCGCATTTAATTAACCAAAAAGAGTTATATGCAGAACGTAGTCGATTATGGGCAAAACAACAGCGAGCAGCGACAGATGAGCTGGCGGCCAAATCTACCCAAGCGCATCAAGCCCTAATGGCAGAAACCCAATTTTACAATAAGGTTAATGCGCAAGGTAAGTGGCAGAACATGCTCAGCCCAATGCCGCTAACTGATTTGCCAACATGGGGTTACGAAACGCAAAATCCGTGGCGTATGCCTAAATTAGGTAATTACCAAGCACCGGATAAAATGCAACTCGCCGTGGCACTTGAAGGTCAGGCAGAGCCAATAGGTATAAATGAAAAAGGCAAACTTCCTTTATTCAATCGCGCCGCAAATACGCAATATTTTATTGATGTGTTTAATCAAGGCAAGCAATCTAGCCGCTGGTTCGTAAAAGCCAGCCATCCTTGGGTCGACGTCAGTCAAACGAGAGGGAACCAAGATGCCAGAATTACAGTGGGAATAGATTGGCAATCAGCACCAATCGGCACAAACGTGCCAGCATCATTAAGAATATCAGACGGAAAAAGCACATATGCAATTGAACTGGCTATTTTTAATCCGGCTGACTTGCCACTAGGTAAATTGCCCAAAGCGGTTGAAAATAAAGGGGTGGTTGAAATTGAAGCGGAACATTATTTTGCCAAAGCTAATGGTAAAAATGGTAGTCATTGGCAACAACTCGACAATGCAGCAGCATCTCAACATGCAATGACAGTGCACCCCATTACAACCAAAAGCGTTAATGTATCCAGATTGCAAGCACAAAGCCCGTCTTTAAGCTATCAATTCTATGCCGCAAGCACCGGACGCGTAAAAATACAGACGCAAGCTTTACCCACTCATAAAATCACTTCACAACATCCAGGGGTTAGATATGCCATTTCACTTAATGGTGAAGCCCCACAAATCATTGATTTATATGCCAAAGAATATTCAAAAAAATGGAATGTAAATACCTTGCGCGCTGCTGCCTTCGGTATCTCCAACCACAAAATTGACCAACCAGGCGTACAAGAAATCAAAATTTGGATGGTAGATGCAGGTGTGGTATTAGATAAATTTACGGTTGAAATAGAAGATGAGTAAAACCAAATTAGAAGAAAATAACGGGTGTTATTGGCCGTTAACTTAGTCAGGTCTTAAATATGATAAATCGAAATAAATTAATTAATATTTTAGCCTTATCTTTCGCTGTCATGCTATTTTCCGGATGCGGATCGGCTAAAAATGACAGCGAAGTTAACGCAACGAGTCATAAAGCGCGCGTCATTCACACGACGGATATGGGGGCAGATCCAGACGACCAGCAATCTCTTATCCGACAATTGGTAATGGCTAACCAGATAGATATCGAAGGTATTATCACCTCGACTGGTTGCTGGAAAAAATCACAGCAAGACACCCAGTATGTCGATAATATTTTGCAGGCATATCAACAAGTTTACCCTAACTTAATAAAACATGCACCGGACTTCCCAACACCCGGCTTTTTACAGTCCGTTTCTGTAATAGGGCAAACGGGTTATGGGATGAGTGATGTGGGTATGGGTAAAAGTTCTCCCGGTTCTGATCTTATAATTACCTCAATTGATAAAGACGACCCCAGACCACTCTGGTTAACCTGTTGGGGTGGGTGTAATACAATAGCTCAAGCACTTTGGGATTTGAAGCACAACCGAACAGCTGCTGAATTATCCAATATTATCAAACGTATTCGGGTTTATGATATTTTAGGCCAAGACGATGCCGGAACTTGGATTGCAAAAAACTTTCCTGAACTTTTATATATACGTAGTAAAGCAGTATACAGTTGGCAGCCATCGGATGAGTATCTAGCTGAAAATATACAAAACCACGGCACATTGGGAGCCGCTTACCCAGACAGAAAATGGGCAACAGAAGGTGATACGCCTGCTTTTATGCATTTGGTAAACCCAGCGTTAAACGATCCAACACAAATTGCACAAGGTGGTTGGGGCGGACGTTTTGCAACAGAAAAACAGGCTGGGATCCGCGGGATGGAATGCATGCAAGGTGAAGATTCATTGTACGACCCTTATTTTATGTATGGTGATTCAGCAGAAGGGGGGGCTGCAATTAGTCGCTGGAAAACCGCCTACAATAACGATTTTCAGGCGCGGATGGACTGGAGCATAACCAGCGAATACACTCAAGCAAATCACCACCCCATAGCCGTTTTAAATAATAGACATCAGCAAAAAGTACTTTATACGATGGCAAGGGCAGGTAGCTCAATTGACTTGTCAGCGAAAGGTTCGAGCGATCCAGACGGTAACGATTTAAATTATTTGTGGGCAGTTTACTCTGAAGCGAGTAGTTACAAAGGCAAAGTAAACATTGAAGCCGCTAATACCGAACAAACGCAACTGGCAATACCGCAAGACGCACAAGGGAAAAGTATCCATGTCATTTTAACGATTCACGACTCAGGTCAACCAAATCTGTATGCTTTTAGACGTTTAGTCGTGAACGTTCAATAGTCGAAACTTTAAAATAAATCATAGGTTTATATTTATAATGGATAAAAGAATTAAAATTTTAATCGCCCCGTTATTAGGACTATTCATTGGGCTGATTTCTGGGTGTGCCTCCACTTCTCCTGATAATGATCAATCAACAGCATGGGTGACAACTTGGGCAACTGCTACCGAAAACATTAGAGAAGGTTTTTGGATGTCTAAAGGGCATTTCCCCCCCAAGCCTCTAGCGAATGATACGCTGCGTATGTTTATGCGTACCTCTTTAGCGGGGGAAACAGTGCGGATAAAACTTTCCAATCGTTTTGGCAAGCAACCCGTAACTATTAAAAAAGCACACATTTCCAAAGCTGTCACACCGGACGCCAGTGCAGCAGATGGTGAAATAGATTTATCCACTGACACACCATTAAAGTTTGCAGATAGTTTCAGTGTGACAATTCCTGCTGGCGGCACAATTTATTCTGACCCAGTTCACTTTAACCTACCAGCTTTGTCGGTTGTTGCTTTGAGTCTTCAATACGGCCAAATCGCGGAAAAACCAATAACAGGGCATCGTGGTGCCCGGACTACATCTTTTTTTGCTAAAGGGGACGCGGTATCCAACAAAAACATGCAAGGCGCAATTAGAAAAGATATTTGGTATACCGCAACAGCAATTGAAGTAATAGCCCCTTCCAGTAAAACAATTGTGGCATTAGGTGATTCAATCACAGATGGTTACGGCACAAAATATAACCATCACACCAGATGGACTGACTATTTAGCAACTCGTTTAGCACATAACCCAAAAACCAAACATATAGGTATTGCCAACGTGGGAATCGGTGGTTCTAGTTCTAAAATGGGTGTGGAGCGCTATAAATGGGATGTTGAAAATATTCAAGGCGCTGGGTATTTAATTATATTTGTTGGTATCAATGACATTGTTTATGGAAACAACCGATCGGCGCCTTTTGTAATTGATAATTACAAGAAAATGGCAAAAAATGCACGGGAGCAAGGTCTAAAAGTATATGGTGCAACCATTACGCCAATGGGCAGCAATGTGACAAAAGGTGAAAAAGAAGCCGTTAGGCAGCAAGTGAATAATTGGATTAGAACTACCTCAGTTGAGCAAGGTATATACGATGGGGTATTTGATTTTGACGCCATTGTACGAAATCCAAATAAGCCAACATATTTATTGCCTGCATATGCAGTAGACGACCTTCATTTAAACATTTCAGGCTATAAAGCGTTGGCTGAAGCAATTGATTTAAGTTTGTTCGCACAATAGAAGGACTTTACCTTTAAGCAAAATATTAGGCATACTTAACTTCAATGAAGATGTTTTGAGCAGCCTTTTTTACAGGGACTGTGTTAAATACCCTTGCAATAGGCTGGCTATTGACGCTTGAATTTGCCTTGTCCACGCATAAAAGTGCTCTTTCGAAACCATGAAGAGCTATAAGGTTAAATAATTCAATTAGGTGGCTTAGCTCTGAACCGAAGTGCAGTTAAAAGCTGTTCGGCTTTGAACCGCACCTGTTTTACAAAACACCACTGATTAAGTCAAAACCTAAGCTAAGTAGTATATGTCGTTAAAATTTATACCACAGTCGTTCATCATTAAAGGGAGTTTTATCTGAAAGGTAGGGGTTATCTATGCGTATGATGGTACGATCTGCCAAGTTGGCTTTGGATAATGCTGTTCCGACCATTTCATCATTTTCTAATATTTGATCAAATTCACCAGACTCTATTAATTTAAGCAAGCCATCTTCAATTACACGTGCAAGCTCATTATTGTCTTTTCTAACAAAGTAGTAAGCCGCAAGTGGATAAGCGATGACGAGGTGGGGTTCTACCGTAAGCGGTAAATGCTTATACTTTTTTATTTCACTAAATGGTTCAAAAACACCCCGGGGAAAAGCGTCAAAGCGGCCACCTTCCAGCATATAAAATAAGTTTTCGTACTTTAAAGTTGTCACTAAGTTCATGCCAGCACTTTGCAATATTTTAGCATCAGCCCACAAGCGGCCTTGTCCCATGTTAATAGATCGTAAGTCTTCTATGTTGTTAATATCTCGGTATCGATCTTTATCTTCTTCTCTGACTATCATTAACCTGTAACCCAAAAGCCCTTTAAATAAAGGAATATATATTGCTCTGAGTTCCTGTTCATAAAGTTTTTTAGTGCCAGCCCACATAACATCTAGTTCTTGGCTCTTAAGTTTTTGGACCATTTGAGTTTGGTTCAAAACATGATCATATTGTTTGATTTGGTATTTTTTGTCTTGAGCTCTAGAGAGCACTGTTGATAACAGTTTAAATTGGTATTGGTTATTTAAATCATCGGAGCGATTAACCACAATTTCTTGAGCGTGAAATTTTATTGATAGTGTCATAAGGAGGAGAAAACAAAACAGCGACCATTTTTTCATTCTGTTACCTACCAAAAGTTAATTTAAGAGGGCGCAAGCAGCCACTTGGGCTGCTATTAAAACATTTTACATTATTCGCCGCAGTTTATTCCTCGACGCTCCTTACCTTCTGGTACGTCAGGCGAAATAATAACTTTATCAAGTTTGAAGCCGTCTTCACGCCAATGGAATATGACAGTGTGATCACCCGGTGTCAGATTTGGAATTGAATATTCAGACCATTCCCAAGCCAAATTGCGGTTAGGCTCCAGTTTTGTAAAGCCAGTTTGTGTTGTACCGTCAGAGTATGCCGCAAATATCGAATCATTCGTTCCGCTTGCTCCTGCAATGTAACGATAATATAGTTTGTAATCTTGACCTTGAGTTGCATCCAACTGTTCTTGTGTCACATTAAAATCAAACTGAACATAAGCGGCTTTATCTAACCATGAGGGTGATGTGTCAGCTAAACCTGTGCTATCAACAACGACATATTGTTGACCACTTGCACTATTATCTTCAAGTTTACTCCATGTTGAGCCTACTATTGCGCACTCTGCCTCAAGTGAAATTGCTCCGTTTTGCGGCCAGCTTGGCTCGGAAATCAAAAAAGAGTCCATCAAATAATCGGCATTCTGGCTGTCGATTTGTGGATAGATCACAACGCTCAGAGGTCCTGATAAAGGTTCGGTTAAACCTTGCTCTGCAAAAGTACTTGCTAATGCTATAGTGTGTTCGCCAGCAAGTTCGGTCCAATCTTCACTCGTTACAACCTCACTATCAGTCAATGTAACTATTTGCTCATAAAAATCTTTTGGATCTGCCGCTGTAGGCGTCCGCGGAAATGTATATTTGGCAACCAGTTTAGCATTTACATCGTTAGTCGGTTGAGTAAGTTTAACATGGGCTGAAAATTTGTATTTATCTTGCTGGAACGTATTATTTAGAAGCTCTACCCCAGCAGCGTCGTTGATGTTACTACGACCGGAAACGGCTAATGAATATACGCCATCTTGGGCATCTTGAGATGTCGTTACATTTACACTGTCGCTGTTTGCTTCCCACCCACCAGTAGTGCCATCTTCAAAGGTTGAACGTCCATAAATGTTATTTGATAGATCTCTATCTAAAACAAATCCAGTTTCTTCTTGATCAACTTCCTCAATGGGTAAAACGGTGGTGCTAGATGAATCTTCGTCTGAACAAGCACTTAAAGCGCCTGACGTAACCATTATTAAGAGTATTTTGTTTAGCTTTTGCATTTGCTTATCCCGATAAATTTTTAGGTTTTAACAACCGTACATCAATAATACTTATTGTAGTCATTGTTACCACATCGTTCATTCTGGTCGTTTAAATACTTAATGTCAAGATATTGTTATATTAAATTTAAAAAATCCTAGCGATTCTTAAACACATACTAATAAGCCTTGTAAATAAACTTGTTCTTTTTATGGGGAAAGATTATCTATTTAGTAGCTTTATTTAAAAATTTTCCAAGTTTAAATATACTTTCGAGTGAAAAGGCATGTGGTATTGTTAATATTAATTTTAAAAACACCTAACAATAATTGAAAATGTAGGACATATTCTATATATTCAATTAAATTGTTATTATGACTATTAGGGTAGAGATGAAATTACTTAAATTAAAACTGTTTTTTACAGCATTTACTATGCTTTTGCTAAATAATGCGATAGCAAGCATAGGCACGCCAAAACATACTTACAATTATTATGTTCCATCGGCAGTTGAAATTGTAGGAAAAGAGACGGCAACCATTTATGTAGATAAAAATGCCGAAAAAGGCGTACTTCGTGCTGTGCAAGACTTGCGAAGGGACATTAAAGCCGTGACAGGCAAACGCCTGGAAATTGTGCACGAGATCACGGATATTTCAGGTCAAGCAATTATTATCGGAAATATTGCAACTGATCCCGTCCTATCAGAGCTTCAAACAGGAAATAAAGCTGACTTTTCTGCTATTAAAGGACAATGGGACAGCTTTACGTTACAAACGGTAAATATCCCTCAAGCCGACATATCGAAGGCTTTGGTTATTGCTGGCTCTAATAAACGAGGCGTCATCTACGGCATTTATGATGTGAGTCTACAAGCGGGCGTTTCGCCTTGGTATTACTGGGCAGATGTTCCGATAAAACAGTCAAAAACCTTGTATAGTAAAATTGATAAACCGATTGTAGAAATTCCTAAAGTTAAATATCGGGGTATTTTCTTAAATGATGAAGCGCCAGCTTTGTCTAATTGGACGCAGAAAAATCACGGGGGTTATAATCACAAATTTTATGTAAAAGTTTTTGAACTTTTGTTGCGACTGAAAGGTAATTATTTATGGCCCGCCATGTGGAACAATGCGTTTGCCGATGACGATGCACAAAATATGATCCTAGCAGATGAATACGGCATTGTAATGGGGACGTCGCATCATGAACCCATGATGAGAGCGGACAAAGAATGGGATAGAGATGGCGAAGGCGAATGGCGTTACTCTACAAATGCTGAAAATTTAAAAGACTTTTGGGTGAGGGGAGTAAAACGTAACGCGCCATACGAAAGTTTGTATACTATGGGTATGCGCGGGCGCGAAGATAAGGCAATGGAAGAAGGTGAAAACATTGCATTGCTAGAACGTATTGTTGCCGACCAACGTAAGATTTTACAAAACCATATTACCGACCGCGAGCTGGATGAAATACCACAAGTATGGTGTTTATATAAAGAAGTTCAGGCTTATTACGAAAAAGGCATGCGCGTACCTGATGACATCACGCTATTATGGGCTGATGATAATTGGGGCAATATCCGCCGATTACCAACCCAAGACGAGCAGAGCCGTGCTGGAGGCGCAGGAGTATATTATCATTTCGATTATGTTGGGGGGCCTCGTTCATACCGATGGATTAACACAGTACCTATTACGAAAATTTGGGAACAAATGCATCAGGCTTATGCGTACAATGCCAATAAAATTTGGATTACGAATGTTGGTGACTTAAAGCCAATGGAATTTCCAATCGAGTTTTTCTTATCGATGGCTTGGGATCCGGAAGATTTTAATCGCAGCAATCTATCCGAATATGGTATTGCATGGGCTGAGCGAGAATTTGGTGCTAAATATGCATCACAGATTAATAGCTTAATCGAAGGTTATACGCGCCATAATGGTCGTCGCAAACCGGAGCTTATGTCGCCCGACACCTATAATTTAATGCATTACAACGAAGCGAATAGAGTTGAACAAGAATTAACTGAAATGGTTACGATGGCAGAGCGTATCTATCAAGAAATTGAACAATCTAAAAAAGATGCGTTTTTTCAACTTGTCCTTCATCCCGTTAAAGCCAGTGCAAATTTAACCAAACTTTATATTGCCACTGCCAAAAATCGCTTATATGCAGCTCAAGGTCGTTCATATACGGATGAGTATCGGTTGTTGGCTAAAAAATTGTTCAAGCTTGATGCTGACTTGAAACAGCAATACGACCAATTAAACGGTGGCAAGTGGCAACACTTTATGGACCAGGCTTATATTGGTTACGAGAGTTGGAATGCGCCCCCAGTAAATACGATGCCGGTGTTACATGAATACCAACCTCATGAAGGCGCAGAAATGGGTCTGCAAGTAGAGGGTGAACCGACAGCGTTTCCGGCAAAAAGTTGGTTTTCACTTAAATTTGACTCTCTCGGCCAACAAGAGCGCACGATAGAAATATTCAACAGAGGCTCTAAAGCGTTCAGTTTCAAGGTGAACACCTCAGATGATTGGTTGAAAATATCTGAAATGAGCGGCAAAGTTCTAAATCTTAAAGAGCTAAAAATTGCAATCGATTGGTCGAAACTTAAAGCGGGTAACCACAAGGGGAATGTGCAAATTCGTGGAACAAGCTATCAAAGAGCAAACATCAGTGTTGAAGTCACTAAAATCGAAGAGCATATTAAAAACACCGCAAAAGGCTTTGTTGAAAGTGATGGCTACATTTCAATTAATGCGGCCAATTTTAGTCATAATCAGGGCGCGAGGGGACATCGATGGCAGGTAATTGAAGGTTTAGGCAGAACGAGAGATAGCAGTACAATAGCAGTTTTTCCTAAAACCTATGTTAGCTTTGAGGTAGACGAACCTCACCCTGTTGTAGAATATAATGTCAGCTTTACTTCTAGCGGCACTTTCCCAATTGAAGTATATACTTTGCCAACGTTAAAGATGTTTCCGAACAAAAAGATGCGTTTAGGTATTTCTCTTAATGACCAACCAATTCAAGTGATAGACCTATCGCTAAAAGCTAAAGGTAATGTGTGGGCAGATGCCGTACGTAATTCAGTGAATAAGGCCATTAGTCAATTGAAAGTTAAAACGCCGGGTAACTACAAACTAAAATTGCATATGTTTGACCCAGGTTTAGGCATTGAAAAAATTCAAATTGATACTGGCGGGTTAAAACCCAGTTATCTGGGCCCACCACAAAGCGTAAAGTTATAAGCTTAAATTGGTTAAAATGCGTTGAAAAACCATTTTAACCTGTTGGTGTAAAGTGATACATCTCGCCATTGGCGCTTGCCGAGCCAATGGCGTTTCCATCTTAGGGGTTTTGTTAAACTCCAATAACGCACCTATGTACCAGTCAGGGTGTATCCAACTAAGCTCACGCTCGGGGATGCTTGAGGTTGCCAAATAGTGTTTGAGTAAAGGGTTATCATCATTGTTAAGCAATAAATCTTTTACCAAAGACTCGAAGTCTAATAATGAGTCTGATATTTGGGAATAGTGACGGTACAATAAAGAAGAATGCTTATTGTCACTCGGAAAATATTTGAGCAAACCTGAAATAAAAGCACAAATAAAGTCCAGTGGAGAAAGAATGCTACAAGGATGCCTCCAATCCTGAGGTACCTCTACAACTTTAGTTTGTGCCCCGGATTTTTGCGTTTCAGATTGTAATTTTTGTAGCTCAATTACGCTAGTTTTAATTGCATTCTTTGCGTATTTAATCAACATCGAACTCGTACTGTTTGCTTCAACCGAGTGATAGATGAGTTGGCAGTTTTTAACCCCATTATTGCTGAAAATGCTCGTATAAATTCCGTCTTCAACCTGTTTTATCTGTTTGGAAAATTTGTCTGAGTTATTCGGTTTGGTTAGTTCTTGCCACGTCAGGCCTTGAACTTTTTCGTTGTTATTATTTATAGCCGCAGAATCAATAATTAAGTCGAAATCATTTTCGTATTGCACAGAAGGACTACAAGCAACTTGGCGACATTGCTTTTGACAAAATAACAGGAGCTGAGCTGTGTCGAAGATATAACCAACATCAAAAGTTGAAAAAGGCGAATTTATATCGTCGACCGGCGGAGAAAACTTACCTTGTTTCGCCAACTGAATGGCCAGTGAAAAGTCACTGTAACTACCAATATTATTATTATTTAAGTGTAGCTTAGAAAAAATTTCATGGAATTTGACCGGCCCTAGCGGTGCCCCATAGTTAGAAAAAGCACACCACTTTGGGAAATGCTCCTCAATCGAAGCAAGCTGCAATGCGAGCAAAGGGCGAGGTTGCATAAAATTAAAAAATACATTTTGATCGATACTGCACTGAGCAATTACGGTTTTAAACAATGGTAAAGCTGAAACGACTGCGGGGTAGCATGGTTGTTCCGGTTTACCAGTTACAGTAACTTTTAGTTGCTTATATTGCTGCAATGCTAACGCTATCATCCAAGATGCTAAATTATTCCCCTTGAGTAATATTTTCATCTTAATGTTTACCTAGTATTTTAGCTAAATAATCTGAGTGGCTGGACATACTAGCAATAGACCTATCTTGAGCTTTAGTATAGCGGTTCAAAAACGTTTCTATCTCTTCTAATGGTATATGCCTAGCTCTTGCATCATATTGTTGGGGTACAAGCCCCTGACCAAAGGTAACTGCTAGCCAACTAGGGCGTTGAAACAAGCCGTAATCTGTTTCGAATATCTCTCCCGTTTGCTGATAAGTTTGTATTATTTCTTCCAGCGATGTTGGAAGCTGCATTTTTCTACACGATTGCCAAAACGGTTCGTTACGTTCATTCAACCAGTAATGCAATATAATAAAATCTCTCACTCTGATATATTCGCGCTTAAGCAATCGATTAAATTCTTGTTGGGCGTACATAAAATCATTTTTACTGGGTAGTAGCTCGAGTAAGCGCATGATAGCAACCTGAATCAAATAAATGCTCGTGGATTCGAGTGGTTCTAAAAATCCACTCGATAGACCAATTGCTACGCAGTTTTTTTGCCAGCATTGCTTACGCATTCCAGCTTTAAATTTTATAGTCTTAAATTCAGAAACTTTGGGAATTTGTAAATGCTGACAGAGCAAGTCCGCAGCTTTATTATCAGTTAAATGTTTACTGCTATAAACAATGCCATTGCCCGTGCGGTTTTGTAGCGGAATACTCCACATCCAACCACACGAATGTGCTGTGGATTGAGTATAAGGCGGCATATTTTCAGTTATTTTACTTGGCATCGCAATAGCGCGATCGCACTTTAGCCATTCAGACCAATCCTTGTATTCAACTTGCAATGTCTTGCCTAATAATAGAGCATTAAATCCAGAGCAATCGATAAAAAAATCCCCAGTTACTTGCCGACCATCTTCTAATTGCAGAGCTTTAATGCTTGAGTCAATCGCTAGTTCGACAGATTTAAGGTTACCTTCAATGTGTTTTACACCATTTTTTTCGCTATATGAACGCAAAAAAGTTGCATACTTGGTTGCGTTAAGGTGATATGCATACGAGTAGTTATTAAGTAATCCTGGTGGCTGTTGTTCAGGTAAACAAAACCTAAAACTTTTTGCCGCCATCGAGGCAATTGAATACTTATCTAATTCAATTTTTTGTTGTTTTTGTGTAGCCAATAACAAATGTTGTACTTGTATATTTTGTAGTTCAGTTGCGTAGTCTGAAAACGGATGAAAATAATCAGCGTTATCAGCGCCCCATCCTTTAAATCGGATGGCTAGCTTGAAGGTTGCATCTGTAGCACGCATAAACTCGACTTCGTTAATACCTAACATTGTGTTAAATTCTCGAATATGCGGTATGGTTGCTTCACCAACTCCAACTGTACCAATTTGTGCCGATTCAACGAGAACGACTTGGTAAAAGTCAGATTTTAATGTTCGGGAGAGGGCCGCGGCAGTCATCCAACCAGCCGTACCACCACCTAAAATGACAATTTTTTTTAGTAGTTTAAGAGGTTGTTGATTTTGCATAACGGTTTTACTTTTTATGGCCAAAAAATAACCTTAACATAAAATAAAAAAGCAGATTAAACAAAGTTTAATCTGCTTGAGCGCCTTTCTTTAGTGTCAAAGATTAGAACGTTGCACGCATGAGTAGCTTAATTCGACGATCTTTAGTAAACCAAGAGCGACCTAGTTTTAAGTTTTCGTCTACTTGCATATTAGTTTTCGTGGGCTCAGCAGTTACGTTTACTGCTTGTAAACCGATTTTGATGCCGTTTTTAAATTTATACGTGACTGACGCATCTAGCTGAGCATCATCACCATTATAAATTGGCAATTCAGTTTTGTTATCTTTTGAGCTTAACAAAAACTCAGAGCGCCACTTGTAAGCTAAACGAGCTGACCAACCATTTTTCTCATAGATACCAATTAAATTGTATGTATGGTCTGATTGACCTCGTAGCGGTAAGGTACCTTTAAACTGATCTAGCGCCTCACCATTACCATCAGCAGCACCAATAGCGCCACTATCTAAGTTTGAGTTTGGCACACCCTCAGCTTTGATAAACGAGTAATTAGCGTGTACACCAAATCCATCAAACGGTGCAGGCAAAGACTTGAAAAACTGCTTATAACTTAGTTCTAAGCCTTTCATTGTGCCGTCGCCACCATTGGTTGGACCTTCAACAATTACAGATTGTTTTACACCCGTTGTTGGATTGGTAAACTCTGCATTGTAAGCACCTTTTATAAAGAAATTACTCAAGTCTTTATAGAAGAAGGTGGATGTTAATGCGCCATCTTTATCATAATACCATTCCAATGTTAAATCGAGTTGATTAGATTCCATCGGTAATAGGTAAGGATTACCAGCTGAGCCCGTCCAACCGCCAAAGTCAACTGAACCAGGACGTATTTGAGGTTTTTCAGTTAAATCGACGCCGGTGTCAGGATCCTGAGGCAAACCGGTTGTTGAATCAGCAGGCGCATCCGGATGTGGATTGTCAACTGAATAGACAGGATCCATTCTTTCAAAATTATAGCTATATTGTAGCCGTCCAATATTAACTGTGTTACGTAAATCACCTATATCTGGTAATGCAATCGCTTTTGATATTGCTAAACGAGCAATAAGATCATTGGTGATTTCAGCCTTAATGTTAAATGAAGGCAGTAAACGTTTAGTCACTTTGGTTGCGATACTTTGTGAATAGCTGCCGTCAGCAAATTCTTTTACTTCATTCGGTAGGAAGTTGTATGGGTCATCTAAAAATGCGACGTCGTCATACACTAAATCTAAACCCATATCTGAAAGATCAGACCCAGGCTCCCAACCTTCAGGAGCTTGCGCTTCTACAGGTAAACGAGGGAAGGTAATAAAGCCTTGAGATTTATTTTCTACTTCAACATATCTTAAACCTATGTTACCGGTAAACCTGTGATCACCAATATCTGAGTCAAAGTCTAAGCGTACATAAGCAGATTTATTCGTTTCAATGGTTGTACTAATCTCGTTATCACGGAAATAACCATCTAAATCTGAGTATGGCTCGCAATAATCAACACCTTCAATCGTAGGGTCGGTTCGATAAGGCGTTGGTTTAAATTGTCCGCACGATTCAGCTAAGGTTCTAACTTTTTGTGAAAACTCAGTATAATTAGTGAGTAAATCATACGATGGGTGCAACATGACATTGTTTTCACCAATTTGTAAGACACCACCACGGTGGAAGTTACTCCAATCTAATACATCGTATTCACTATCCATGCCAGCAGCTTCTGATATCGCGCCATCTAACCAACCAGTACCACCATAAAAATTATCTTTATCTTTTAATTCTTCATATAAGGTACCAGATTGCAATGATGACCATTCAGCTTTCAAAGAGCCCCAGTTATATGCCGCTTTTCGGTTGATCTGTTCACGCTCACGCCACCTTACCCCAACTTTGACTGTTGAGAAGAAGTTAGTGTCTAAATAATACTTGGCATCTAATTTGATTGCATCAGAGGTGCCGTCATTGTCTTGGAAGTTATCTGAAGCCGAACGCCAATAGTACGAGCTTTTCTTAGTGAAATAATTGTCGTGGCCTTCAAATAGCCCTTGCTGTTGATAATAAGCAAGCTGCTCTGGATCTGTCGAACTCCAGGGACTTTCCATTTTCAGTGTTGGCGTGTCACCATTACCGATAATGTCGTAAGTTTGATTAGCGAATAGTTGATACTCGAGACCGACACTAATTGAATCACTCGAAGCTTTAACATGCTGCACATCGAATTCAAGCTCCAAAGCGTCAGTTGCTAACCATTTAACATTTAAAGATAAATCTTCAACTAAACTATCACTGTCTCCATAACCTGAAGTCGCCGAAGTCCTAGGGCCATAATCAATCGTATTATCCGCGTTTTCATAACCTGGAATGCTGTCGGTTAAAGCTTGACTCCAAGTTGGGATTCGACCGCCCATAGCATATTGCTGTTCAATATATGTGAAAGTACCAGATTCGAACAACCCTTGCTCGTTGATATTCCAAGCATCGTCGCCCTGCGGTGCCATAAAGTATGTCCCCATACCTGCACCAAATTGAGCAACATGACTTCGACTTGTGGAGTCACTGTCTGAGCGAATGTATTCAAGTGTTGCTTTTACACTTTCATCTAGAGTTTTCCATTGTAAAGCGCTACTCATACCGATACGTTTTCGCGTGTTCGTTCTCATTGAAGCGCTACCACCTAGAGGAACCAGAGCGCCGTATGTATCTGGTTCAACGTAGTGCTCATGAGATTCGCCACGACGAGCAATATCTGCAAGTGTACCTGTATAGTGATACAAACCATCGTAATCACCTAAATAGTCAGCGTAATCATCTACTGAGTAAAAATCATAACTACGTGTTTGCATACCATGGGCTTCAGTCGTGATTTCAGAGCTTGACGCGTTGATCAAAAAGCCCCAGTGACCTGAATCGGTTTCCCATCTATTGCTATATAAACCGGAATATGAAGGACCAATATCGCGAGCAAGATCACCCCAGACTGCTTCCGCAGCAACAGATATTCTTTCTCCTCTAGAATCAAAAGGTTTACGAGTACGCAAACTAATTGTGCCTGCTATACCACCCTCCATCATGTCTGCCGTTTGGTTTTTATAAACGTCAATCCCAGCCATCAATGTTGCTGGTACATCAGAATAACTCAAGCCACGGCCGCTCGTTGCTGAAAAGGTATCACGACCATTAAACTCACTACGTGTTTGCGTCATGCCGCGTACAACCGCATTCGAACCTTGAGCTGAGAAGTTATCGGCATCATTTGGTGACGCAAATTGGTCTATTGAAACACCAGGAACTCGAGCCAAAGACTCCAATACACTAGCATCAGGTAGAGAACCAATATCTGTAGCACTGATAGAGTCAACGACAGTATCAGCGTTTCTTTTTATTGACAACGCAGTTTGAAAGCTTTGCCTGATACCTGTTACTTCAATTGTCTCTAAATCTTCGTCTTCAGCTTGAGTCGAAGATTCTTCTGCTGCGTATACTGGTGATACCAACCCTATAACAGCAAGAGTCAGTAGCGTTTTTCTAAATTTAGGCTGTTCATTTCTTTTATGTGCCATGTTACACCCGTTTGTTTGTTACAAATTATTGATGATTGTCACAGTGACGTGCATGACCAATCTAACAAACAGTTTATTCGACTATATATCTGTAGTCAATTAGACTATATAAAAAATGTTACTAAAATTTAATTATAACCTGTAAATTTTAACATTTACCTAGGGTGATTATAGTGTCAAAAATTAAGCTACGCCCCTATTTCTCTTGGTTCTAGATGCATTTACTTTAACATGCAATTTTATTTTTGTGATTTTTATTATTTTTGCCTTCGAATATATATTTTAATTGTTTAGAGTGTGTATATATTTTTTATTTGTTAACATATTTGCTTTATCTTTTTATAATGGTATAAATGACCATTTAATGTATATCGAGTAATGACTATGAATATTAAATCCTTTTGTTGGTTGATAGGTGCGAGTTTTTCGTTGATGGGATGCGTTCAGACTCCAAGTGACTCTTCAGACGAAACAACTATGCGTGATGCATATCAAGGCAAGCTATTAATTGGTAATGCTTTAAGTGAGCAACAAATTCTTGGAGTAGATAAACAAGGCCAGCTTTTATCCAACAAACATTTTTCTGCGATTACCGCTGAAAATAGTATGAAGTGGGAAGAGATTCACCCTAAACCTGGCAAATATGATTTTTCCGTTTCTGACAAGTTAGTAAAATTAGCAGAAGATAATAATCAATTTGTAATTGGACATACTTTATTGTGGCACCAACAAACACCAAATTGGGTTTTTGAAGGCGAAAATGGCCAACCTGCTAGTCGACAAGTATTATTGAAACGCTTGAAGAATCACATTGATACGATCGTTGGGCGCTACAAAGGTAGAATACAAGGCTGGGATGTAGTTAATGAAGCACTCAATGAAGATGGTAGCATGCGAAATTCTAAGTGGTACCAAATATTGGGTGAAGATTACATAGCTAAAGCATTTGAATTTGCCCATGCTGCAGATCCAGGTGCAGAACTTTATTACAATGATTATAATTTATGGATGCCTAAAAAGCGTCAGGGCGCGATAAGGATAGTTAAATCACTGTTGGATCGAAATATTCCGATAACCGCAATTGGAATGCAGGCGCACTATAGCATTCCCTCGTTAGTAAAAAACCCTGATATGACTGAGTTTGAAGCATCTATAGTTGCTTATAAGAACTTAGGTATCAAAGTTATGCTAACCGAGCTAGATATTACCACATTGAGATTCCCCGGTTCTGAAAATCAAGGTGCTGATATTTCTATTAGTTATGAATTGCAGGAAAAATACAACCCGTATCCAAACGGTTTGCCTCAAAACGTCAGTGACGAACTTAATCAAATGTATGTGGATATTTTTAAAATAGTCGCAAAACACAAAGAGTCTTTCACTCGCATTAGCTTTTGGGGGGTCAACGATGCGCAATCTTGGAGAAATTACTGGCCGATAAAAGGTCGTTCTGACTATCCTTTGCCATTTAACCGTGACTACAGCCCTAAGCCTTTTGTTAAAAAATTAATTCAGCTTAGCGAAACGCATTTTTAATTGTCGTACCCAGGAAACTAAAAAATATTTGAACAAATCTCTAAGGGCGTGTTGAACTTTGCTGTATGATTTTGCAGCGAGTTGTACGGTATTGATACAGTAAAGCACTATTGTGGTGTAGTTATTTTACGTAAATGAATGCTGAAGCAGCAGAAATGCCGTACAAACGCTGCCCGAAGGGTTCGTCCTAAAGATCGTTAAATCCAAAAAAATTCCACTTGGCTAATTGAAATACGTGTGACGACTCAAGGGATAAAGTCAGCCCAAGTGATTATCTATTCTAATTCACTATTCAGATCTACCTGTACTGCAGCTAATGTGAAAGTTAGTCGACTCACTGTATATAAACTTATAAAGTTACATCATAACGCCAAAAATATTCTGTTAGAAGATAGTTAAAATATAGTGATCTATTTACTTTTGTTTGATATAGTTAATGTGACCATTATATTTGTATGTGTTTTTGGAACTTTTTCATGACGACAATTAAACAATTATTATTGATATATATATTTTTTTTCTTTCCGTCTAGTCTCGCCAGCATAATCAGTGGCGAAGATGGTTATCGGTTGTGGTTGAAATATGATCGATTAAATCAACAATCAATCACTTTTACCAACTACGTGCCATTCGCGCAGTCTTGGTATGTTGGTGGTCATTCTGCAACCTCAAAAGCGATTTCAGATGAATTGGAATATGCGTTTAATGGGTTGTTTGGAAAATCACACCGTGTAGTGCAGCAAAACGCTAAGCTAGTTATTGTGTACGGTGCAGATGCCACGACATTGTATCCACAACATGCTCGACAGCTTTCGCGTTTAAATGATGAAGGTTATTTAATTAAAATTGTTGGCCAGGGTCAAAAACAAAAAGTATTAGTGTTAGCTAATACAGATATTGGAGCTTTGTATGGTAGTTATGCTTTACTTCGTAAAATTCAAACGGGTACAAATAAAGCAGCTTTAAATCTAGAATCGCAACCACAAACAGATATTCGAGTTTTAAATCACTGGGACAACCCCAACCGACACGTAGAGCGTGGTTATTCTGGTCAATCCATTTGGAATTGGCACAAGCTCCCTACATACATTGATCAACGTTATATCGACTACGCACGTGCGAATGCGTCAATCGGTATCAATGGCACTGTGTTAAACAACGTAAATGCCAATGCGATTATGCTGCGTCCAGATTACTTAAAAAAAGTTAAGGCTCTGGCAGATACATTTCGACCGTACGGCGTAAAGGTCTATTTATCAGTAAAATTTAGCTCACCACAGCTGCTGGGTGGTTTAGATACATCCGATCCCGTTAAAACAAAAGTTCAACAGTGGTGGAAAGACAAAGTTGCGGAGATTTACCAAGAAATTCCTGATTTTGGTGGTTTTTTAGTTAAAGCTAATTCAGAAGGTCAACCTGGACCTGGCGACTATGGCCGTACACATGCTGAAGGTGCAAATATGCTTGCAGACGCGCTTAAACCTTATGGTGGTATCGTTATGTGGCGTGCTTTTGTTTATGCAAATGAGAAAAACGAAGAGCGTTCCAAGCAGGCTTATTCTGAGTTTAAACCGCTAGACGGTCAATTTCGTGACAATGTGTTAGTTCAAGTTAAAAATGGCCCTATCGACTTTCAACCTAGAGAGCCATACAGCCCGCTATTCGGTGCCACCCCTAACACACCGATGATGATGGAATTTCAAATCACTATGGAGTACCTAGGTTTTAGTACACACTTTGTTTATCTGGGGCCTATGTACGAAGAAGTTTTAAAAACCGACACTTATGCTAAAGGTCAGGGGTCAACCGTTGGTAAAGTTGTCAGTGGGGGTGTTTTTCCATACAAGTACACGGGTATGGCTGGCGTTTCAAACATAGGCATGGATAGAAACTGGACGGGCCACATTATTTTACAATCTAACTGGTTTGTATTTGGCCGTATGGCTTGGCAACCTGATGTTTCAGCAGAAGAAGTGGCTCAGGATTGGGTTAAGATGACGCTGAGCAACAATCAAAAAGTTGTTGATTCTGTTACAAAGCTGATGATGTCTTCACATGAAACAACGGTTAATTATATGACGCCGCTGGGTTTACATCACATCATGGGTACAGGTCATCACTATGGGCCTGCTCCTTGGGTAGATAATCTTGGTCGAGCAGACTGGACACCTGTTTATTACCACCGCGCAACCAAAGATGGTATTGGTTTTAACCGATCTCCATCTGGCGTTAATTCTGTGGCGCAATACCTCTCTCCGTATAGAGAGTTATTGTCAAATCCAGACACGACACCTGAAAAGTTTTTATTGTGGTTCCATCACTTACCTTGGGATTACAAAATCAAATCGAGCGGCCGCTCACTTTGGGATGAGTTAGCCCACAGATATTATCTCGGTGTTGAGCAAGTTGCGAATATTGGTGAACAGTGGAACGCACTTGAAGGGCTGATAGCTGAATCCCAGTTCCGTCAAGTTCAGATGTCTAATCTAATTCACTTGCAAGAGGCCAAATGGTGGCGCGATGCATGTATGCTTTATTTCCAGTCTTTATCAGGCAAACCTATTCCTGACGACTTAGCGAAACCACAGCATGATCTTAAATATTATCAATCTCTTACGTTTCCGTATGCACCGGGGCAAGGGCATTAGTATGCAGTTAAAATTAAATATTAAACAAATTGTAACTGTCGCGTCCATTACAGCTGCCGCACTCATTATATCGAGCTGTTATAACGCCAAGGTAGAAAATCCATCACAAGGTTCAAGCGTGTCAAAAGAAAAAATAACTGAACAACCACAAGGTTTGATTCAATTTGAATATTTCGAATATCAGGGTAAAGATCCGGTATATAAGCAACCATTGTCGCCATCGCAATATTTTAACCCTATTATTTCAGGTTTTTACCCTGACCCAAGCATTACAAGACGAGGCAACGACTTTTATATCGTTACCTCGTCTTTTGCCTATTTACCGGGACTACCCATTTTCCATAGTCAAGACTTGATCAATTGGCAATTAATCGGACACGGGTTAACCAGCCAAAACGCAATAGACTTTTCTAACATTCAAGTTTCTGACGGTATTTACGCGCCGACGATCAGATATCATAACGGTTTGTTTTACATTATTTCAACTGCGGTACATGCAGGTGGTAATTTTATTATTACAGCAAAAGATCCAGCTGGTCCTTGGTCAAAACCAAACTGGTTACCTGAAGTGGGTGGCATAGACCCAGATATATTTTTTGATGACGACGGCAGAGTTTATATCACTCATAATGATGCGCCGCCGAGTGAACCTTTATATGATGGACATCGAGCAATTTGGATTTGGGAATACGACCTTTCCGAGCAAAAAGTAATTGCCGATTCTAAACGGTTGTTGGTTGATGGTGGCGTGGATATCCGTAAAAAGCCGATTTGGATCGAGGGACCTCATATATACAAAATAAATGATTGGTATTATTTATTGTGTGCAGAAGGCGGCACTGCAAAAGATCATTCGGAAGTCGTATTTAGAACTAAAAATTTATCAGAACCGTTTGTTCCTTACAAAAAAAATCCTATTCTCACCCAACGCGATTTAAACCCAAACCGTGAAAATCCTATTACAACAGCCGGTCATGCAGATCTGGTTCAGCTTGATAATGGTCAATGGTGGGCTGTATTTTTAGCAACGCGGGCATATGAACAATATCTATTTAATACTGGCCGTGAAACTTTTTTATTGCCAGTAACCTGGCAGGATGATTGGCCGATAATATTACCTGCAGGTCAACAAATCCCCTACATTGCGGACAGCCCACTTGGGATGCCAAGATTTGAAACTAGACAGCCGGTTTCAGGCAACTTTATTTGGCGAGACGACTTTAACAACAACGAACTTAAACCAGGTTGGACGTGGTTGAGAGATTACCTCCCTGCAAGGGCAAAAATTAACCACGGGTCCCTAGAGTTAAGTTCAAATAAAGAGCATTTAACACATGGCATTGCAAGTTTTATCGGCAAGCGCCAACAACATCAGACTTTCACCGCGAGTACTAAGTTAAAGCTACCCTCTCAGGTTGGTATTTCGGCGGGCATGGTCGCTTTTCAAAACGAAAAATTTAATTATTACTTTGCTGTTAAAAAAGCACATAACGGCTATCAGGTATTTGTAGAACAGTCTGTAAATGGTGTACTTTCGACATTGGCCGTCTCTGAAGTATTATCATTGACTGACGGTGATCCAATCACTTTCTTTATTGATGGCAAAATAAATACGCTGGATTTGTATTTTGAAGTTTCAGGGCGTCAAGTCACATTTCTAAAAAATGTCGATGCCACTGTTTTGAGCACGGAGAAAGCTGGCGGATTTGTGGGTGCAATGATCGGGTTACATAGCCGAATAGAATAAGTGAGTTTTTATAGTGGTTAAACTAATTTTAATATTTATTTTGTGCGTGATTAACGCGAACTTAGCATGGGCTAAAAGTCAACTTAATGTTATTACTTCATTAAGCAGTCATGACCCTATGTATAAAGGGTTAGAACGTTTTAAGCTTTTAGTTGAATCTAAAACTGACCAGCAAGTAGAAATACGGCTATTTGTTGGTTCACAGCTTGGTAACGATGAAGACATTTTAGAGCAAGCAATGGCTGGAACTAATGTGGCTGTTTTGGTTGATGGCGGTCGTCTATCTACTTATCAACGAGAAATAGGTATCTTGGGGGCACCTTATTTATTGCAAAATATGTCGCAGTTAGACAAATTGGTTGAATCTAAATTATTTCAATCATGGGCGGAGAAATTACAGAACAAAAATCACCTAAAAGTGCTGGCTTTTAACTGGTGGCAGGGCAGTAGACACCTGTTGACAAACAAAGCAATTGACCAGCCTGAAGATTTAGCTGGCGTGCGAATGCGCACGGTGGGCGCCCCCATTTGGATTGAGTCTATCAAAGCAATGGGGGCTACACCCACACCACTTAGTTTTACCGAGGTTTATAGTGGTTTGCAGCAAAAAGTGTTAGATGCAGCAGAGGCTCAGTACGATGCCATTTATGGTGCTCGCTTATATGAAGTGACCAGCCATATAACCAAAACAAGTCATATTCAGCTTATTTCTGGTTTAGTCACCAGTGCTGGTTGGTTCGACTCACTCACCCCTCAACAACAGTCAATCATAACAGAAAGCGCTGCTATAGCAGGGCGATTTGCGACCCATATTGTGCAGTCAAATGAAAGTCAGATAGAGCAAGAATTACGGCAGCAAGGTTTAACCATCAATAAAATTGATCTTGCACCTTTTGTCGAAGCAACAACATCAGTATATGAGACTTTGGGTTATTCAGAATTGCGCGAGCAAGTTTATGAGGTGTTAAGAGATGAATAAACTTTTTAATCGAATAGACAACGTGGAAAAAATTATTTGTGGCTTATTTTTAGTCGCGATTGTTTTATTGGTGTTTCTTGCGGCGTTAATGCGCTCTTTTTCTTTACCGATTATTTGGTCGGTTGATGTGGCGCAACTGCTATTTGCTTGGTTAAGTATGATTGGTGCCAACTTAGCACTTAGACATTCAAATCATGCAACGGTCGATATTGTTTTCAAGCGGTTTTCGCCCAGTTTGCAACACGTCCTTCGACTCGTATTTAACGTTATTGCATTAGTGATATTAATCACCTTGTTTATTTTTGGTATTGAGCTGTCTCTGCTAAATCCGGATAGAACCTTGGGCAGTACGGAGATTCCTTACGCATGGGTAACAGCAGCAATTCCAGTTGGCGCCCTGCTAATGATGATTACGATCGTTAGGCAAAGTTGTCAGTTAGTTAAGCAAGGTAGTGGAGATTTATAGTGTTGTATTTAATTCTTTTTTTAGCCCTGTTACTGATTGGTATGCCGCTAGCTTTTAGTTTGTTAGCCGTGGGTTTATCTTATTTTGCGCTGGCCGAACATATTCCTGTTGTAGTGGCCGTGCAGCGTATGGTGGCGTCAAGTCAAAGCTTTCCATTATTAGCCGTGCCTTTCTTTATATTAGCTGGGCACATCATGAATATTTCAGGCATCACACATAGACTGATTCAATTTGCAAATTTGCTCGTTGCATGGATAGCCGGCGGCTTAGCACATGTAACTATCGTATTAAGCGCACTGATGGGCGGCGTATCGGGTTCTGCAATCGCTGATGCCGCAATGCAGGCACGTATTTTAGGCAAACCGATGGAAGAATCGGGTCTCCCTAAAGGCTTCAGCGCGGCCGCAATCTGCGTAAGTGCATTAATTACCGCATGTATACCGCCGAGTATCGGTTTGATTTTGTATGGCTACGTTGGCAATGTTTCAATCGGAAAGTTGTTTTTAGCCGGTATTGTACCGGGTGTATTACTAATGTTTACTTTGATGTTGGTGGTATACCTAACCGCCAAATTTAAATTTAAACAAAGTCAACAAAGCCTCGCTAAATTACCAAAATTGGCAGAAGTATTAAGCTCTGCTAAAGACTGTATTTGGGCATTGCTTTTTCCGGTTATTTTAATAGTCACAATACGCTTTGGTATTTTTACCCCTTCGGAGGCCGGCGCATTTGCTGTGGTATATGCCTGTGTTATTGGTCGTTTTGTTTACAAAGAATTAAGCTTTAAATCTTTAATGACTTCAGTTTATGAGAGTGTTGATGATATTGGCATGGTAATGCTGATCATTCTATCTTCAGGTGTTATTGGCTATCTAATCGCCTATGAGCAATTGCCGGTCAGTATGGCGCAAGGTATTCAGGATATCAGCCAAAACCCAGCAATTGTTTTATTAATATGCTTGGTCTTTTTACTTTTTGTCGGCATGTTGATGGAAGGTACAGTGACAGTGTTATTGCTGACGCCCATTTTAGTTCCCGTTATTCAGTCGGTTGGAATTGATCCGGTTCATTTTGGCGTATTGATGATGATAGTTGTCACGTTTGGCGGTACCACACCTCCTGTTGGAGTAGCTATGTATACTGTGTGCAACATCATGAAATGCCCGCTTGAAACCTTCTTAAAAGATGCAGCACCGTTTTATTTGGCTGTCATTGTTTTAGTTGTCTTACTAGCAATGTTCCCATCGCTGGTTATGTTTTTACCTGATAACTTATTTTAGTAGTTTGGAGAGATTATTATGAAAATCACCGAAGCACGCGTGATTGTTTGTTCACCTGGACGCAACTTTGTCACACTAAAAATTGTCACCGATCAAGGCGTATACGGAATTGGCGATGCAACGCTTAATGGGCGTGAAAAGTCAGTTGTTAGCTTTTTAGAAGACTATGTTATTCCAGCATTAATTGGAAAAGATCCGCGACGCATAGAAGATATATGGCAGTATTTATACCGAGGTGTTTATTGGCGTAGAGGTCCGATTGGTATGACCGCAATCGCAGCCGTTGACATGGCCTTGTGGGACATTAAAGCCAAAATGGCTAATATGCCATTATATCAACTGTTGGGTGGGCGTAGCCGAGATAAAATAATGGTTTATACGCATGCAAATGGTTTAGAGATATCGGACACGGTAGAAGCTGTTGGTAAAGCGATTGAGCAAGGTTATAAAGCGGTACGAGTTCAATCGGGCATTCCGGGTGTTGCCAGCACTTATGGGGTAGCAAAAAAAGGCGAAAAATATGAACCAGCGGATTCAGATTTACCCAAAGAAACCGTTTGGTCGACTGAAAAGTATTTAAATTTTGTACCAAAGTTATTTGAAGCAATTCGAAACCAATATGGTGATGACGTTCATTTATTACATGATGTCCATCATAGGTTAACCCCAATTGAAGCAGCTCGATTAGGCAAATCGTTAGAACCTTATAACCTTTTCTGGATGGAAGATGCAGTAGCAGCTGAAAACCAAGAAGGCTTTAAACTGGTTCGCCAACATACAACGACCCCAATTGCGGTGGGTGAAGTATTCAACTCAATTCACGATTGCCGAGAACTCATTCAAAATCAATTAATTGACTATATTCGCGCCACATTAGTCCATGCTGGCGGTATTACTCAAGTTCGCAGGATAGCAGACTTAGCCAGCCTGTATCATGTTAGAACCGGTTTCCATGGTGCGACTGATTTATCACCGATCACCATGGGGACAGCTTTACATTTTGATTACTGGGTTCCGAATTTTGGTATTCAAGAGCATATGCCACATTCAGAGTTAATGGAATCAGTCTTTACGCGTTCATATGAATTTAAAGATGGCTTTTTTACACCTGGTGAAACCATAGGTCATGGTGTCGATATAGATGAAGCCGAAGCTAAAAAGCATCCATATAAACGCGCTTGTTTGCCAGTTAACCGCCTTGAAGACGGCACACTTTGGAACTGGTAGACACTGAATCAAACCGTATCCTAAATAATGCGACTCGCTAGGCTCTATGAGTCGCTTGTTTCAATAATATGGAGTCAAAAATGGCTCCACGCTTTACCACTACACACATAAGATCTTGTATAGGCTCGAGATCTTGTCTACCCGAAATTGATCAGACTCCAAGCTATAAATTATTAATTTTAGCGTTCAGCACATCCTGCGAGCTGCAGGATTACGCTATTCCTGACGTTGTAATGGTCAACTTTTCCTGTAGAAATTCTAAGCGGCATTTTTCATTTCAATATACTTTTGGTGTGGCGTCATATAACCAAGGGCTGAATGCCTTCTTTTGTAATTATAAAACGCAATGTATTTTTCAACTTCACACACAACAGATTCATGGTTAATAAAACTAATATTATTTAATCGTTCAGTTTTTAAACTTCTAAAAAACCTTTCCATTACAGCATTGTCCAAACAATTTCCGCGTCTGCTCATACTTTGGGTTATCTTTAACGTTTTGAGCCTTTTTCTGAACGCGCCAGCAGAATATTGCACCCCTTGATCCGAGTGAAATATCAATTTAGATGTATCGGGTTGTTGGCGTTGAACTGCATCATTTAATGCAGCTTTTGTTAACTGGGCATCAGGGCTAGTCGATAATGCATAACCAACAATTTCCTTAGTGGCTAAATCAAGCACACAAGCCAAGTAACTCCAACCTCTATGATGCCTTATATACGTTATATCACCGACATAATGCGTGTTATAAGTTTCAGGCACAAATTTACGCTTAATTAAATTTGGTGCATATTTATGCTCTGTGCCTGAGGTTGGATAATGGTGTCGTGTTTTGGGTCTTATTGCCTTTAATCTTTGATTTCTCATGACTTTAGATATTTTGTATAAGCCAACATGACACCCAATACCGCGTAACTCAGCTTGTATTCGTCGTCAACTATAAGCTTGGCGTATTCTAATTTTTGCTTTGCGCTAACTGTAACTTTTGTTTTTCTGGTCATTTTTATACCTTTAAGATTTTGCTAATTGTAAGCTATAAATCTCTACAGTTGTATTAGACCATTACATTTATGAGTGACCTAATTTAATTTTAAGGTTTGACTTGTAACTGATAAACACCGGCCTCGTAGACTTTTGAGCTTTGTCCCGGAAGTGTCACGTTAGCACTGGTATTATTTGGTACTTCAAAATGCCAAACAACCGAGTCACCTTGACGCTTCCAGTTGCTGACGATTTTACCATAACCCGTTTTATAACTGGTCTCAACCCAATCTAAATCTTTCGGGAATACCGGACTTAATGCAAAGTGTTGGTAGCCAGGGTTATCGCCTAATGGACGAATACCGCCTAGGCCTTCATAAAACCAACCATCATAACCACTATGAAATGGGTGATTTAAAGAACGACCAGGAGGGTTACGTCCTTCAGGGTCTTTTGCTGGATCCCAAACCCCTTTACGTTCCCAAAGGGTTGTGGCTTGTAATTTATCAAACTGCCATTGGTAACCTGGGTAACCTTCAGCCGTAAAAATACCATATGCAGTATCTGCATAACCATAATCGCTTAATGCTCGGTAAACATAAGTTTGGCCTAAAGCACCAATAGAGCCATGACCTTTCCATTTCTCTAATACATCTTTATTTAATGCATCAGCAACCGATTGGCGAATTTCTTTAGGTGCGATACCAAAACGCAATGCCATAGCATCCGCTGTTTGGCTACCATAATGACCTGTTTTCGGGTCGTAAAATTCTTTGTGAAACTGTGCCGCAATGCGATTAAACAAAGCCTGATAATGTTTGGCTTGTTCAGGTTTATTCAACAACGCTGACATTTTTGACATTAACTCAGCACCATGTGCTAAAAAGCCAGATGTTGTCATAGTTGGGGTTGTATATTCTGGGTTACAACGTTTACGAGTCATACCCGGTTTTAATACAGGGTCGCACCAATCACCATAACCTTTACGAAGTAGGTTATTGGTTAATTGTTTTTCTGCTGCATTCATATACTCCAACATGCTTTCATATTGCTCTGCTAGCACTTGAATGTCACCATGATGACGATAATGTTCCCAAGCAATAATGACTTCGGCCACAGCCCAGTCATAGTTACCACCGTGCGAACGTTTACCTGGTACCACAGCTGGCGCAATATGGGCTGAGGTTTCAAAATCACCTAAATACTTTTGCCAGAATTTTTGCATATTATAGTTATAGTTGCCGGTAATGAGAGCCGCATGCGCATCACCTGTCCAGCCAGCGCGTTCACGGATAGGGCAATCCATCGGTACTGCCATTAAATTACCTTCATAACTCCAAAGTGCCATATCGTGAATACGGTTTACGAGTGGGTTTGAGCTCTTGAATTGGCCAACAATTTCAACGTCGCTACGCACTAAATGACCGACAACGGCATCTAAAGCTGGCGCTTTATTTAAACCTGTTAACTCTAAGAAACGAAAACCATGCCAGGTAAAGGTAGGCGTCCAAGTTTTTTCATCATTACCAGAAGCGATATAAGTATCTACTTGTTTTAATAAAGGAGCGCCACCGCCTGATTTTTGGCTTAAGTTGCCGTCGATATCCGCCCATTCACCATAACGCATATTAATGGCTTGGCCTGCTTTTAAACCTAACTTATCAAGGTTAACTGTAGGAACACCGGTAAAGTTTTGGCCAAAATCAAGCACCCACACATTTTCACGTGGTTGATATAATTTAACTGGCGTTACTTTTTTTACCGCGCGAATCGCTGGTAATAATTGTGGTTCTAAACGTTTGGTCGGTGATTTACTGAGTACTTTTACGGGTTGCCAATTGCTTAAATTGTGTGCATCGGTATTCACATTCCAGTCGGTTACAACTTCATTAGCATCATATAATTCACCAGAGAATAATCCTTCTTTTAAAATAGGTGAAGGATGAGATAGCCATTGCTCGTCTGATGCGACAATTTGATTAGTGCCGTCGGCATAAATAACTTCTAATTGAGCGATAAAAGTAGGTTGGCCAAACGCTAAGCTTTTTCTTTTTGGGGCTGTTGTACTGGCATCAGGGTTATGCCATTTACTAAAGGCAATATCTTCGTCGTACCAGCCACTCCCTAAATGAACGGCGATGGTGTTTTGGCCTTTTGATAACAGAGTGCCGACTTCATCTGTATTATATAAAATACGCTGGTCATAATCGGTTTGGCCCGGATCCATTAAGCGGTCATCAACTTTTTGACCATTTAAAAAGATCTCATAATACCCACCGGCAGTACTGTGTAATTTAGCTCTGACGATTTTTTTGGTTGGATCTGTTTTAAAACTATGACGGAATAAACTCGCCGTTGGTTGCTCTTTTAACTGCTCAACCACCGCCATTTGTTTAGAAATTTGATGTTTTTTTAACTTTTCAGTGATGTCCGGATGAACATTCGCTGCATATTGGATCCAGTCGTAACGAGCTGGGGTAACTTCAGCAACGGTTCTTGTTTGCACTTGTAACCATTTGGCTTGCCAATCATCTTTTGAGAGTAGCCCCATTTCCCAAAAAGCGGGTTGGCTCCAATCGCTTGGTTCAGTATTATCTGCTGACCAAACGCGCACTTGCCAAACCGCTTTTTGATTAGCGTTTAATGTTTCTCCCAGATACGGAATATTTATCGACACTTGCGTATTAACTTTACCGCTATCCCATAAATCCGCAGTACCAGCAGTTAATAACTGCTCACTACTAGCTACACGTATTTGATAGGCTGTCTGTTTTTTTACATTTGCATACCAGCTTAATTGCGGGGTTGTATTATGGACATTCAGTGGTGACTTATTATCTTCAACTAATAAATTGCTTGGTGAAGATGAATGTGTTGAAGAAACATTTAAACCCTCGTTATTTGAACACGCAAATAGTAACGCTAAAAATGGTATCACCACAGTGACTTTAAGTTTTTTCCACCGACCTTGCAGTGAATTATGATGAGATTTACCTAGGTTTTTATTCATGTACTAACTCATACTCTCGTTGATTTATTGAATTATTAACAAGCGTTCGGGCTGCTTGATCCAATATTGTTAAACTATTAAAAAATGCTCAATGTGTATCTTTAAAGATAAGTCAGCATAAACAAGAATTGATACCCTTGTGGATAACGATTTTCCAATTTTTGTCTTAAATAAGTATCAAATACGCACTACTTACAACTTGGCTAAGCAAATTAGTTGTTTCATGCGAGTCGTTAATCAAATCGTAAAATTCATTTCGCTCAGAGTTTAAAAAGTCAATTAAGAGCTATACGCATTTGTGTTAATGATTGATGTAGCGTGGTATAGGCTGCGTAATAATCAATAGATACAATTGTTTTAGCATTTAATAGCGCAGGTACTATACTTTTTTCCTCGCACGATATTGTTGCTACTCGTTTTGCCTTTCGCTAATTCAACTAAGGTCGGTAACCAGTCCAGATTTGAAACTGTAGATGCGTTTTCTGTATTAGCTGGAATAACATTTGGCCAACGAACAATAGTAGGTACTTTTATGCTGTTATCATACATATTTGGCCGTTGATCACCTGGAACATTCTTGGTGCCTTTTGGCATTTGGTTTAATAACCAAAAGCTATTACCTTTGTGCCACATGCCATTGTGTGCAATGTTGTAACCATGAACTGACGTAACTGAGACAAGCACAATTTTTTCTGGGTCGTCAATACGCGTATCATGAGGCATGATGGCTAGTTTGGTTCCTACTGCTTTTAAAAACTTAAATGTTTTAATTTCTTTATCACCCGCTAAATTTTTTATTGGGATATGTGCGCCGCTTACTTTAGATCTACTGAAGCTAAAAATGATTTTAGTCTTTCAGGATCGTCTGCATACGGGCCACATCGGCCGGCGAGTTTTACGCCTCTAAGCTCATTTTTTTACGCGCTTTCAGTAAATAAAAATATAGATTTGCTTAGGGTTTAAAAGCACTAAAGCATCAGTATTAGTGCAGCATGGATATTATTCATATCACTTGTAATTATACTGTTACTATAATTCATTTACACTTGATTTTAAATGACTGATATTGGTTTTTTATGATTTATTAAGATGGTTAAAAGCGGTTCCTCAGTTACTTTTTGTATTTATCCATATCCATCACTGGGCGAGAGAATATTTGTATTATTATTTGACCAATAGGCTTTAACAAAAGAGCCGAAACTGAGTGCCTTTACCTCACAGATTCAAAAGCTTCACGAATTGGTTTAGCGATCATCGGTTTAACCACCTAGCCCAATTACTGGGTATAGTTTCATATCTTTGATAAGTGACCAACCTCATATTTTATTCGTCTAAAGATTCGAATTTTTCATTGTGATTTCCATATTTAACGAAACTATTAGCAAAAATTGCCACTAGAACGTAATTTTTTATCCAGAGTTCTAGTTATTTACTTTACCGTGACTTGCCATTATATCTATTTAAATTATTGATTTATATAGTTAAATTGTATTTTTTAAAATCTAGCTTATACAGTCTGTAGTTTTTTTTGATCGTTATAAATCACTTTTGATAAAATAAGTGATAATTTTGATTGCCATTGATTAAATTGAGAATATAATCCTTTCGTTTTAATACTGTTAACAATGTTAAGTTTAATTAACAACTTAAAACAAATAGCAAACAAAAACCAAGATAATATCAATCATCCAACATAGGATATTTAGTATGACAAAGTCAGCTAATCGTACATCTTTCAAGTTAAACACATTTGTTATTGGACTCACAACTGCTGGGCTAATCTGCTCAGTTAATGCAGCTATGGCTGCAGAAGATGAGACTGAGACAATTGAGGTGACAGGCGTTCGAAGTGCATTAGAAAATGCACTTAATACAAAACGTGAAGCGCCATCAATTGTGGATGCGATTTCTTCAACTGATATCGATGCACTGCCAGCCTTAGATTTAGGTGAAGCCTTGCAAGCGATTCCAGGTATTCAACTGGAGCGTTCTGGCGAAGGTCGCCAGTCAGAAATCAGTTTACGAGGTTTAAGTGGTGGTTTTGTTAAAACGACAGCGTTTGGCCAAGGCATTGCAACGCCAAGTCGTAGTTTTGCAGCTGAAGGCAATACAAATCCTTTTTCAGCTTTTGAATCTGGGGTATTTGATGGTGTAACAGTTGTTAAAACACCGACCGCAGATATGCAAGCAGGTGGCATAGCAGGCATAGTGGATAAGCAATTGCAGCGGGCTTTGTCAAAGCAAGACGGAAAGTTTACTTTAAGTGTAGGCGGTAGTTATGAAGAGCTAACTCAAAATTGGGATCCAACAATTAAACTCTCAGGGGTAAAACATTTAATTGAAGACAAGTTGGCAGTCGCATTTAAAATCGCTGGTTCTGGTCAAACTTTCCGCCGAGATACCGCTAACTTCACAAATTATGAGACTTTAGGCGTTGAACACGGACGAGGACCAAGCCGTGGCGTTAATTCTGAAACAATGGATGAATATCGCGAAAAATGGGATATCCCAGCCGAAGCAGATGTACGTGGGGTTGCGTTAGCTCGTAATGTCATCGAATACAGCGAAGGGGATCGTGTGTCTTTTACCGGGAATATTGAGTATAAACCCACAGATAAGCTAAAGTTAGGTGCCCACCTTTTATACACTAAACGCGATTTAGATAAAGGCACTAAGCAAGATGCATCATTCCAATCTGGTTTAAATGTGACAAATGCGAACAATACAGATATGTTCCATCGAATTGAACCCGACATGAACACCGCCCCTTTTGTGTATGATTACACTGATGATGGTCGCCCAGTCTATGGCGTGACGAAAACGCATATAACCGACGCCATGTTAACGTTCACTAACCGTGAAACCACTTTCCTTGAAACCTCTAAAGGCTTATTTTTATATGCTGATTATTATGGTGATAATTGGAAATTAGATGGTGTTGTAACTCACTCCGAAGCAGAAAACCAATTTATGAATTTGGGTCTTGAATTTAGAATGTCGGGCCATCACAGCCCTATGAAAAGAGATGCAACTGGCGAGAATAAAAGCTTTGTACCTACCGGAATTGATGTGACGATTGATGCTGCTAACGGAGATATTAATAAAGCGTCGGTCAACGCAACAGGGTTTGAAAATATTGATTTTGATTTACCGTGGGGGGTTACAGACAATCCTATTCACACGAGTTATCAATTGCAAGACGAAGCAAATCAAGGACGCAATTTAGGTGTCTATTTATCAGGTCGTGTTGATAATCCAATTCGTAAGCAATCAAGCGCTGAATTCAATGCAGCACGTTATACTGACTTTGGTTTAGGTGACACCATTGTTTTTAGTCAAATCAAACTTGGCGCACGTGTAAGCCGAGAAGAGCTTGCTAATAATGACAAACAAATTGGTATTGTTGGTGCTAATTTGTCTAATATCGACAACACAGATGTCTATGGAAAACCGCTTGTATCTGATGGAGGAACTGAATTCTTCAATGGAGAATATTCAGGTGCATTTGGTGCAGATTCTGGCTGGTTAACAGTTGATAGCCAACAGTTTAAAGCTGATTTGTTAGATGGCATTGTTAGATACGAAGGCGTTGATGAAGTTGTACCAAGTGGATTTAACGAAGTATTTAGTGGTGGCCTTCCACAACGATGGTCAACTAATTTTGACGCGGCTCAAGACATTACCGCATTGTATGCAATGACAGATTTTAATGGCGATTTTGGTATTACTTATAGTGGTAATTTTGGTGTTCGCTATGTAAAAACAGAGCTAGCGATTGATGGCGTTAAGCGTGATCAAACCAATGGCGATGTAATAGTGCCTAATAATGTGACGACTGAATATGATCATTTTTTACCATCAATGAATCTAAGTTTTGACTTACATGACGATGTTGTTCTTAGAGCGGCATATTATGAAGGTTTTGTAAGGCCTAATTTACGTATTCTAAATCCGAGTGTTACGTTTAGATCGAATGAAAGCGAGTCTGAAGAGGGTAATGATTCTGCAACCGCTAGAATTACCTTGCCCGGTTCAGGTGTAAATCCATACGATGCTAAAAACTATGACTTATCGTTAGAATGGTATAACCGTGATGGTAGTGCTGTATCTGCCGGTGTTTTTCAAAAGGAAATTACAGGATTTTTTGCAACTCGAAATAATATTTGCCCACAAAACAATCAAGTTATTATTGCTGAACTTGGAAGTGATGTTAGCTTAAATGAAGACGGCGCCTGTATTCAGACAGACCCTTTTATCAATGAGTCGGGCGAATCAATTGTACGAACGGTTGATATTACCGAAACTTTCAACGGCCCTGGTAGCATTACCTTAAACGGGGTTGAGTTAGCGGTTCAGCAAAAATTAGACTTTTTGCCTTATCCGTGGAATGGTTTTGGAGGGGTATTTAATTATACTTATATAGATCAAAAAACCAGCGACGATCTCGATAGTGATAATGATAACGCCAAATTGTATAAGGTGTCGCCAGAGTCATTTAACCTGATTGGTTATTATGAAAATGATGGATTTTCACTTCGTTTATCTTATAACTGGAAAGATGATTCATTATTAAAAGCGACCAATACTTATTTAGGTTTATTGCCTAGAACTCAACAAGCATCAGGTCGTTTAGATTTTTCATCTTCGTATCAGCTGACGAAAGATTTAAAAGTATTTTTGCGAGGCTATAACTTAACCGATGAAAAACGCGTTGAAACATGGGGCTTTAGTGAAAAAGCGGTTAATCGTGTTGATTACACGGGGCGCATATTTCAAGTTAGTTTAAATTACAATTTTTAAACGATGTAACAAAGACTCGACTAACTATTTAGTCGAGTTAAAGGGTTTGGAATTGTTTACATACCTTTTTAATTAAAGATCTAGGATGAGCACTTGGCTATTATCGTTAATCCAAGCGCTCAATCCATTACTTAACCTCAATCCGAACTGAGGTTATTTATCTTTAGCTTTTATCATCTCAAAAATTCATCAATTGATTGCCTCTTGCATGTTTAGCGTAAAAATTCAAATAGGCGTAACGAATCAAGAGTGTTTAAATTGTCGAAGTGGAAGTTGTTCGCTGTTGGGTTTTAGCCGAGAAAAATGGGCAGGGGAAGGTAATCATACACAGGCTCAAATTTCATGAACAAGTAAGCTTTAACGGTGATTCATTTAAGGTTTTACAAAGAGCATCGTGAACTGACGCTACATTAATTGGTTTTGTCAGAAATAAATTCATGCCGGCTTGCCGACAGGCCTGTTTATCTGATTCAGATGTATTAGCGGTTAAAGCTGCAATAATGGTGCTGTCAGGCACTAGCTTATCGGCTCTTATTTTTTGGGTAGCTTGCCAACCGTCCATAATTGGCATAATGCAATCCATAAAAATTAAGTCGTATTTTTTAGCTTTGCATCTTTCAACGGCATCTTCACCATCGAGCGCTGAATCTGGTATTACGTTAAACCGTTGTAAGCAAGCTATCATAACAATTCTATTTATTTCATTATCGTCAACGACTAATATATTCATTGACGAGGCGTCAATATCTTCCAGTTCAGCTGAGGGTTCTGGGGTTAAGTTTACTTTGCCTAGTGGGATAGTTAAATTGACAGTAAATTCAGAGCCTACTCCAAATTCGCTGCTAACTGAAACATTACCTTGCATCATACCGACAAGTTCTTTAACGATAGAAAGCCCTAACCCTGTTCCGCCGTACTTTTGGGTAATAAGCGATGCACCTTGGCTAAAAGGTTTAAACAGGGCATTTTGGGTTTCAGGCGTCATGCCAATACCCGTATCTTTAACTGAAAAAGTTAAATTGATATTGTCGGCGACTTGTCTGGCACTCGCGGTCAGCGTTACCTCACCTTTATCGGTAAATTTTATTGCATTACTTAATAAATTAGAAACAATTTGATTGAGTCGAGTGGAATCAAAATAAGCGGGTATTTCTTTTGGAATATTAATATCAGCGATTAGTTTGCTTGACTTGCTTTGGCACAAGGGCGTAAATAACGAGATTAAATCAGTAAAAATGGTTTCGAGTAAAAAATGGCTTGGTTCAAGTGTTAGCTCACCATGAGTTATTTTTGAATAGTCGAGCACTTCGTTGATTATACATAATAATAAGTCAGAACTTCGTAATGCGACTTTAATTTTTTCTTGCATCTGTGTTTTATTTTGCTCGTAAGCAGCCGCATTGAGCATACCTATTATGCCATTTAATGGTGTTCTTAATTCATGGCTAATTTTTGAAAATAGCTTGCTTCTTTCACTGAGCATCATCTCTGCTTCTAACTTTTGTGCTTCCAACAGATGCTTCATTTTTATTGAATCAGTAATATTTTGAACCGTGCCAAATAATCGAATACACTGCCCGTTTTCAAATTCCGCGTTACCTTGAGTAGACACCCAAATTTGCTTATTTTTTGCTGTGGTTATTTCAAGATCTAAATTCCAAGGCTCTCCGCTATTTACCGCTATTTCAACTGCTTGCTCAATTTGGTTTCTGGTGGAGCTTGTTGTATAAAAATCTAACGCATTGTCTAGTTTGGGTTCATATTGTTCACTAACCTCATGGATAACTTTGGTTTGTTCGCTCCAATACAAAGAATTTGAGCTAAGCTCTAATTCCCAAGTGCCAATCTGCGCCGCTTTTTCTAGTTTTTGTAATGTTTGGTTGTTTTTTTCAAGTTGTTGAATAGAGTTATTTCTCGCAATTTCAGACCCCAGCCATTGAGCAAATAATTCAATATAATCAATATATTCGGTACTGAAAGGGGAGGAAGGCTCAGTTGATGAAAAGTTAACAGTGCCTATGGTACGCTCATTTATATTAATGGGAGCGCCAATATAAGACTCTAGTTTGAAATTTTGGTAACAAGGGTGTGTTGCTATTGTGCTTTTTCCGGCCCGGTGAAAAGCAAGTGCTTTTTTTGCTGTGAGCGTGTGCACGCAATAAGTATTATCCAATGGGAATTGTGCGCCAACGGCTAACTCATTATTATGGCAAGCGACAAAATCAACGGTATAAATATTATTTTGGATACAACTAATAATACCAATATCTAAATCAAACACTTTTAAACCAAAATCTAATAATGATTGAGCTTTATTTTGAAATGATAGTGTTTGATCTGTGACTATGTCATGAAAAGTTCGAAGAACGCTCACAAGCTTCCTCTCTAGAAATTATATTTATTTTATTCACTGAGTTAATATTAGCGTAATCTAATAAATCCACAACAGAAAAGCCAGTGGTGATGCAGATCGTTAGCTTTGCCTAGATATTGCGCTGAAAACACGAAACAAGCAATATATTCAATCAGTATGGCGGATAAATTGTCTAACGCTGAGGTTATAATTATGTTCAACAGATTTACGATGCGTGGTTTAAATTAAATATGTTTATTAGCTAATCTCAACTCGGTTTAATGAACTAGGTTTCAAACGGCTTTTTTTACAGAGCCTGCGTTAAATTCTCTTGCCTACAATCCCATGGATGAGATAGATGGAGTGACGTCGGAACCAAAGCTGAGGTTAGCGATTGGCGCGTGAATTTGACTTGTCTATACAAAAAATGATTGTTAGAAACCATGCGTAGCTATAAGATTAAATAATTCAATTAGTTAGAACACACCTAACCCAAGTTGAGGTTAGCTATTAAATTTTGATTTGGAATACGAATTAAATAGCGATGGCTGTTATTATGGAGCGTTTTTAGGGAATCACATGAAAATACAGTTAGTTTTTACATTTTTACTATGTTTATCGGGTTGTACTTTACTGCCTATGTCTGCTGCTTGCCTTGATGCAAAAATACCGAAAAAATCATTAGAAGATGATCAAGCTTTCCACGTTTTTTACACCAATACTAAAACAGGAGTGGTTACTGAGCGAACCATATTATGTGAGCAATTTTACAATGCCCAGTGTAGCGCCAGAGGAAATTACTGGGATTGGCGGCACGCAGCTAAACCCGATAAATACAATCTAACATTGAATGATGGCCGGGCGGTGTCTTTAAACGCGCCGCTATGCACTGATTTAGTTAACAAAGACAGAACAGGCCTTAATTATACCTATCTCAATTTTAACGAAGTTGATGGTATTTGGCTTGTTAAAAATGAAGATAAATGGATTTATAAACAATACGACAAAGTAACTAAAACATCTAAACTTGTGTTTGAAGTTCCGGTAACAATAAAAATAGAAAAACGATAATAATCGTTAGACGTTTAAATCCCTCCTCTGGCTTGTTTATCAAGCCTTAATAACTGGTTATAGCGGGCTGGTGGATTAGTTTTTATTCACATCAATGGTAGCGAAAATATACGCTAGCTAAAGCGAAGCGTAAAAATACCTGCTTTAGTCACCTGTTTATATTACGCCGTGATATGAACAATCTTCCTTTTTTAGCCGTTTTACTTTAAACGTTTTTAATTTCTATTAGTGTATATTAATTTAAAATGATTGGTTATAATGATTTTTTGATTTAATTTGACTTAAAGTAAAAGGTTTGTTGCATGTTATCTTTAAAACAAAATGGGCATACTTGCTTATTTAAACTAAGAAAAATGTTGTTGCCAACATTAATATCAGCGGGTGTGTTAGTGGTTTCAGCTTGTTCATCGTCTTTGAATGATAAAAGCGAGCAAGTATTTTTAGAAACACGCGCTGAGCTAATTGAAAAACTGTCGGCTCAAGACAATACTTTTTCAGCACTGCAAGCTCAAATTAACACGGACGACCCTGAAAGCGCTGAGTACTGGCGTTGGCGTATTGATCAATATTTATATGGTCAATACCCTGAGTATCAGCCAATTTATAATACTTATACTCAAGGCAAAACGTTTCAGCAAATATATGATTTACCACCAGAGCAGTTAGGCCCTAAAAAGCCTCAGCCATTGAATACGCCTGAATTACCCGATGGCTATTTTACCGAAAATTTACCCGGCAACCCTCACCATGGTTGGCATGATGTGGTAGATGATAAAGTTTATATTAGTTACCAAGGACAGTTAACCGACCCTTATGTTGCGATATACAATTTAAAATCTCAACAGTGGGATGGGCCAAATAAAGCAGCAGAAAGCACCTTATCAAAAGGCGAGCGTAAAATCGACAGCCATGGTCGTCCTATTATCGAGCTTGACAGTAAAGGGCATATCCATATTGTTTATGGAGGGCATGGTGGCGAGCGCGAAGATGGTTTAAATCCGCTCTCTATCGACACACCGCATGCGGGTGGCCGAATGTTACATGTTATGTCGGCAAAACCTTATGATATTAGTGAATTTGTTTATGTAAATGACATCACACCTTTTGCTTCGTACACCGCAAGCGAAAAAATGGCGAATGGCGATATTTACTTATTTACCCGAGCGGGCACACACAAGTCGCCTTGGGTATATTACAAAATGAAAAGTGGTGAACAAAGGTTTGAACCGCCTGTTGTGATTACCTGGCCAACACCACAAAAAGACAACCCAATTAACGTGGATACTTTTTACATTACCCCGTTAAAAATCTCCGACACCGAAATAGCCATCAGTTCATTGTGGCATGAATGTAATTTTAATGAAGTGCACAATAAAGAGAATTACGGCCGTATCAACAGCTATTACATGAAGTTAGATACCACAACGGATACTTTTTATAACGCGCAGCAACAAAAATTAACCTTGCCGATTACCTTGGCAACCGCCAATCAAAAGACTTTAGCTTTTGATTCAACTCAAAGAGAAGAAACCCCATTTGGCACATCCCCTATTATCCGTGAAGACAATGTTCCAGCTGTTGCTTATCAAGCTCGCACCAAAAATTATCGTGAATGGCGAATGACTGCATTTGAAAATGGCGAGTGGAAACACAGCCAGCCAATGCCAAATACCGTTAATAGAACACTGTTTGACAGCTCAAATCGCCAGATAGACAAAATTATGCGTTTAGAGATATTGGCGAATAACCCAAATAAAAATACGGCGTTAGTGATTTACAAAAACGCACAAGGTAAAAGCGTATTTGCCACGGCACAAAGACAGGACAACACAGTGCAAAATTGGCACGTAACTAAAGCGCATTTATCTTTGGCAAATACCAGACTTTCTATGGAGCCTATTAAAAATGAATCAGGTGATGTTGTGGCGGCTATCGTCAATATTAAAAAGGGTGCGGCGCAGCGTTTATATTTATGGCACGAAGGTCAGTTCCGCGCAAATAACCTGTTAGCAAATTAAATCGGTAATTACAAAAAACATAGCTTTAAAACTAACACAATCCTATGGGCACTCGGTATATGTATAAAACAATTTTTACAGTTTCGGTTTTGACGTTAGCGCTTGCAGCGTGTGGCGGAAATGGCAGTAACAAACAGGATGAGGAAACACAACTAAATAACCAACAAGGTAGTTTGAGTATTTCAGGTGAAGCCAAATATGGAGCCACGTTAAATGCTATTGTAAGCGATCCGGACGGCTTATCAAATTCCGAAAATATTAAATATCAATGGAAACGTGATTCAATTAATATCGCGGGTGCCAATAGCAAAAGCTATCAGATTCAAAAAGAAGATATAAATACACTTGTTAGTGTCTCAGTGAATTATGTAGATGATAAAGGATTTAACGCCAGCTTAAATACAGTGCAAACCACAAAAGTGCTGCTAGTTAATCTACCGGGCTTAGTAACTCTGCAAGGTAGTGCAAAACAAGGGCAGATGCTTGAAGCAAATTTGTCAGACGACAATAATGGGCTTGATGAGTCTAGCGTGAGCCTTGTTTGGTATGCAGATAGTAAAATCATTCCTAATAAAGACAGTAAAATAATCAAGCTTGAGCGGGATCAGGTCGGTAAAAAAGTATCGGTTGAAGTCAGCTATGTGGATGGCCATGGTTATTATGAAACGCTTGTCTCAGACGAGACAGCAGCGGTTGAAAAAATCGATAATTCTCAGGGTGTTTTATCGGTTACCGATGATGCAGGAAATAACCCAAGCTGGAAAGTGGGCACTAGTTTACAAGCCAATATTAGCGATTTAAATCAGGTTTTGGCTGAGGTGGATTATTATTGGTACCGGAATGATGACTTGATTTTTGAGAATAATCAAAGCACTTATACTATTTTGGCAGCCGATATCGATAAAAAAATCTCAGTTAAAGCTGAGTATGTTGATGCGGATGGTTATTCCGAGAGCGTATTCTATCAGAGCAGCCAAAACGTTAGCTCTGACCCTTCAGAGCCCAATCCTCAAAACTATCCAGTTGGCGATAAGCTAATTGGTAATAACCCTATAGATAGAGTCGAGGCGATATCCGAAGAGTCTTTTGAACATGGTGGTTGGAATGCAGGCACAATAAACGGAAACTATAACCCAGGGCATGACGCAAGCATACCTAAACAGTTCCGCTTTACACAATTTCAAAACCCAGACTCGTTTAAAGCCGAAACCAATGTTACCCGCTTGGGTGATTATTCGGCAAAACTATATTGGCAACACGGCGATCCGGGTAAATGGAATGATGATCCAAATAAAATAGATAATGTAGATCGCAAAGCAATGTTACATGGCCGCAATGCTAAAACAATTACGTCGACTTTTTGGCATGGTTTTAGTGTGTATTTCCCTAGTGATGAAATCCAACTTAAAGATGGCGAAAATCCTTTGTTTTTCCAATTACATGGCGCACCTGATTCCGGCGAACCAGGACGCCAACCGCCACTGGCATTGACCATGCAAACGGACGGGTTTTATGTTGGTTATGGCTGGGATTCGAGAAAATTCAACACATCGACTAGTGGTGAAGGCCGTGATAAATTTCAAATACCGGTAAACCTTGCAGAATATCAAGATCGTTGGGTTGATTTTGTCATTCAAGTTCGTGCTAACCCATTTGAAGAAAAAGGGTTTATCAAAATTTGGATTGATGGAAAACAAATGGCCGATCGCACCAATATCCAAATTGGTTACAATGACGACAAAGGGTTATATCCCTCTTGGGGCTGGTATTTTACAGGTACTATTAACGTTAACCGTGACACTGATGGGACTATGTATTTAGATGAAATTCGTCATGTTGAAGCGGATGATGCAAGTTATTACGATGTTGCGCCAGGTTATTTTTCACTCATAAAGGAATAAAAAGGAATAAATATGCAAAGTATGTTATCAGCGCAATTTGCAAATAGACTTTATGCCATTTTAGCATTGCTTATTATGAGCAGCTCGGCTTTTGCAAACAGTGACTATAAAGTGAACGAATCTTTTGAAGCGGGTGGTTGGAACGCCGCAAGCCCGAGAGGGTTTACCCCCGGATTGAAAAAAGATTTAGCAAAAAACTTTATGTTTAATCAGCTACAAGCTGATCACGCATTTGAGTTAGAAGATAAGATTGTGCGTAGTGGTAAATATGCAGCCAAACTGGTTTGGAAGCACCAAAATCCAGCCGCTTATAACGGTGACAAACAGAAAATAGATAATGTGGATCGTAAAGCCATGTTCCACGGCTTTAAAACCGATACCGTAATGGGAGCAGAAGCTTGGTTTGGGTTTAGTTTTTATTTTCCAAGTGACGGCACGCAAAATGAACTTAACGACTGGTTATTTTTTCAAATACATGGCAGTGCCGATAAACGTTTAAAAGAACATTCACGTAATCCACCATTTAGTATTACCCTAACCGAAAATGGCTTGCGTGGTAGCTGGAAATGGGACCCAGATGAAAACAGCGTTACGCGAACAGGAAAAGGCACCCAAAAATATACTATCCCAGGTGCTAAAAGCACTTATTTAGATCGATGGGTTGATTTTGTCCTACATGTGAAAGTGGATTACTCCAATGCAAAAACTGGTTTAATAGAGCTTTGGGTCGATGGCAAAAAAGTATTAAACAAACATAATATTCAGTTTGGGTACAATGATGACAAAGGCATATATCCTTCATGGGGTATGTATTTTAACGGCGATTTGAGTGTCATGAAAAATGATCATTATTTATATCTTGATGCCATTAAAATGGCTGACTTCCCTAATGCTAATTATGATGATGTTGCACCGGGTGTAAATAAGCTGAATTAGCGATAATAACTTGCTGCTCGACTTATCGCAGGTGTTAATATTTGCGATAAGTTGTAGCTGATATCTGATTTTATAATTTTAACGAATAGGTGTTTATTTCATCTGGCAGGCCGTTATGAGCGAATAGCGGAACTTATTTAGCTTTTAGCAGACAGCCAGCTTTCAGCAGACAGCCAGCTTTCAGCCCAAAAATTGACACAAATTCGATTTTAAAATATTGATCAATTCAGTACGCTAGATCAAACGGGCTGCGCGCGTAGCCAAATTTAGAACCGATAACATGCGTATAAATTTCCGTTGTTTTTACATCATTGTGCCCAAGCAGTTCTTGAACCGTCCTAATGTCAGCGCCAGAACGCAGTAGCTCAGTTGCAAAGCTATGTCTAAAAGTATGTGCCGTCACTCGTTTATGTATGGCTGATTATTTGACTGCTAGCCTGAGTTGTTTTCGAAAAGCAGTTTCGTGAATATGATGGCGACAAATGTAGCCATCTTGTGGATGCGCACAGCGAATACTAGATGGGAAGATATATTGCCAAGCAGTATCTTTGGCCGCAGATTTGTATTTTTTGATCAAACTGATAGGCATTGAAGCAAGACCAAAACCATCTTCTATATCTTGTTGATGCAATTGCTTAGCTTTTTCAATTTGAGTCTGTAAAAAGACAATTAAATTTTCGGGCAACAATGTACAGCGATCCTTATTCCCTTTACCACGGAAGACAAAAATACTTTTGTTATGAAAATCAATGTCTTTAATCCTTAATCTGAGTACCTCACTTATTCTTAAACCGGCACCAAATAACAAACTGGCTATAATTCGATACTTACCCGACAGATTAGAAATAATTAACATAGCTTCTTGGGTACTTAATACCGTAGGGATGGTTTTTTGTCTTTTGGTAAAAGAATATGCAAGATCATTAATTTCTCTTTTAATCACATACCTATACATAAATATGATTGCACAAAGTGCTTGATTTTGAGTAGCTGCACTGGTAATACACCCTAAAAATAACTGACGTCAAAAGTAGAATTTTCTCGTAACATAAACGCAGGAGATTCTGCATGAAAACATCAAAATTTAGCGACAGCCAAATCCTGGCAATTTTAAAACAAGCGGAAGCCGGTGCGCCGGTTCCGGAGCTATGCCGCGAGCATGGCATGAGTTCGGCTACCTTTTATAAATGGCGCGCCAAGTTTGGCGGCATGGATGCGTCCATGATGGCCCGATTAAAAGAGCTGGAAACCGAAAATGCACGGCTTAAAAAGATGTATGCCGAGGAGCGACTAAAGGCTGAAATCCTCAAAGAGGCCATCGAAAAAAAGTGGTAAAGCCGTCGCGCCGACGGGAGTTGGCGCAAAAGGCGGTGCAAAACCATTCCATTGCCATCAAGTTAGCGTGTTCCTTGTTTGGGATTAGCGAAACCTGTTATCGCTATCAGGCCAAACTGAGTGACGAGAACGCGCTAGTTGCTGACTGGCTGCTTTGGCTAACGACAACTCACCGCAGTTGGGGCTTTGGTATGTGTTTTTACTTTTTACGTAATGTGAAACGTTTTGGCTGGAACCATAAGCGGGTGTTGAGGATTTATCGGGAGCTGGAGCTTAATCTGCGCATAAAGCCTAAGAAGCGCTTAAAACGGGATAAACCTGAAGCACTTGCTGTGCCTGAGTCGATAAACCAGTGTTGGTCTATGGATTTTATGCATGACCAGCTTGTTGATGGCCGCAGCTTCAGGCTACTCAATATCATTGACGATTTTAATCGTGAGGGTCTGGCGATTGAAGTAGACTTCTCGCTGCCAGCTGAACGTGTTGTCCGCACTCTCAATCAAGTTATTGAATGGCGTGGAAAGCCCAGGCAAATCCGCAGTGACAATGGCCCGGAATATATCAGTGCGTTATTGGCTGAGTGGGCTGAAAAACATGATGTTGAACTAAAATTTATCCAACCAGGCAACCCACAGCAAAATGCTTATGTGGAGCGGTATAACCGCACCGTTCGCTACGAATGGCTGAACCAGTATTTATTCAGCAGTATTGCCGAAGTGCAAGATCATGCGACAGAATGGCTATGGTTTTACAACAATGAACGACCAAACAAGGCAATTGGTGGCATACCACCGAAATACAAACAGGCTTTAATAACGCAACCTTCTACTTTTAGCGTCAATTAAAAATGGGTGTATTACCCACTGACTTGCCGATTAACAGCAAGATGATTTAAAAAACGCTCGATTTCTGCATTTCCCATATCCTGTGGATGTTTATAGTCGTTAAAGCGAATAAAAGTACGAACCCAATGCAAATAAGCAACTCGACTGTAACCAAAGACAAGCAGACCCTGACTTTGCCCCAGCATGGGACTAGAGATCCAGTATACCAAAGCTTGGTTATTATTTAGTCAGTTTTATGGCGATTGAATGAACTTATACAACAAGGCTACTCTTTTGCTTGTTTTGAATTAATATAGGGTTTTATTCTTTATTTTAAAATCTACAAATTTTTTATGCTGACTAGACGCAATTTAATTTTAGGTGCAGGTTAGCTGGCTTTTTTAGGATTGTCCAAAAGTGTTTTTGGTAAAATCTCGCAAAATAGTTTGACTGATAAAGTGTTTGCTTACGGTGCACTAAACAAAGATCCGCATCGTTTGTTAGATTTGCCATATGGTTTTAGCTATCAGATTATCTCCCTGCTTGATGAAAAAATGACAGATGGCTTACCGTACCAGATAAAGCCGACGGTATGGGCTGTATCCCGCTGGATGAAGAGCGCGTGGCACTGATACGTAACCATGAATTGAAACCGAGTGATTTAGCTAACGCAGAAACGAGTATTAAACATCATAAAACGGCGCATGCTTACGATACGAATAAAGAGAGCATTGCACTACCGGGTGGCACCAGCAATATTATTTATAATGTGAAAACGAGACAGAAAGAACAAGAATTTTTGTCATTAGTGGGTACGATCCGAAATTGCTCCGGTGGTGTCACCCCATGGGGCACTTGGCTAACCTGTGAAGAATCTGTACTTGATCAAAATTCAGGTGTGGGCAAGTCTCATGGTTTTGTCTTTGAGGTACCCGCCAATGTAATGGGCTTGATTAAAGCAACGCCATTGCCAGAATTAGGCCGCTTTAGTCACGAAGCGGCTGTGGTTGACCCTAACACAGGTATTGTTTATTCAACCGAGGATAGAGGCGATAGATTATTTTATCGCTTTACCCCAAAAGAATATGGTCATTTGCACATAGGTGGTCAATTACAGGCCATGGTGATAAAAAACAGGGCGCAGTTTGATACACGCAATTGGCAATCGAATAATATGCCCATTCAACAATGGTTTGAAACCAAGTGGATCAATATTAACGCTCCTTTGAGCCCGAATGATGATTTACCCAAGCAAAGTTATCAAAAAGGCGCGGCGCTTTTTGCGCGTGGTGAAGGGATTCATTGGGGCGATAACGAATTGTATTTTTGCTATACAAATGGTGGTGGCAAACAACTTGGGCAAATTATGCGGTATCAACCATCTGTCAACGAGGGGCAAGCGACCGAAAGCAAACAGCCCGCGCGAATACAGTTATTTATGGAGAGCCATCAGGCCGATTTTTATAACTTTGGTGATAACTTAACCGTAGCGCTGAATGGACACCTAATCGTATGTGAAGAACAATATACAGACGAGGTGAACAATCACCTACGCGGCGTTACACCAGAAGGGCGAGTTTATGATTTTGCCCGCTTAACTGCAAGGACCGAGCTCGCGGGGGCTTATTTTTCACCAGATGGCCAAACCCTGTTTTTGAATGTCTATGCGCCAGCTAAAACCTTAGCCATTACCGGTCCTTGGGCTAGCTTTTTAGAATAGAAGCCAGCCTAAGACCTTAACTAGATAAGTTTTTTATTGGTCATTGGTCAGGTGTTGTGCAGCCGTACTCGGCTGCCTAAATATCTTTATTTTATAAGATAACAACCAGCTTTGCCCCTGTTTAAAATGCTGATCACCAGCGAATAAAAATGCAGGACTCATAAAGGGCATATTTTTGGATATATACCAAGCTTCAGTTTGTTTTGTAACTGAGGTTTGGTTTTTGGATATTTGTACCCCGCCGTTATCGCCACCATAATAGAGCCAGAGAAAATCTTTGCCGTGGATCTGTTTAGCTAAAGTATTCTGCTGATAGCTAAACTGCCAATGTTTTTTAAGCTGAGGTGCAAAGCGCCATGATAAACCTGCGTAACCGCCATACCCACGTCCATCTTTTTCACCAATAATCGGAGTCCGTGATAAATGCACATCTGCTAACGCGTTAAACTCCGCCTGCCAGCTAATATTGATTGGGGTTTCTTGTTTTGGCGCAGAAACTTGAATCAAACGATTTTCTATAATCACAGAGCGTCCGTTAATTTGGTAGCTAAGTGATTGTTTAATGATGGCTGAGCCGTCTGTGTTTAGTGTTAGCTTTGTACTTGTTAGTTGAGTGCTACCCTCTGACATGCCTGTACTTTTATTTTCTTCCCAAAAATTTGTTCCATTAATCAACTTAAAAGAAAACCATAAACCTTTATGCCAAGGGTGTTCATCAGAATCGGGTTGATGACGGGTGATTAACGTGCCATCGGCTAAATAAATAGGATGAAAAAAAGGTTTGTCGAATTTACGCTTGTAGTTAAATTGCCAAATAACGGCGTCATTGTCGTCCAACAGCGTTAGTTTCCCTGGGTGTTGCTGCCAGCTGGTGGCGTATGCCGATAGACTTATTAAGTGCAGCAACGCAAAAGACAGAAGAATAGATAATCTGACAAAATGCCTATTTAACATGGTTAAGGGCTCCGGTGACAAAGAGTAAACCATCTAATAAATGGGTTTGCATCCTTTTATTAAAATAAGTTTCGCCATGATGGCCAAGTCCAGTATAAAAAGAACGGCCACCATCATAATGATGAAACCAAGCGATGGGGTGATGTTCGCCATGAATTTTTTTACCCTCATAACTAGATTCATCAACGGTTAAAATGTCGATGCGATTTGGGTTAAGATTAATAAAGTTGTACCACTCATCGGTCAAAATAAATGAAGCAGGTAAACGGTTGATAAAGTGTTCTGACGTTTTGATTTTATTGAGGCGTGCGGCTTGAATTTTGGGGTGGCTTATAAAAGTGCCACCAACAAGTTTTACAAACCATGGCCAATCAAGTTCACACCAAGCGCTAGCATGTACCCCCATAAAACCACCGCCGGCTTGTATATACGCTTTAAACGCTTGGCGTTGAGCCTTGTTAAATAGATTGCCTGTCGTGTTTATAAATACTATAGCATCATAATTTGCTAGTTTTTCAGCCGTAAACTCAGCTGAATTTTCGGTTTTTTGTACACTAAATTGATATTGTTTGCCTAATGCCTCAAACGACTCTATGGCCTCTTTGATGGATGCGTGCCTGACTTTAGTTGTTTTACTAAACAAAAGCAGATTTTTGCCCGTCAATAATTTAGCGATATCATTGGTCTCTTCAGCATGGGCTATGCCCATCAAAGTAAAAAATACAATTAAAACGGAAACTATCGTGCGCATTAGAGGCATACGAGCAATCATTTTTTAAAGCCTTGTTGTAAAATAGTTACAGATATCTAATATTTTAAGTTAAAAATATACTAATGTTCGTTTAAAATATACTGATATTAATTTACTGGTAAATATTAAACATGAAAGACATTGATAAAGTGGCTCGATATTTTAGCCAAAGCGGAGTGCTACACGCAGATAACTGTAACCAGTTAGCGAGCGCAGCGAGAGCAAAAAAGCTAACTATGAATGCTATTTCGCGTCGTGCTTATCCGGGTCAGCGTTTAGCGGATCATGCAATGCCCGGGTTATTGTCGTTTGGTGTTTGGGATTGCCGCAAAATGCAAGATTGGCATCTTACCCCGCACCGAAACGAAGGGGTTGAGATCACCTACTTGGCAAAAGGAAGCTTGAATTTTACCGTCGATGAAAAAAATTATTTATTGAGCAAGGGGTCTGTTAGTGTGACAAGGCCTTGGCAAAAGCATAGTTTAGGTGCACCTCAACTTGGTTACTCAAAATTGTTTTGGTTGATAATTGACTTAAACGTGCAAAAGCCAGATGACCAATGGCAATGGCCATCCTGGGTGGTGTTGGATGTTAATGAGCTAGCGTGTTTAACCAATTATTTGCAACATACAGAGCAACATGTTTGGATGGCAAACCAAAAAGTACAATCAATATTTAAAAACCTTCACGCGTTGCTTATCAAACAAACTGAGCAGCCGCAAAGTTATTATTCTTTAATTACGTTAAGTATTAACGAGTTATTGCTGGCGTTGCTTGACTTATTAAAAAGCCAACCAAGCCGCCTTAACAATCATTTATCGTCAAAAACCTATACAGTAGAGCGTTTTTTGCAAGCCCTACCCGAAGTCTGTGAGCAAGCATGGGATTTATCACAAATGGCTGATGAGTGCGGGTTAAAACGCAGCCAATTTAGCGAGTATTGCTATCAATTAAAAGGTATGTCACCCATAGATTATCTAACATACTGCAGAATTGAATTAGCCAAGAATTTACTCACCGAATCTGTCGGTTCAGTTACAACCGTAGCGTTTAAAGTTGGCTTTAGTAGTAGCCAATATTTCGCCACTGTGTTTAAAAAGTTAGTGGGTGACACGCCAGCTAACTTTAAAAAGTCGATTGGTACTTAATCATCACATATAACCACCACTTACAGTCACAGCATTTAAAGGTTTAAAAAATACCACTTTAATCACTGGTAAAATTTGAACGCTTTTTGTTAATTCATTACATACTCTTAACACAGCCTGAGTTTATCTATTGAGTCTTATATGAAAGTAAATATTCCCCTATTAACAAAAGTAGTTTTACTAACCCTTGGTTTTACAGTGTTACACACCTCGACTAAGGCATTTGCCATAGACAATGTGGATAAAGCAGAGGGTAAAATCGACTTAGTCGCTCAAGGAAAGCAAGCCTTTATCGATAAGGGCTGTGCTGAATGCCATTCAACTAAGGAAAATGACCCTTCATTTAAATCAGGACCCAACCTTTATGGTTTGTTTCAGGTACCCGCCAAATTACATAGAGTGAAACTTAAAGACGGCGGTATAGTAAAAGTTGAAGCGGACAATATCTATTTCAATAAGTCGCTCAATTCACCTACAGAGGATTTAGCCTTACAAACTACTGGCCCCGAAACAGGCAGCGCTTATTTACCTATCATGCCCAAAATTAATTTGCATGGCACAGAAAGGGTGGCGCTGTTAGCCTATTTGAAGACCTTAAATTCTGCAGATAAAAGCGGCCCTAAGCAGGTTTGGAAATCTCAGAATATGCAATCTAGTAAAAAACAAAGCCCTTATGATAACCAGCTTTGGGTAGGGAAAGATGCTACTTTTGCTCGCGGCCATTTAGCCGACGTCTCCACTCGTACTATCCATGTGGGTTTACCTAATCAGATTAACTATAGTTTTGACACGCAAAATTTCTCTGTGAAAAAAATATGGTCAAATGTATTTTTAGATGTCACAAAAGAACGTATGGATCGCGGGGTAGGGCTTAATAAACTCGCTGAAGGGGCGGTTGATTGGCAGGTTGAGACACTGCTTGTGCCTTTAACGAGTGCTTTGCAGCCGGTGGATTTAAGCTTCAAAAATTGGCCAACATTTGTTAATCCTTGGCAAGATCTTGAAAAATACCGAAAATCCCGCGAAAAAAGTGATTACGCTAGGCCGTATTTAGACGACGTAGCCCAAGCCAAAGGCAAATTTTTAGGTATAGACCATTCAAATAAACAGTTGCCGGCCATGCGTTATCAAGTTGAAGGCCGCGTTTATCAACAAACAATAGATATTAATGATAATGGATTAGTAACCTATGTTTTGCGTATCGACGGCAGTAAGCGAGACAGTAGGCAAGACAATACCCAAGATGTCTCATTTTTAATAAACACAAATGATAATAGAGTAGTTGAGCTTTCTCACGGTAAAATAGAGCAAGGCATTTGGACTATTCCTAGACAACAGACCAGTAACGTGACTATCAGTTTATTGCCCAACAAACTTCCTAAGCCAGTAGTTGTTGAGTCTACTATTCATGAGTTTTCCCATGGCGTTCAGGATGTGGTTAAAGAGCGTGATCTTAAAGCAACCTTGCCAGCTGGTTATAAGGCTGAATCTATCATGGCGCCTAAAGATCGGTTTGGCAGAGCACAACTCTTTGAGCCACTGGGATTAGATTTTGCCCAAGATGGCACCGCGGTTGTAGGCAGTAGAACCGCTGGAATTTGGAAAATAAAAAATAATAAATGGCACTTTTTTGCTGAGGGTTTTCAAGACCTATTAGGGTTACACGTTGAAGACAAACATGGCAATCAACTCGTGGTGGCCCATAAACCTGAGCTAACCCGTGTAATCGACACAAATAAAGATGGAGTGGCTGACGAATACCGTACAATTAATGATGACTGGCGTTTTGCAGGTAATTATTGTGAGTATGTGCATGGGCCTGTACCTGATGGCCAAGGTAACTATTTTCTAAATCTGAATTTAGCCCACGGAGGAGACAAAACTGGAGGAACAGCCATGGGGACCTTCGGCGGCTATGATGGGTGGTTAGTTAGAATCACTAAAGACGGCACATTTCAGCCTTGGGCCAGTGGCTTACGAAGTCCTGCAGGTTTAGGTAAGGGACCTAACAATATGTTGCTTTACACAGATAACCAGGGATCTTATGTGGGTACATCAAAGCTACATATTGTTGAAAAGAATGATTATTTTGGTTATCCCGCCAGTTTAAAAGATGATGAACGTTATAGGCAGAAAAACATCGATTGGCAAGAAGTTAATCAACAAGCCAAGTTAGCCAATATCTATTTCCCCCATAATATTGTGGCCAACTCTCCGGGCAACCCAACCTATGACACCACAGCCGGAAAATTTGGTCCTTTTGCAGGGCAAATTTTAGTGGGCGACCAAACTAAATCCAACATATCTCGGGTGACATTAGAACAGGTAGAAGGACAATGGCAGGGCGCTGTCATGCCATTTATTAACAACCTCAGATCAGGTGCCATGCGCTTGGTGTTTGCACCAGATAACTCATTATGGGTTGGTCAAACAGGTCGTGGCTGGCACTCCTCTGGTGGAAATTATGAAGCGCTACAGCGGATCGTTTGGGATGGTAAAACAACCCCCTTTGAAATTCACACGGTTAATCTAATTGAAAACGGCTTTTCTGTTAGCTTTACCGATTTACTACAACAAAAAACGGTATCAGCAAAAGATATTGAGGTAACCTCGTGGCGATATAAAGATACCGAAATTTATGGCTCACCACGTTACGGTATTACCCAACATGCAGTCACTCAACTCACTCAGTCTGAGAAAAGTGTAGAGTTTAAACTTGCGGCAATGAAACCTGGCCTAATATACGAAATTAAATTGCATAATATCAAAGCCAAATCAGGCACAGAGGCAAGTAATAACAGCGCTTACTACACTTTGCATAAATTGAAACAATAAACAGTGTAATAAATAAGGATAGGTTGCGCGAAGCCGCAAGCGGCGCCGCTGCTTTAGGCGTTGAGACTGTAGAATTACTCTTTTTTATCCTATTTCACACATGACAAACTCATTGTCTTGGTCGTTTTTCTTTCTCTAATTTCAACTTATGATTTATGGGATGAATTTTGTGCCTTAGGTCTAATGGGTGTGACTGAATTGATTGCTCGTTTTAAGCTCAATTAGTGCCTTTTTATGCCTTATTGAATCATTTCTGACGTATTTCTTAATTTTTCGATGTTGTGAACTAAACAATACATTTGCCACTGGGCGTTCACTTTGGTTTTTCCGCGTAAAGTGAAGTAATCCATCCCCTTATTTTTAGTTATATTCGCAAACACAGGTTCTATACAACCCAGCCGTTTACTATATTCACGCCGACCTTGTGGGCTATCTATTTTAGCTTTCATTTTATCGCTGAGTATTTGTGCCGCCGTGCGTTGTTTTGCTATGGGTATTGAGACTTGTCGGACATGATTTTTAGGTTCTTTTTGCATACATTGCGCGCGCATCGGGCAATCGCGACAATCTTTTAGATAAGCCTGAAAGCGCGTATGCGTTGCATCTGCTTTTGGTTTGGCCGTTAACCACATCGTATTACCTGCAGGACAAATACAAGTCAGATTTTCTGCGTCAAATTTGAACTCATCGTAGGTGAACAATTTATGACTTTTTACAGGGGTATTGCGATTACCTATTCGCTCGGATTTGTCAGCTAAAAATTGCGCTATCTTTTTGGCTGTATTATCTAACTTTTCTTTCTGCTTTAAGTCTTTTGCAATTTCAGTGTCTGGACATTCATCTTGTGCTTTGTGTGCGGCGATAATACGTTTACTGGCTAGCTTCAGTCTTTCAGCTTTTTGTTTGAGCTCTTGGTGTGTGCCGCTCCATTCTTTGCTGGCGTTGGATGATATTTTACACCCGTCGATGGCAAACATTTGATGGCCAATGAGGTTTTGTTGTTGGCAAATCAGTAGGACTTTCGTGAATAAAGGCTCAATATGTTCACTCATGTTAGTGACAAAACTGGCAATGGAAGTAAAGTGAGGCTGTGCATCACCAGACAATGCTATAAAGGTGATATTGGTTTGACAAGCTTGAGCAATCTTGCGGCTTGAAATATAACCGCGAGAATATGCAAATAAGATAATTTTGAGCATGATGGCTGGTGAATAAGCTGTCGCCCCACCATTGTCATTATTATAGCGGGCATCAAACGAAGATAAATCGAGGTGATTATCGACAATATGGCTTAAGGCATATTCGAATGTACCTGGAATAATTTGAGCTGAGAAATCAACCGCGATAAATTGGTTTTGGTGTGAGTCGTTTGGCTTGTAGTTGGCCATGATTATAAGGTGTTAGTGAATAATAGTTATTAGATCACATGGGATCTGGTAACTCAATATTTCTTTTCAACAATTTACAGATTAAACTGATTTTATTTATTAAAGCTGAGATTGGCGTTTTTCTAAAGTCTCGTTATTTTTTTTGAGGGATCATGCAAACTTTAAATGAAAGGGTTATCACTCTTTTAAAATTAACTATTTGGTTAATCATTACTGTTAGTTGCTTAATTACTATGGTGTTAAACCCAACAGCAAAGTTTATCTATTTGTTATTTATGGTAATAACATTTGCAGATTGGATTTTCTTCAATAACAAATCAGATAATAAAAAGTTCTTCCTTAGTGAAATCAAATTTATACATGTTCTTGGCATGGTTGGTGTTTTTTCTGCAATATATGTAGCTGCTGAGTTTTGGGAGCAAATAAAGAATAATCTTAGTCTATCTGATGGCCTCGCTTTACAGCTTTTCGCGCTTATTGCTATCCCATTGGTGTTATTACGGTATTATAAAAAAATACGAGAAAGCAAAACATAATAAATAAGGATATGTTGCGCGCAGCCGCAACTTAATCCTATTGTTGGACCGTTTCTCTGCATCCTGCAGTCACGGCATTAGTGCATCCTTGCACGTCACAAGCCCGATGTCGAGTTCTGCTTATATAAGGAAATAAATAGGTTTGTCGTCATGGCTGACTTTTTTCTGGGCGAGTGAAGCTAGACCGTTTTCGGCCGGGTTTTTAGGTGTGCCTGTCTTATGCATTTGTTATGTTATCGAATACTTGGTAATAGATTAAGGAAATTTAATCTAGAACTGGCAAAAGATAAAACGCACTTTATAAGATTCAGCCGCTTTCATCCAAGCGGACACCCAGATAGAAGAATCAACTTCTTAGGGTTTGAATGTTATTGGGGCAAAGACCATCAAGGCGAACTAAGACTAAAACGAGTCACGAGTCGGAAAAAGCATAAGCGCATACTGAGCGAGCTTTACCAGTGGATAAAGAAACACCGCTCAAAACGACTCAATATAACCATGCCGACACTCAAGCGAAAACTGGTGGGCATTCAAAATTATTTTGGGCTACCAGACAATAGTAAAAGTATCAGCAGAATATATAACTTTGCACTGCACACCTTATATAAATGGTTAAATAAGCGCAGTCAAAGGCTCAGTTTTAACTGGCATGGGTTTAAAGATATGCTAGGATATTTTCAGATAAAACCACTCCGGGTCAGCAAACGGCTGATTGCAGTAGATTGGTATTAGGGGGCTTTGTGTTTTACACGGGCAATGATATTAATGAAGAGCCGGATGCGGTGCTATTTTCAACATTAGGCACGTCGGGATCTGTATGGGGGCGGTTCAGTAATGGGTCGTTCTACCATGACGCCGTATTAATCAAACGGCTTGCATATAATTCAAAAAAGGTATAATTTTTATATCATGTATACTTTTGAATATGACCCTAATAAAAGTGAAATCAATCTCGTGAAACATGGTATCGATTTTGATGAAGCTCAAGAGTTGTGGAATGATCCAGATTTAGTTGAGATCCCTGCAAATACATCAGATGAACCTCGTTCATTGATAATTGCATACCGCAAAGGCAAGTTTTGGTCTGCTGTAATTACTCACCGAACTCCAAATATTCGGATAATTTCAGTTAGACGTTCTAGAAAAAATGAGGTTGAATTTTATGAAAGCTTCTGAATTTGAAAAAAAATTTGATGATGGTGACGATATTGTATCTAGCCTTGATCTTTCAAAGGCCAAGCGCACGACACAGGAAACTAAGCGGGTTAATGTAGATTTTCCTACATGGATGCTTGATTCACTAGATCGTGAGGCTAATAGAGTGGGTGTCACTAGACAGTCAATAATTAAAGTTTGGCTTGCTGAGCGTTTAGAGCATTTGCAAAGTCACGGATTTAAACACGGCTAACAATGCAATTATGAAGGGCTTGGCTCGCGTCACTTCGTTCTTAATTTTAGCCAGCTTTACACGCCTCATATTGAGGCGTTAGTGCGACAAGCGAAGCTTGGCGCATCTTACAGGGTGAAAGTCCTTGTCTGGTAAGGCCTAGCCAGCCACCAGTATCGAGTCTTGCGTGTTGTGCGGAGATTATGGATTATTGAAGATTTTCCCGTTGTGCGGCTACACATAATCGAACAAGCAATGCGAAGCGTAGACGTACAGGACGTACTAATGCAGCGATTGCAGGATGCAAATGAGCGTAGACAGAGAATAATATAGGCCCATAGGGGATAGGGGATGCCGTGTCCCTGAAGTGTTGAAATCGCTGCGAAAAGCAAGAATTCTGATTGACGAGACCAGTACAGTAGCTTCTAGGGCCTTATATGGGCTCCCTATTAATGTCATTAACGGCGATTTAAGTGTAATGAAAAATAATCATTACACTCTTCCATATTCTGATGTGTCATTTGTCAGCTTGAATCGTCACTTTACTAAAGCTAAATTGGGCTGTTAATAGCTTGCGGTATTTATAAAATGTGGCGGTCGCTAAGTTATTTTGCTGGCAAAAAATCTTGAATATTTAGACCAGACGTAGGTTGTTGGCGAATTAAACTCAGCCATTGTTGTGCTCGATTGGTTTGCATGACTTACACCTGTTATTGAAAAGAAGTGAGCTTAGCGAAAATACAATGAATGTTTAGGTGTGCTTTAGCCGACGGTTAACATGCCACCAACCAATAATGTTTAATTATATTTTTTTTGGATACAGAGTATAGAAGTATAGTGTGTGTATACTTCTATATTTTTAGTCGGATTATAGCAATGTTAGTTCATCATTGAATAAAGATTTTTATTTAATGATGTGTAGGTATTCGATTGATGTGTTTCGATGTAGTGTCTTTTCCGAGATGAAATGTTAACAATTTTAAACGTTAGGTTTACTACAATTAATTTAAAAATAATTAATTAGCCAAAGCAAGTTTGGTTTTATGTACGGCTTTATTTAATTTATATTTTTAATGGTTAGTTTACTTGAATTCAAGTATTAAGTGCAATCATTATGCAGCCACTAGTATTTCTGGCTGCCCTGTAAATAATTCGTGAGGTGTTTTATAGCCTCGTGTTTTTCTTGGGCGGTGGTTGAGCTTATCAACTGCCGCTTGTATTTCTTTTTCACTTAGCGCCATAAAGTCTGTTCCTTTAGGGAAGTATCGTCTAAGCAAACCATTGGTATTTTCATTTATGCCTTGTTCCCACGATGAATAAGGGTGGGCAAAATACACATCCGCCTCTAATTCCTGTGCAATTCGCTCATGTTGAGCAAACTCTTTACCATTGTCTAACGTTATAGTTATTACCCTATTTTTATATGGCTCCATGCACTCAAGCAAGGCATCTGCGGTTATTTCAGCATGCTTACTTTCAATTCGCTGAACCACTGTATATAACGTTTTACGTTCAACCATAGTAACAAAGGCATTTTTACGTCCTTTACCGATAACGGTATCCCCTTCCCAATTACCAACCCTAGATTTTAAGTCAACAACCTGAGAGCGTTCACCAATACTCACCCGATTGACTAACTGACCACGTTTATCATAGCTACCATAGCGCTTTTTATACTTCTTACAGGCACGCGTTAATCGCTTGTATCGCTCTCCACCATTAGCTTTGTCTCTATAAATATATTGATAAATCGTTTCGTGATATAAAACGACTTTTTTCTCGAAAGCTAAGCGTCCGGCTATTTGCTCTGGTGAAAAATCATCATTCAATAATTTATCAATCCAACAAGTGACTTCTCTCGTTAACTTACGTGCTTTAAAAGATGATTGTCGCCTAAAGTTAAATTTTATGCTGCCTTCTCATCTTCATTTTTTGTCGGGTTTAAATGGTTTTTAGGTGTGCCTATCTTATGCATTATGCATTTTTCAACAAGCTCATTAATAAGGACAAAAAACAGTTAGCCGTGTAGTTGTATCATCTGTCACGTGTGATACTATAGTGATACATTTTACCATCTAAGTAGAGTGAATTATGAAAGTAGAACTAGTCACGACTCTAAAAAGGCAAGCCACTAAAATCTTAGCTGATCTTCATTCATCAAAAGAACCCGTTTTAATTACTGAGCACGGACAACCATCTGCATATTTAGTTGATGTAGAGGATTATGAATTCATGCAACAACGAATGGAAATCCTTGAAGGTGTTGCAAGGGGCGAGCAAGCGATTAAAAATGGAAATACATTTTCGAATCAAGAAGCAAAAGAGAAAATGAGTAAATGGCTGAAATAATATGGACTGAGCCTGCTTTAAATGATCTAAATGAAATTGCAGAATATATAGCTTTAAGTAATTTAACTGCGGCTAAAAATTTAACTCAAAAAGTATTTAATAAAATATCGAGGCTAGAGAATCACCCAGAATCAGGGAAGGTTCCTAGTGAACTAAAAGGTTTTAGCTATAGAGAAGTTGTTGTTAACCCATGTCGGGTCTTTTATAAATTAGAAAATAATCAAGTTTATATATTACATGTCATGCGACAAGAACGTGATCTTAGAAGATTTCTTCTACAGAATTAAATACGGCTAATAAATAATGTAATGGTTAACTTTTATTGTAGAAATTCTAAGCGGCATTTTTCATTTCAATATACTTTTGGTGTGGCGTCATATAACCAAGGGCTGAATGCCTTCTTTTGTAATTATAAAACGCAATGTATTTTTCAACTTCACACACAACAGATTCATGGTTAATAAAACTAATATTATTTAATTGTTCAGTTTTTAAACTTCTAAAAAACCTTTCCATTACAGCATTGTCCAAACAATTTCCGCGTCTGCTCATACTTTGGGTTATCTTTAACGTTTTGAGCCTTTTTCTGAACGCGCCGGCAGAATATTGCACTCCTTGAACCGAGTGAAATATCAATTTAGATGTATCGGGTTGTTGGCGTTGAACTGCATCATTTAATGCAGCTTTTGTTAACTGGGCATCAGGGCTAGTCGATAATGCATAACCAACAATTTCCTTAGTGGCTAAATCAAGTACAGAAGCCAAGTAACCGCTTGAGTTATAGAAACCCTAATATGACGGAGACGCTGTAAATAGTTTTTGAACGTCTTTTTTAAACGTCTTCTAGTAGACTGCTCTAAAAAATTAGACTTTTGATTTTAAATTATTGTTTCAAAAATGAACATTTATGTTTTAAATTAAATTAAATTAAGTCTAAACTAGTCAAGGTAGTTCATTTTAAATTAAATTTATAATCAAAAAATATAAAGGTCGAATATATGCTTAAAACAAAGCCATTGCTAATTTCGGTTTTCTTGTCATGTTTTTTAGTGGGCTGTAGTAACGGTGTTTCGGAAACTGTAAAAAACTCATCAAAGCAAACGCTAGACTATTTTGCCGATAATGGTTTTGGTGAAGGCGTAGCCGTTGTGCAGCATCCTGCAGGTGAATATCGTAATGGAGTGACTTATGTTGCTTATCAGGGGACAAAAGAAGATCCCTATGTAGCAGCTTACGATCATAACAAAAAACAGTGGCTTGGCCCTTTTAAAGCCGGCTCCAGTATTTTAGGTAAAGACCCAGCTAAAAAAATTGATAGCCATGGTAAACCTACTTTGTTAATTGATGATGCCGGTTATATTCATATATTTTACGGTGGGCATGGTGGGGTAAAAGCCCTTCATGGCGACAATAAATTTGGTGCAGGTGACCATTCGGGTGAAAACAAACATGCCGTCTCTAAAAAACCTTACGATATTAGTAGCTGGCAAGATTTAGATAATGTGGCACCCTTTGGCACTTACAATCAGGCTATTAAAATGGATAACGGTGATATTTATCTGTTTTATCGTCATGGTGCGCATCGCAGTGACTGGGTTTATCAAAAATCTACAGATAATGGGCGTACCTTTGAATCCTCGGTTGCTTTTTTAAAATATAAAAGACGCGATGATGACTTAGGCTCTGACAGTTGGTATGCGTATGTATCTAAAGGCTTGAATAACGAGATAGTAGTGGGGTTTGATTACCACTATTGCTGGGATAGAGATGCACCCAGAAATAACCGCGGTGGTCATTCAACTGAACGTAAAAATTTATACTTTATGACTTTTAACACACAAACTAGCGATTGGAAAAATGTTAAAGGTGAAGCGCTGTCGATTCCGCTGAATAAAGCAGAGGCAGACGCTAAAACGCTGGCGGTTGATACCGATGAAATGTGGACTTTTAATGGCACAACTAAAGTGGATGAGCATGGCAACCCACAGATATCTGCTTACATAGGAGAAGATATTGGCTGGCAGATAGGTGGCCCAAAACATGCCCGTTACTTTAGGTGGGATGGCACTCAATGGGTTGGCAGCTTTTCAAGCGGTTTACCCATTGGGCGAGGCGATTTTGTTAGTACGAGCAATTCAAACAAATCAGTTTCCAACGTTAGATTTTTGTTGAGCGGTATCGATCCGGCAACTGAAAAAACCATAGTACGCTGGTGGAACAGTCAAGACGGGGGAATGTCTTTTACTAAAGGTAAAAAACTACTTACATTTAAAGAGGATTGGGCAGACGCCCCAGCGAAAGATGACAACCGACCTAAATCATTAAGTAATTTAGATAGCCCTGGCTCTGCAGCCAGTTCATTTATACGTAACGCTCATCCAGACGCTCGCATTATTATTGCCGAAAAACATGATGCAACAAATTACAGACGCATGTATTTAGTAGGGGATAATGGTCCAATTGTTCGTAAAAAATAAGGGTAGAACTTTTAAATAGTAAAAAAGCCGCTGTAACCGCGGCTTTTAATCATTGCTTTTTAAATTAATATTAGGGCTTGAGCTAATATTAAATCAAGCCTGATAAATGATAATTTACTTTCGAACTGACAGTAAATTATCTTATTCAGTCATTGGCAATGATTGTCCACTATGGGAGATCCAACTGACACTCATCTTCATTTTTCGGCGTTTGTATTTGTTCAAACGAGATCTGAAACGTTAAGTTAAGACTTGTTAGCATTTATTATTTATAAGAAAAGAGAACACTGAAAAAACTGCTCATTTAAAGATAATTTTTTAGTGTTCGATGTTAGAGTCTATTTAAATTTATGTTTGTATCTCAATTCAACATTAGTCACTTAACAGACACTATTCAGCATAACCTACTCAATAATTCGCACTCGCCCAGTTGTTAAACGAGATAATAAATTTTCCCATTCGCTGACATCCCAATTAGCGCTGTTGCCCATATTAATGGCACGTTCTAAGTGCTTAACCACTAATTTAAAATCTCTTTGTTCGCGGTCTTTATAGGATAGTGCAAGTAAATAATCGTATTCAGGGTTGTTATGTTGGCTGGTTTTAACTGAGTTTAAGTAGATGATTGCACCGTTAATATCTTTCAACGCTTCATTTGAGCTGGTGAGTTTTATTTCGGCTGCGCGTATGTTTGCACCCGCATGACCTTTAGCCAGCGCTGATTCGTACCAAAATAAAGCTTTTTGTTCATCTTGGACAACCCAAGGACTGGTTTGTAAGATTTTGGCTAATCTATATTCTGAGCGTGCTAGCCCAAATTTGCTGGCCTCTGATATCCAATAAATGGCTTTATCTATTTGTTTTTGCGCTCGATAGAGTTTCATGCCATATTCATGCATGGCCCCTGGATGTCCTTTTTTAGCCAGCTCCGCCAATAAATTTTCAGCTTGGTTTGGCGTTTTCTCTAGCCACGGAAAATTGAGTAGCGCCATTGCGTATTGATATTGGTCGGCCAACGCATCACTACTCTCTGCTTTTCGGGTGATGCGCCTGATTTCTTTGTATAAACTGGGTTGTTCATCAATAATTTTAAATTGATCATATACAGCGGTGCCCATAAAACTACGATGCACAAACTCAACTGCTTTGCCGTTAAATTCAGGTTTAGCAAGTGGAAATAATCGGTAGGCGTCTATGTATCGCTGCGCAGAGCCAAACTTTTGCACTTGGTTAAGGTATCGAACTGAACCATCTCTAGCAACGTCGTGCTCCACAATTAAAAAAGGCGTTTTAACGGTTAATAATGGGACTTCGCTGTCAGCTGAATCTTCATCTTCAAATGAGCTGACTAAATCTATATTTAAATCATCTTCAATATCTTCTGCATAAAATCGGTTTTCAAGCTCGGTTTCGCCGTCAAATGTGATTTTTTGGTTTAACTTGTCAGTTTGAATAATCGGGAAATATTTTTGTTGGATATCGACTTGTCGATTTTTATTGTTCGCTAATAACGCCTCTATTTCTTGTCGTTTTTGCTCAGACAATTGAGCCAGCATCTTATTTAAGATGGATTTAGCATTGTGATAATTTTGATCTGCCGCCAAAGAAAAATAAATAAGTGCATTAATAACATCCGTTTCGCCGCCTAATCCTTTTAAATACATAGTGCCTAATTGGTAGTAAGCATGGGCACTGCCTAGCTTTGCCCCTGCTAAATATTCTTGCTTGGCAGAGGCGTATTGTTTTGTTTTAAAATCATCGTTCGCTTTTAACAAATCAGCTGATAACAGCTTAAGTGGGATTAAACAGACTAATCCTAAGGTTAGACTGAGTGTTGATAATTTGGCTTTCATAATTTAGCTCGTTATTGGTGTTCGTTTGTTGTTGCTAAACCGACCACTATTAAAGAATTGCCGGCTGCGTTTTTTATTTGTTAAATATTAAATTTTAAAACTGTAAAATAGCAATTTATAATCACATAAAATCAAAAATAATCAATTTATTTAGTTTAAAGTGATTTACATAGGTTTATTATGAAATATAATGGTTTTAAATGTTAAATTTAAATTGAATAAAAATAAACAAAACATTTGTGTTTATCTACCAGCTATAGAATGTGTAGTGCGGTTTAATGGCACCAATAGGAGAAAAGTGTGTTTAAGATTAAAAGTTTAATAGCTGCTGTAATGGCCGTTGGTTTATCTGCTTGTGGCCAACAAGCGGATATCACTCAGCAGGCATCTAATAAAGCAGAATCTGAAGAATTAGCTAAAAAACCGAATATATTGCTGATTTTATCAGACGATCATGCCTGGAATGATTATGGCTTTATGGGGCATGATATTGTTAAAACGCCATCATTAGATAAATTAGCACACCAAGGTGCAACTTTTAAACGAGCTTATGTACCTACCTCTTTGTGCCGCCCTTCTTTAGCGACGATTGCAACGGGTCTTTACGCGCATCAACACGGTATTACCGGCAATGATCCATCACGAGAACTACCAGGTGGAAAAAAAGGTGAGCTCTATCAGCAGCAAAGATCTGAAATTATTGCCAAAATTGATCAGGTAGCGACATTGGCCGATTTATTAAAACCCGAAGGTTATGTTTCGTTACAAACGGGTAAATGGTGGGAAGGAAGTTTTAGCCGAGGTGGATTTGACGAAGGCATGACTCGAGGCTTTCCAAAACCCGGTGGTCGCCATGGTGACGATGGTTTAAAAATAGGCCGTCAGGGTGTTGATAAAATTACCCAGTTTATTGACAAAGTATCGGCTCAAGATAAACCGTTTTTTGTCTGGTATGCGCCTTTTATGCCGCATTCACCTCATACACCGCCTGAAAGAATTTATAACAAATATAAAGATAAAGGTTTATCTGAGTCTGTTGCTAAATATTATGCAATGATTGAATGGTTTGATGAAACCAATGGCGAAATTTTTAACCATTTAGAAAAACGTGGTTTAAAAGAAGATACCTTAATTGTGTATGTATCTGATAATGGTTGGATTGCTAACCCGTCACAAACTGACCGTTTTTTACCTAAGTCTAAACAAAGCCCGAATGAAAGTGGGGTTCGCACGCCAATTATGTACTCATGGCCTGCTAAGATTGACCCGCAAATGCGCCCTGAATTATCAAGCAGTATTGATATAGTGCCTACTATTTTAGGGGCTGCCGGTGTCGACGTACCAAAAGGTTTACCTGGCATTAATATGATTGAGCAACTCACACAAGAAAAGCCAATTAAACGCGATACGATTTTTGGCGAAGGCTTTGCGCATGATATGGATGATATCAACGAGCCTGAATCAACGCTTTTATATCGCTGGGTGATTCATAAAAACTGGAAGTTAATTGTTAGCTACGATGGTAAAAATGTGAGTTATCAAAAATATCATGACCAATTAACTCAAAAACCTAGGTTATTTGACTTAAGTAAAGATGAGCATGAGAAAAACAACTTGGCTGATCAGCATCCTGAAATAGTTGAAAAATTAAAGCAAAAATTAGTCCAGTGGTATCCACTTAACAATAGAAAAATGGTGCTGTAAGCACGACCAACCAGCATACACAATTAAAAAACCTTTAGCTTACCGTTAAAGGTTTTTTCATATTTATCGCAAAGCGATATGGTTAGGAAAATAAAAGGCGATATGTTTATGCGCAAGTATTTGTTACTCATCCCTATTTTTATAATGTTGTTAGGTTGTTTGACAACCGCTGGGCAGTCGCCTGATATAGCTGACCTAAACAATACACCCGCTTCAAATTTATTAGTTGAAGATCAGCCTCAGGTCTTCAATGTTCATAATCAAACCCCTAGGCTTTCATGGCATGCCAATGTAAAACAGCAGGTGGCTTACCATATTCAAGCGGCATCTTCGGTTAATTTGCTATTAGATAATCAACCAGACTTGTGGGATAGTGGAAAAGTAACAGCTCGCCAATCTTTGAATGTTCGCTATCAAGGTAAAGCTTTATTGTCTAACCAAAAGGTGTTTTGGCGCGTTCGTGTTTGGCAAAAAGGGCAAAAAAAGGCGAATGATTGGAGCGAAATAAGCCATTGGGAAATGGGGCTACTCACCAAAGCTGACTGGAAAGCCAATTGGTTACAGGTGAAAAATCCAACTATTGTTACCCAAAACCAAGCCGTTAAAAAATGGATCAACTTAGTGGGTACAGTTGAAACTGAACAAGGTGAGATTGCAAAACCAGCCATTCAAAAACTACAAAACCAGCCGACAGCGAGTTTATTTAGACATCAATTTACGCTTGGCAAAACAATACAAACAGCCAAATTACACAGCACCGCAGCAGGTTATTACGAAATATATATTAATGGCCAGCGTATTGGCGATAGGTTAATGGATCCCGGACAAACTGACTTTGATAAACGTATTCTTTATAACACGGATCCAGTCGCTACTTTATTAAACCAAGGTCAAAATACCATTGCCGTTCATTTAGCCAGTGGCTGGTATGATGAAAATATTGCGTTTAGTTTGTGGACTAATCCAGATAAAAAGCAATCTGAAAAAAAGAAAAAATCTTTGTCTTATGGTCAGCCTAAATTTATTGCACAACTCGATATTACTTTCTCTGATGGTAGTAAAACCAGCATTACCAGTAATGAACAATGGCAAAGTAAACCTTCTGCAGTATTAAAAGAAGGGATATTTTCAGGCGAGTTATTTGACGCTAAAAAAATTGATAAAAATTGGAATCGTCAATCATCAAAAAAAACTGATTCGGCTAACCAAGATAGTGACTGGCAAGCTGTGCAGGTATTAAATAAATGGCCGACGCAGCGTTTAGAGCCTCAGCGACTTCCACCTATTCGTAAGCAACAAACCGTAACACCTGTTGCTTTGCTTAACCCAGAGCCAGGTGTTTGGGTTTTTGATTTTGGACAAAATTTTACTGGCTTGCCTAGTTTAAATATCGCAGAACTTAATTTAGCCGATCAGCAAACTTTGCTTTTACGTTATGCTGAATGGGCGGATAAAAAAGGCAATATTAGCCAATTAAGTGGCGGCAGCTGGGCGACACATCTAAATGCGGTTGATGGTTATATTGCCTCAACAGCGAAAGATCAATCTATTTGGCGTCCTAGCTTTACTTGGCGTGGCTTTAGATATATTGAAATTACCGGTTTGACTAAAGCCCCTAAATTAACCGATTTAAGTGCGCAATTATTACGTAGCGATGTAAAGCGAGTGGGGGACTTTGCTAGTTCGGATCCATTAGTGAATAAAATTCATCAAACTGCACTGTGGACCTACGAAAGTAATTTAATGAGTGTGCCGTTAGATTGCCCTAACCGTGAAAAAGCGGGGTGGACTGGCGACGCTCATGCAGCATTAATAACCGGTAACTATAATTTTGATATGGAAACTTTCTGGCGAAAATATTTAGCTGATTTTAAAACCGCCAGCTATGTTGCCCCTGTTGTTGTGCCCGGAAAACGCACCGCGGGTGAAAAAATTGATTGGGCCGCGGCTGAAGTCTTTATTGCATGGGAAAATTACCGTACCTATGGTGATTTACAAACGTTAGCTACTCAATATGAGAGTTTGTTAGAGTATATGGCGTTTGGGCAAACGCAACTAACTGATTATTTAACAAAAAATGGATACGGTGATTGGTGCGATCCGGTTCCAGAACCGGGTATGCCCCGAGTAGGCGGGCGAGGTGTATCGCAACAAACCAGCACTTTGGTCACCAGTAGTGCATTGTTTGCGCGTTCTGCCAATTTAATGTCAAAAATTGCGAATAAGCTCAATAAATCAGCAGATGAAAAACGGTTTAATCAATTGTTTAATCGTATTCGACAAAGCTTTCATCAAACCTTATATAATCCTAAAACAGGGCATTATGGCAGCCAAACCGCTGATGCGACGGCAATTCGTTTTGATCTGACCCCTGAGCATTTAAAACAATCCGTGGCTGATGCGTTAAATAAAGATGTGATTGAAAATTGGCAAGGCCATTCATCGGTTGGTGCGTTAGGGCAAACTTGGTTATATCGTGCGTTAAGTGATTATGGTTATACGGATACGGCTTTTAATATTTTTACAGCCAAAGGCTATCCGGGTTTTTCATATCTATTTGATGAATTAGACGGCACTACACTTTGGGAGCGCAAGGGGCAATTTGAGCCACGCAAAGATAAAGCGCCCATTCGTTCTTTAAATCATCCTTTTCATAGTGGTTACGATGGTTGGTTTTATGAAGGTTTAGGTGGGATCAGAGCGTTAGACGATTCGGTTGGGTTTCAAGACTTTGAACTTGCCCCTGTGTTTCCAAGCCAATTAAATCAAGTTCAGGTCAACTATCAAACTGGTTATGGAATGATTTCAAGCCGTTGGGAAAGAAAAGACGGGCAAATTATTTGGCATTTTACCATTCCGGATAATTCAACGGCTGTCGTTCGCTTACCTAATAAACAAGCTAAAAAATATTTCACGGGCGAATATAAACTCACGATTAACACTGACGAACTGGCACAACAAGCTGAAACTCAATTAGCGATCGCACCTTATCAGCTGAGAGTTGAGTTATTAAAAGGGACTCAGGTTAGCCAAATTAACGATTTACAACCCGAGTTTTCTTGGCAATTGGCTAATCAAGCAGAGTTTGCTAAACAAACGGCTTATCAAATCCAAATCATTAAAGCCGAAGAAAGCTTTGAGACGGGATTAACTCATGACAAACAAAAGGTTTGGGATTCAGGCAAATTAGCAGGACAAAATTCAAGCGCGAACGGTTTGTCTAAAAAAACGCTTATTCAAGGGCAGTCATACCAATGGCGGGTTAGAGTTTGGACACACGCTAATCAACAAAACTATGTTAGCGCTTGGTCTGCACCTCAGCAATTTACTATGGCTAAGCAAGATAATAAGTTAGCCAGTCGGTATGATTTACAGCTTGAAAAAGTACCGCCTGTGGCGATTAAAAAATTGCCGTCAGGCCGTTATTTTATTGACTTTGGTAAAGTTGGATTTGGTTATTTGTCGCTCGCATTAACCAGTAATAAAGCGGGAAGGGTAAAAGTACATTTTGGAGAACGTGGTAATACAAATGGTGCAGAACAGGGCATTATTAGTCAGCTGCCTAAAGCCTCAAGTGTGCGTTATTATCAAGTGCCACTTGACGTGAATGAAAAATCAGACGTATATGCCGTGCACCCACCCCGTGATAAGCGCAATACTAAATCTGGGAAAGCGATTGCGATCCCCGCACAGTTTGGTCGAATTGCGCCATTTCGATTTGTCGAGCTTGATCCGCAAGGGCTTGAATTGTCAGATATAAATGCGTCACTGATGATGTTGCATTACCCATTTGAGCAAACTCAATCTAACTTTAGTTCTTCGGACGCTATTTTGGATGAAATCTGGCAGCTGTGTAAATACAGTATGAAAGCGACTAGCTTTGCAGGCATTTATGTTGATGGTGACCGGGAGCGAATTCCGTATGAAGCAGACGCTTATATTAATCAGCTATCTCATTATTATGTTGACGATGAATTTAGTTTAGCGCGACATTCGCATGAGTATTTAATGCAACATCCAACTTGGCCAACTGAATGGAAGCAACATTCCATTATGATGGCTTGGACAGATTGGATGTACACAGGTGATACAGAGTCGTTAGCCGCATTTTATCAACAGCTCAAATCTGAGAAAACGCTCGAACAATATGAAGCCGAACATGGATTACTATCCACTTTTCCTAAACGGATACCTGCCAAACAACTTGGCGATATTGTTGATTGGCCACCGGCGGAGCGTGATAATTACGACATGCGGCCAGTCAATACCGTAGTAAATGCGTTTTATTATTTAAATTTAAAGCAAATGGCAGATATCGCTAAGGTACTTGGTTTTAACGAAGATGAGCGTTATTACCGCGCTAAAGCGAAGCGGGTACGTCAAGTATTTAATCAAAAGCTATTCAATCCAAAAACTGGGTTATACCGAGATGGCATTGGCACGGATCACAGCGCTGTGCATGCAAACATTTTACCACTTGCTTTTGGTTTGATTGAAGATGACAAACGCGACAAAGTTATTAAATTTGTTAAGCAAAAAGGGATGGCGGTTAGTGTTTATTTTGCCCAGTATTTAATGGATGCTTTGTATTTACACGGCGAAGCGGATTATGCCTTGTCGTTATTAACCTCTACTACAGAACGAAGTTGGTATAACATGATCAGGCAAGGGTCGACGATTACGATGGAAGCTTGGGATGATAAATTTAAACCCAATCAAGATTGGAATCATGCTTGGGGCTCTGTTCCGGGTAATATCGTGGGTCGATTTATTTTAGGGGTGAGACCAAAAGCCAGTGGATTTTCGATGATTAAAATAGCCCCTCAACCAGCCAGTTTGACTCAGGTTTCAGGCAAAGTGCCTACAATTAAAGGACCTGTCGTGGTTGATATACAGCAAAAAATAGGACATGAATTTAGCTTAAAATTAAGCATACCGGGCAATACAAAAGCACAAGTGGTATTACCTATTAACGATGCAAAAACCATTAAACAGGTGATGCTTAATGATAAAAAAGTAAATTACCAACGCATAAAAAATGGGGTAGAACTTAGTTTATTGAGCGCGGGTAACCACCATATTATTATGCAATACCAATGATCGTATAATTTATAAACTGACAGTGATTGATCAATAGATCACTGTCAATTCTCTCTTCGACTGAATAAACCTATTCAGTTAAGCTTACTTTTGCTTGCTTTAAATGATACTTAAGTTCGCGCAAGCCTTTTACTTAATCGAAAGAACGGCTCGCAAATATTACAACGAAGATTCTTGAAGGTTTGCTGAGTGCAGCGCTAGCTGTCATCTAAATAATCATTTAGCTAGATTGATTGCAGCATAAACTAATTATTTTAATCTTTTGTCAAAAAGTTAAAGAAATGTTCTTGTATTTTATTAAAAATAAGTCTAAATTAACTTAATCGTTTAAGTTAATTTAACTATAGGTAGTGCTTATGCAACCAAATAATATTAAAACCATAAAGTGGCTAACATATTTAATGTTTATGATGTTCGCTATGACAACCGATGCGGTTGGGGTGATTATTCCTGAGATTATTCAGGAGTTTAATTTGAGTCTTACGGCTGCAGGTGCTTTCCATTATGGGCCTATGGCTGCCATTGCAATAGGCGGAATTGGACTTGGCTTTTTAGCAGATAAAATTGGTCGTAAAAAAACAATCATTATCGGTTTGGCTTTATTCTCATTAGCTTGTGGTTTGTTCGCAGTCGGCAATACGTTTAGTTTTTTCTTATTTTTATTAATTTTGTCAGGTTTGGCTATTGGGATATTTAAAACGGGGGCGTTAGCCCTGATTGGAGATATCTCAAAAACGTCTCATGAACATACAATTACGATGAATCTGGCGGAAGGCTTTTTTGGGGTTGGTGCCATCATAGGACCATTCATCGTTACATCACTTTTATTAGCCGGTATTAACTGGAAATTTTTATACATTATTGCGGGTGGCGTGTGTATTGTATTATGCGTGATTGCCGCATTAGTTGCTTATCCAGTGCACCAGCATAAATCAACTGAAAAAGTCAATTTAAGCCGTACCTTTGCCATGTTAAAAAGCCCTTATGCGCTAGGGTTTTCAGTTCTAATTGCGTTATACGTAGCGGCTGAAGCGGCTATTTACGTTTGGATGCCGACTTTATTAAAAGACTACACAGGTTCATACGCGTGGGCTGCAACTTGGTCTTTATCTATTTTCTTTGCTTTACGTGCAAGTGGACGATTTTTGGCGGTTTGGTTTTTACGCTTAGTGTGTTGGAAAGTTGCTATGGTGGTATTTTCAGCAGCTATTGCCATTTGTTATTTGGCAAGTATTTGGTTTGGGTTAAACGTTGCTGTGTTTCTGCTTCCTTTATCAGGTTTATTTATGGCTATGATTTATCCCACCTTAAATTCAAAAGGAATTAGTTGTTTTCCTAAACATGAGCATGGTGCTATTGCAGGTGTGCTTTTGTTTTCTACTGCAGCCGCGGCCTCGTTTGGTCCATTAATTATGGGCTTATATAGTGATTTGATGGGAGGCGACGCTAAACATGGTTTTGTTTTAGCAGCGGGTTTTGCATTTTTATTATGTGCAGGTTGCATTTATAACTGGATATTTGATCCAACGGATAAACACATCAAAGAAGTAGAACAGGCGGAATCGTCGCTAGACGCTGCATAAATTTTAGAGGTTTCAAGTTATGCCAAATAATATATTTACGCCGCAATGGCGACCCAAGGCCCATTTCACACCAGAACAGAACTGGATGAATGATCCTAATGGTTTAGTGTATTACAACGGAAAGTATCACTTATTTTATCAATACAATCCTCATGGTAATGATTGGGGTAATATGAATTGGGGTCATGCGACCTCGACAGACTTAGTAAACTGGCATCATCATCCGGTTGCAGTTGAGATGTCTCCTAAAGGGCTAGGGTATATATACTCAGGCAGTGCTGTGGTTGATTATGATAATACCAGTGGTTTACAGACGGGCGAACATCCTCCATTGGTTGCATTATTCACTCATACTGAAGCCAATACCGAAGTGCAAAGGCAGAGTTTAGCTTACAGTCTGGATGGGGGGGATAGCTGGCAACAATATGCTAATAATCCTGTAATTGAAAATCCAGGCATTGTTGATTTTAGAGATCCGAAAGTATCATGGCACCCAGCCAGTTCACAATGGATCATGGCTTTAACTGCGGGCCATAGCATTGAATTTTATGCCTCAAAAAATTTATTTGATTGGGCGCACATCAGTAGTTTTGGTGAAGATGACGGTTCTCATCAGGGCGAATGGGAATGTCCGGATTTATTTGAATTAACCACTGAAACCGGCATTAAAAAATGGGTTTTATTGGTTAGTCTCGTACCCGGTGGACCTAATGGCGGAAGCGGTACTCAATATTTTATTGGTGATTTTGATGGTGTGCAGTTTAAAGCAGAGCATCAGGATGTTCGCTGGCTAGATTATGGTCCGGATAATTATGCAGGAGTCACTTGGGACGGCAGACAAACGATAGATAACAGGCGTACTTTGATTGCCTGGATGTCTAATTGGACATATGCGGAAGATATGCCAACTTTCCCATGGCGAGGGGCTATGTGTTTGCCAAGAGATTTATCGCTCACACAAATTGATGGCAACTTTTATGTGACAAATCTGCCAGCAAAAGAAGTGTTGGATAGTTCTCAGATAGTAAGTGAGGTTACTGCCAGTGATAAGGTACTCTCCCTTCCTTTGTCGCAGAAAAGCGCATTAGATATTCAACTGAGCTGCGAAATTACACAATCAGACAAACTTTACATACGTATGTTTAATGACGCCGGAGAAACGGTCGAGTTAAAATATTTGCCACAAAGGCAAAAGCTGGTGGTTGATCGTAGTCAAGCCGGTTGGTCTTATAAATTATGGAGAACCCCCAGACTAGAAGCCAAAACCTTTATTGACAGCGGCAAAGTGAATGCCAGGCTGGTTTTGGATACAAGTTCACTGGAAGTGTTTTGGCAACAGGGCTCTACAACGATGACCATTTGCTTATTACCTACTCAGCCATTCAACCGGATTGAAATTAGTTCGGATAATACGGGTGATAAAAAGATATCTCTGGCTGAAATTAAATAGTAAAAGAGCTTTTGCTGGATTGGGAATAAAGTTAGCACTATAGACGCGCAAGTTGGCTTTATTTCCGATCAGCAACTTAATTTAATGCTTAAAGAATTTTAGAAATTGCTGAAATCCTTTGATTTATTTTCTTAATGCTTTTAGATTACCAGAGATTAATTTCCTGTTTGCCTAAAGCTTAAACTTTAGGTGAGTCGATCCTAAAAAACATAACTGGTAGGAAAAATGTCAACCCAAAGACCCCTTACTTTGAAAAAAGTTGCTGAAATATTGAATGTCTCTACTGCGACGATCTCAAACGCTTTTAACAGACCAGATCAATTATCAGCACATTTACGCGAAAAATTATTAGCCGAATGCGAGCGGCTAGGCTATCACGGCCCTAATATTGCCGCTCGTTCATTGCGCAAAGGCGAGTCTGGGGTTATCGCTGTTTTGTTAACTGATTCATTGGCTTATCATTTTACGGATCCGGTTGCGAATCAGTTTTTACAAGGGATTTCAGAAGTTCTTGAAAAGAACGGTAAACAATTACTGATGTTATCTGGGGCGCATGGCGATGCGCCTTCTACCGGAATTGAAGCTTTACCTGATGGTTTTATTATTTATGGTTCGCAGGATCATAATCCACTATTTGAACGCATTATTAAACAAGGGAAGCCTATTATTACGGTTGATTTTGATGCACCAGGATTTGCGTCTGTAAATATAGATAATTATCAGGCCGCTTATAAAATAGCAGAGCATGTTCTTGAGCAGTCAGTAAGCAGAGTAGCTATTTTGGGTTTAAGATTAATTCATTCAGACAGAGTCTGCCGGATTACCCAGGGTGAATTATATGACGAATCTGAAGCTGTCTCGCGGCGTCGTTTAAATGGATATATTCAGGCGCTTAAAGATCACCAACTGGACGTGACTCCAGATTTAATTTGGCATGTGCCTGTCAATACGCACGATGCAGCAGTGCAGGCGGCAAGAGAAGCTTTAATGATATCACCCAGACCGGATGCCATTTTATGTATGACAGATAAAATTGCGATAGGAGTTATTGCTGCAGCGAAAGAACTTGATATTAAGATACCGCAAGAACTTAAATTAGTCGGCTTTGACGATATTCCTGAATCTTCAATGGTCACACCTACATTAAGTAGTGTGCATCAACATCTTAAGCAAAAAGGAGAGCGAGCGGCTCAGAGATTATTAAAAGGGCAGTTAAACGATAAAGAAATACTGGATGTTAAGCTGGTTATTCGAAACTCGAGCTGCGAATAAAATATTTATTACTAATTTTAGCCGGAATCGTTACTGTATTGGTGACCCCGGCTTTTTAACTTAATTTTCCTTGTTTAACCTCGCTAAATCCGTCTCAGTGTTGTTTTTAGCTGCCCCAATTACCAACCTTTCATGAAGTTCTTTTTCGATTTTTCAATCTGGGACCTATGTTTAGCGCTATTACAGCCGCAAGCAATCAAAATTGATTGATTTTTAGTTATTTACGCTTTTTTATTGTTATATCTTTTGCCAAAAGAGAGTAAAAAGCACAAGATTTTTCGCTCAGCGATTGGAATATTGGCGAATTATTGTCTATTTTTTAACTTAATTTATATTTTATTTATCTTTTAAATTCAATTAATTATATCTATTTTTAGTAGATATGTAAAAAAATATAACATTTTGTGTTTACAAAATATAATTATGGGTCTAACATTTAACCAACTTAAACGATTAAGTGTTAAGTTTAAGTAGAGCTAATAAACTTAACCTGATCGATTTATTAGCAAGCGACCAAGTTATTGCAACTTATTTTGATTCACTCGGAGATATTAAAAATGAATAAAACGTTTAAGTATTCATTGATTGCACTTTCAATTAACTCAGTCATCAGCGGTGTAGCATTTGCTGAAGAAGCCGATTCTAAAGCAGAATCAGAAAAGAAATCTGATTTTGAAACCATTGTTATCACTGGCTCGTCAAGCAGTAGGACTCAAATTGAATCTGCCATGGCAGTCACCAGTGTTGATTCTGAGATGATTAAAGATTTTCAACCAAGCTCTGAATCTGAAGTTTTTCGTATGATTCCAGGTATTCAGGTATCGGGTACAGCTGGCCCGGGTGGTAACTCAAATATTGCGGTTCGTGGTTTACCAGTTGCAACAGGCGGTTCTCCGTTTGTGCAAATTCAGGAAGATGGGTTACCTACGGTGTTATTTGGTGATATCCAGTTTGGTAATAATGATTACTGGACTCGATTTGATTCTTCTGTAGAGCGTGTTGAAGGTGTTCGAGGTGGTACTGCTGGTACGTTCGCGTCCCAAGCTCCTGGCGCAATCATTAACTACATCAGTAACTATGGCATGATTGAAGGTGGTCATGTTAAATTAACTAAAGGCGTGGGTTATGATGAAACCAAAGTTGATTTTCGTTATGGTGGCTTTGCCAGCGACAGCGTAAATTATCATGTTGGTGGTTATTATAAAGTAGGGAAAGGGCCTTTAGACGCAGGTTATGTTGTGAGTGACAGCATGCAAATTAAAGCCAACCTCACTAAGTTCTTGGCTGATGATACCAGTTATATTCGCTTTTTAGTTAAAATGGCTGATACACAAGAGCCAAACTACACTGGTTCACCAGCTTTGGCTAAAGCTAAGAAAAACTCAGACGGTAGTTACTCAATTACTGGCATTAAGCAATACCCGGGTTTTGATGGCCGCGATGCGTCAAATTACTCAATTAACAATCAAAACTTTTTAGTTTTAAATCGTGAAGGGGGTCTTGAACGAGTTGGCTTATCGGGTATCAGCACTAAAGCCTTTTCAATAGGCAACGAATTGCACTATGTGTTTGATGATGAACTTATTTTAGATAATAAAATGCGATGGACTGACATGAGCGGCTCATTTAACAGCTCATTTTTAGGGATGTCACCTGTGGGTGATTTAAATTTGGTATACGCTAACGGCCCTATGCAAGGCGATGCCTATGATAAAGATTATTATGACGGCAATGTTAACGTGAACACCAATATTAGTGATATTGGTAGTTTTGTGAATGATTTAACGTTAAGCAAAGAACTGTATATCGACGGTAACACCATTACGGTTCGTGGTGGCTTTTTCTACATGAACCAAAGAATTGAACAAGACTGGCATCCAAACCGTGCTTATAAAGAGCTTGGTGGTGACAATCCGGCAATGTTAGATTTATTTGATGATCAAGGTAACCAGTTAACGGCGGATGGTATTGCTGGTTATAACGATGCATGGGGCGCTCCGGTTGCACGTGAAGTCGACTTAGATTATACCAATACTGCGCCGTACCTTTCGGTTGATTTAGATACTGATTTATTTACCGTAGATGCGAGTGTTCGACGGGATACTGTTGATGCTTCTGGTTGGGCTGTAGGTTCAAGCGGCGATGTGATTGATGTGACTGTTACTGGCGAAGACGTGACTATCCCTGGAATTATTCCAGACGGAGAAGCAGAAAACTTGGATTATTCAGTAAGCTATAATTCTTGGACTGTTGGTGGTTTATATAAATTTACCGATGATACAAGTTTCTTTATCCGGGGCTCGCGTGGTGGTCGCTTTAACGCAGATCGTCAAACTATGAGTGGTAAAATTAATGCTGACGGGTCATTGACGCAAGCTGGTCGTACAGCGGCAGTAGACTTAGTTAATCAATATGAAATTGGTGTTAAAAACCGCGGCGAAGTAGCCGGTGGAGATGGATATTACACGTTTGAATTAACCTTATTGCAAGGTGACTTCACTCAAAGCGCATTTGAGCCAACATCTACGCCGTCTTGCCCGAGTGGTGGTTGTGTACTAGACAGCGAATATGAATCTCAAGGCGCTGAAGTTTTAGGGTCGTTAAGATGGGGTGGTTTAAACCTAATTGCAAATGCGACTATAACAGATGCTCAAGCCCGAGCGGCAGGCGACAGCAGTTGGAGTGAAGCTTGGGAAATTCCAAACCTAACTTATACTATGTCTGCTAACTATGATTTTAATGATGAATGGATAGCCGGGATTAATATGACAGGGCAAACTGAAACTTATGCTCGTGGTTCACTGGATAAATATGAAGGTTCAACTACTTGGGGTGCAAGTGTAAGATATGCTCCAACAGAAAACCTAGAATTCAGTGTAACAGGTTATAACATCTTTAATGAATTTGCGGTACGTAGCCCGGGACAAGTTATTAATGTAGATGAAGCCAGCCAGCGAGCTACGTTATTGGTTAACCCAGTGTTAGGCCGTACTATTACAGCCTCCGTAAAAGTCAGTTTTGAATAATACTAACTTTTACTAAGAGTTTACATTTTAGATTCTGAAAAGTAGCAGTCCAAACGGCTGCTACTTTTATTTGATTTGAGCCTCAGGTGCATTGAACTATATTGTGCTAATGTCAGTGTATCAGAGCGTCAGATTAGATTGCTAACAGGATTATCAAATGCAAAATCAAGCGCTTTCGCAAGCGGTTTATTTAATTCAGCAAGGAAACTCAATTCAGGCAATTAAACAGTTACAATTTTTAACTAAAGCAAATAAAAATTGGTTTGAAGCTTGGAGATTGTTAGGGTTTGCATATCATGAAGAAGCGTTAGAGTTTGAGGCGATGCAAGCGTTTAAACAAGCTTTACGTATAAATCCAAAAGATTATGATTGTGCAATTGCATTTGCTCAGAGCCTTTTTTTTTGCGGATTGCCAAGTTATGACGCATTTAATTATTTGAATCAATTAAAGCCTGGTGATTTGAATGCGGTGCGTGGTCGGGCAATGGCATTGGTTGTTGAAGGAGAATATGAGGCAGCACAGCGGCTGTTAATATCTGCTTTACATCAGTATCCGGACTGGCTTGCAGGCCATAAATTGTTAGCATCGCAACGGTATACTCAGGGGCAGACAGATAGTTTCACTGAGTCTTACCGGATTGCAACCGCACAACTCCCCAATAATATTGAAATTTGGTTGGAATGGTTTCGTCAGTTAGCACAAGTAAAAGCTTGGACTGATGCGTTAAAGGTGATTGAACAGGCAGAAACTTTGTTTGGTCAGTCTCGTGACGAACTGCTGCTGGCTCGTTTATTTATTGCCAGTGAATCTGAAGATGAAGACACAGCTGAATTTTTATTTGCTAAAACAGCTCATCTGAATGATACCATGCGTGATATGGCCATGATTCGCGCCGGACTTAAAAAAGGCGAATATAAGCAGGCAGAAGCTATCGCATTAAATGCCCTCCACACTCCCTCTGCTATGGCGTTTTGGCCCTATTTATCTTTGATTTGGCGCATGACTGACAAAAAAAAATCTCGCTGGTTAGATGGTATTGATTCGGATCAAGCGAGTTCATGTGGTAATTTTATAAAAACTCAAAAACTTAATTTAAATTCCGGTCAGCTGAGCGCTTTGAAACATAACTTAAATCAGCTTCATACATCGGTTAACCCGTTTGCTCAACAATCAGTCCGAGGTGGCACTCAAACCGATCAGAATTTATTTTTACGCCACCAGCCAGTGATTCAAAATTTGAAGCAACAAATACAAAAACAGGTCAAAAAATATGTTGCTAGTTTACCTGAGTTTATGAAGGGGCATCCGTTGCTGGGAGTAGATAGACAAAATGCTTTAAATGGTCGGATCCAGTTTTCCGGTAGTTGGTCTGTTAGACTCAAATCGCAGGGATTTAATGTCAGTCATACTCATCCGATGGGCTGGATAAGTTCAGCGCTATATATTGATTTACCAAGCCAGAAAAAAATGGGGGATGCACCGGCCGGTTGGCTACAGTTTGGTACGCCGCCACCTGAGTTGAAGATGAATTTGGCACCTTATTGCAAAATTGAGCCCAAAGCTGGTCAGCTGGTCTTATTTCCTTCAACTATGTGGCACTCAACTGTGCCATTTGAAGACGGAAGGCGTCTGGTTGTTGCATTTGACGTTAAACCGCCACAAAGCATTCAACGCTAAATGATTAGTAAGGTATGTCTATGTATAATAATGATAATTCAATCAAAGAAATTTTAATTGTTGGCGGCGGAACCGCTGGTTGGATGACAGCAGCCGCATTGTCTAATGCACTTCATCGTGGCTGCAACATCACTTTAGTTGAATCTGAAGAAATTGGTACTGTCGGTGTTGGTGAAGCGACGATTCCGCCGATTCGGACTTTTAATCAGACGTTAGGCATTAACGAAAATGAGTTTTTAAAGCATACTCAGGGCACTTTTAAGCTGGGCATACAGTTTATAAACTGGGGAAAGTCTGAACATACTTACTTTCATCCGTTTGGAGCTTATGGTAAACAGTTTGATATGGTGAATCTTCATCAGTATTGGTTAGCTGGACGAGAAACAGATCAAGTCTCTGCGTTTGACGATTATTGCATGGCTTGGGCTGCCGCAAAATTGGGTAAATTTTCCCCACCCTTAGCCGATCCTCGGAACGTACTGTCTACGTTTGAATATGCCTATCATTTTGATGCCGGACAATATGCTCAATATTTACGCCGTTACGCTCAAGCAAAAGGCGTTAAACGAATTGAAGGCAAGGTCGCTCAAGTTAACCTGAATCCAAGAACTGGTTTTGTCAAAGATGTTATTCTTGAAAACGCGCAAGTACTGCCAGCAGATTTATTTATTGATTGCTCAGGTTTCAGAGGCTTATTAATAGAAGACGCTTTAAAAACCGGATATCAGGACTGGTCCCACTGGTTGCCGTGTGACCGTGCATGGGCTGTCCCATGTGAGTTAAAAGAGCTGACACCCTTTACTAAATCAACCGCACACGCAGCTGGCTGGCAATGGCGTATTCCGCTTCAGCATCGCACTGGCAATGGCCATGTATTTTGCAGTGAGTTTATGAGCGAGGATCAAGCCTGTTCTGTCCTTATGAATAATCTTGATGGCGATGCTTTGGCCGAACCGAGACTGCTTAAATTTAAAACTGGCCGACGTAAACAGTTCTGGAATAAAAACGTGGTAGCCATTGGCTTATCCAGCGGATTTTTAGAACCGCTCGAATCTACCAGTATTCATTTAATCCAAGCGGGTATTGCAAAATTGCTAGCGCTGTTTCCAGATAAATCTTTCGCACAGGATACGATCGATGAATATAACCGGATCGCAATTAACGAAATAGAAAATATCCGAGACTTTATTATTTTGCATTATTGCCTCACTGAACGTGAGGACAGTGAGCTTTGGCGCTATTGTAAAAATATGTCTATTCCTGAGCCACTGGCATACAAGATTAAACATTTTAAACAATACGGCAGGTTAATACCTAGAGAAATGGATTTATTTGGTAATGCAAGCTGGTTGGCTGTTCATATCGGGCAGGGGAATATTCCGGATAAGTTAGATCCTCTGATGAAGTATAGAAATGTTCAGGCTACAGACTGGTTAAATAAGTTAAAATTGGCAATGCAATCAGCCGCTTCGCAAATGCCTAATCACAAGAGCTATATAGAAAAATACTGCAAGTCCTTTGGCTCTCTATAATTCTTATATTATTGCCGGTTTGTGACTCAGTGGATCGGCAATTGCTTTTAAATATTGCCTAAAACCACTCTGCTATATCAATAATTAAGTAGTTATCTATCACGTTTAACCCTCTTAATAAAATACTTGAAAAAAAACAACTTAAACGATTAAGTTTTACTTGATTTTATCAATATTAAAGGTATTCTTAATTTAATTTATAACAAGTAATAAACATTTAGTCGGTTTGAGAATGGAATTAATAAGGTGTGTTGCTTACACTGGAGGCACTGTTTATATTTGCTTACTGATGAATAAACAGGTTAATCCGGATTAAATGCAGTTTTGACAGAAAAAAACAAAAAACTTAATGCATTTAGATTTTCAAGTAAGCTCTGTTGTGAGCCTGGTCTTAAAAATTAATTAATATTTGCTCAATAGTTTGAGCAAAAAAAGTTTTGCCTTTAAAGGCCCTGTTGCAAGGCTGGTGCACCTGATAATTTCAGGTAACCGATATCGCGCAAATAGCCGTATTTGCTATTTATGATTCTGCCCAGCCTTGCTTTTTTTGCAATATGATAGAGCGTATAAACTTATGAACCTGAAACTTGAAAGCCAGCGCAGCCTGAATCGCATTCTCAATCGATTGGATATTGAACAACTGAGTAAAGTTGATCAACGCCTCTTTAAAAAACGGCTTGAGCAACATTTTCCCAGTTTATTTGAAAATCTAGTTGAAATTTATCAGTCAAGATATGATTTGCATTATCAGATTGAACAACTAGTTAGTGCTCTACTGGCTAGCTTTAAACAAAGATCCCGTGCACTTAAAAATCGTGATAAAAAACGACTAGCTAATCCTCTTTGGCATCAGTCTGAAAAAATGTTGGGCATGGCTTGTTATGTTGATTTGGTTGCAAAAGATCTCGACGATTTAGCAACCAAAGTAGATTATTATCAAGATTTAGGTATCACTTACTTGCACTTGATGCCACTATATAAATCACCTGAAGGGGACAGTGACGGTGGTTATGCTGTATCCGATTATCGTTGTGTTAACCCAGAATTAGGTACAATTAAAAGCTTAAATAATCTGGCGAAAATTTTGGATAAAGCCGGAATTAGTTTAGTGCTGGATTTTGTTTTTAATCATACATCTGATGAGCATGACTGGGCGGTAAAAGCAAGACAGGGAGAGCTTGACTACTGTGACTATTATTATTTTTTTGACGATAAAACCATCCCTAATCAATATGAAAACCATTTACGCGAAATTTTCCCTCAGGTCAGAAGAGGTAGCTTTACCTATCTAGAGGATATAGATAGGTGGGTCTGGACCACTTTTAACAGTTTTCAGTGGGATTTAAACTATTCTAATCCGAGTGTATTTAATGCAATTGTTGGTGAAATGCTATTTTTAGCCAATCTGGGTTGTGACGCTCTTAGGCTGGATGCTCTAGCCTTTATCTGGAAAGATATGGGCACCGACTGTGAGAATCGGCCAAAAGCCCATCTATTGATTCAGGCATTTAATACTTGTTTAAAAATTGCAGCGCCGAGTGTGGTATTTAAATCTGAGGCGATCGTTCATCCGGATGAAGTGGCTAAATATATTAAGCCTGAAGAATGCCAGCTCTCCTATAACCCATTATTAATGGCATTGATTTGGAACAGTTTGGCGACTCGAAAAACGCGCTTATTAAACCAGTCATTGAGCCACAGATTTGAAATTGATGAAAATTGTACTTGGGTTAATTATGCTAGGTGTCACGATGATATTGGCTGGACATTTGATGATGCGGATGCCGGGCGAGTTGGTATAAATGGCTATGATCATCGATTGTTCTTAAATCAGTTTTATACCGGACAATTTGAAGGCTCTTTTGCTAGCGGTATGGGGTTTGGTTATAACCCAGAAAACGGTGATTGTCGGGTATGTGGTTCACTGGCCTCGCTTGCCGGTCTTGAGCAAGGGCTGGCTGAAAACGACGCGCATTTGATTGAAAATGCAATCGCGCGGATATTATTAATTCATCATATTTTATTAAGTATAGGCGGTATTCCGCTGTTATACGCCGGCGATGAGCTAGCCATGCTGAATGATTATCGGTTTTTAGAAGATGAACATAAAAAGCATGATGCACGTTGGGTAAATCGTCCATTGATAGAAGCAAAGCATATTAAACAGGCGCATCAATCCGGTACAGTTCAAAATAAAGTTTGGGGCGGGTTAAAACATGCGATTTCATTGCGTAAGCACTATGCCGTATTTGGTCAGGCTAAAACTCAAATACTGCCAACAACCAATCCACATATTTTTGCTTATCAAAGGCAAAATGAGTCGGATATGGCGATCTGTATTTATAACTTTAGCGAACATTCTCAGCAGGTGATACCGGATATTTTGGTTGGCTTGAGTCAGTTTGAGCAGACAACTGATTTAATCAGTGGAGATAAATTAGCGATTCAGTTTAATCACAACTTTGAAATGGCTCCTTATCAGTCGTTATGGTTATTGGCTGATTGTTGAATCTTAATCGTACATTTTAAGGGTTAAATTTGAAGTTACACCTTTATTTTATTTTGAATCGTTGAAGCATTTTCAGATTGCCATTTATGGTTATCATTTTTGTGATTCCTGGTTGGGTGGTTTTGTCGTGGCAAAATGACAAATGAAAATCGAGTCAATTTTAGTACTGATTTTAAACTGAAATTAAGCACTGTCTCGTGAGTCATATTGTCTGTTAAGTGAAAGTCGTGTAAATACTCATAAGTTAGCGAGCGTTAGCAAAGCGTTGCACTGAACAAGTCAGGGCAACGCTGAGTCACTATTGTGAGAGAGACTAAAAATTACTAAGCATTTTTTAAAGGTTAATTAACTTTAATTTCCAATTTCTGTACACCAAATGATTCTATTTTTGTATCAATCCAGATCACTGACTCACCGGCAGCATTCTCAACGACTTGAGCTTGTTGCCAGTTGCTCCAATTTAATTCATTTGTTTTACCGTACTTATTTCGATTTAGCTTAAAAGCTTGTTGGCCAGCTTTATTTAGTAGCTTATTGACATGTGCTGTTTGATGAATTTGTTCAACTCGCCAGCCGCCATTTTTTTCTAAAGTTTGAGCTTGCTTAAATTCTGCATAAAATTGATCTGTGGTGTTATTAAATCGATTAATTTTACCAATTCGATATTTAAAATTTGCGCCTGCAGGATGGTTTACCACAAATGCGATACGTGTACTTTCTGGTTGTTGGTAATTAAAGTTTTCTTTGTTGAAGTTATATAGCAATACATCAAATTTATTGTGATCTGCTTTTTGGCTAAATATAGCGCCTATTTCATTACCCAGTATTTTACTTTGACCTAGAGTTTCGCTTTTAAAGTGTTGATTGCCTAACATTGAATTTAATGCTAATTGGGTCATTGCGTCTGCGCTATAGTTACCCGCGCTATGATTACCCCATTGAAATATTTCTCGGATATTTTTTTCTAGCATCATTTTTGACAGCATGGCAAAAAACGACGAAGCATGTGAGGTCGATACGCTTACAAATCCAGCTTTTAGCATTTGAGAAATAAATTTAAATTCATGAATTTCAAAACTGGCATCGGGGTTAAAATCAGGATGTTGCTGAATTGGAGCCATATCATGTTCATACACATGAGCTAAATCAAGTTCGTGCTTTTTGGTAATGTGCGGATAATAAGATACGGCAATAAAATCGTAGTGGACTTGGTTTTGTTTAGCCCAAGTTATAAATGGCACCGCGTAAGAGTTTTCTTTGTTCCCTGTATAATCAATGTACCGACTTTTAAATGAAGCCTCCCTAAAATGAGCGCCAATAGTGGCAGTTGGTAACACAGTATGCACTGCTTCTACCGTATTTTTATAATGGTCAAAAAATTGTTGGCGAGTGCCAGACCAATGTTGCGGTCGGGTGTCTATCTCTGACCCTACTCTAAAACGCCAAGACAGTACTTGTTCTTTGCCGTAGGTTTTTACTAAATGTTTAATGAATGCTTGTATATAGTTATTCCAGGTGACAGCATCATTAGGCGGTAAGCCGTTGCCATAAACCCCAACTCTATCTTTTTCTAAATAATGGTTGCCATCAGGCGTACTTACAAATTGATAGCCACGCTGAAATGCCCAAGGCGGGTTATCTAAAACAATTTGAAATATATCCCAATCATTGTTTAACCAAGCATTAATCCGTTGAGTAGCTGTATCAAAATTATAAACGTATTTTTCGCCATTCCATTGATATGTATCACCATTTAAATCTTGGTTACGCCAGCCGCCTAGCATGCGAACCGTATTAACTAATTTTTTGCGTCCAAAATGGGCCGGAACACCTTTTGGGTTACCGCGTTCAGTGCGGACTGAAACATCAAAAAAATCGTATATTTGACCTATTTTGTTTTGTGGATTCGTAAAGTCTGCTTTTACTGTTACTTTAGGTACGGTGTTCGTATAATTCGTGTGTGAATGATTATTGCTTTTGGTGCTACACGCTGTTGTTATCATTAAAACCAATGCTGTAAAGGGAATTAAACCGCATTTCATAATAAAAACCTTATTAGTGTATTGGAGAAAAAATTTAAGTAAGTATATTGTTACAGAATATCAGTTGAGCGCACTACTATACAGTTAAAAGTGATTTAATGTGATTTTTAAAGGTTGACATTGATTGTTATGTGCGGTTTTGTAACTCCTTTTGAGGAAGTGAATTTGCTTGAATAGTTTTAGGTTAATTAATTGTTGTAGGTGATGATAGCCGTAAAAATCGATATAGATTATGACATTTTCCGATCCGATTCAGACGAATGTTAGTTGACATCATTTAATGCGTAATGTGAAAAACGCCGTGCATATGGTTTATCAGGCGTTTAGACATTTAGTGGGTAAGTGTTTTAGGCACCCAAGGCATTTAGGTACCTTGGGTTATGGATAAATTATTTATCGCAATTAATTAGTGTTGCCTGCTTCAAATTCAATTTTTCGAATATTTGCTTCAACAAAATAAAAATCACCGTAAATGATAGGGGTATCTATTTCTCCGCCGTTACCCATGTCGCCAGTAGCTGAGGCTAATACAAATCCTAAATCAAAGCTGTTAGGGCGGCCAGATTCAGCACGATCGGTTCTGTAATTCTGCGTAAGTTCATGCATAATTTTGTCAGCTAAAGCGGCAAATTGCTGGCTTTTTTCTTCATTGTCACTAAAAGTGGCAAATCTGTATAAAGCCGCTGCAAAAATAGACGCTGCAGAAGTATCTCTAGGAATTTTTGTATGCGTTTCTGGATAGGGTTTGGTACCACAAGGGATTAATTTATCAGCTTGGATAATAGATTCACCATGCCAGTTCTTTTTACCCTCGAGTTGCTTAAGTGCTTCTTCAGATAACATAGATGCATTTAATGTCATTGGTCGATATCCGTTGTATGGCTTAATGTTATCTTCAATTAATTTGTCGCATAGTCCTAAAATACCAGAAAACACACTGGTATCCGTTGAGATGTTTTCAGCATATTCATATGCGTTATCACGAGCGGCAAAAAAGTCCCAGTAAGGTACAACGTCATCCTGTAGTACATGTTCCACACTTGTATATAAATTATCCAAATGAGTTTTAAAATCAGGATAATCAGTTAACTCTATTTGAGCTTTATCTAGTGCTTCTACGATAGTGACAAAGCCATAAAATGACCAGGCTTGTCCACGAGCCCAAGCCGATACATTACCAACCCCTTGCCAGTTACCTGGTTTATTTTTGCCATAATCATAAACATGGTAAGACAGCGGGTATTGCTTTTTAGTGTCTGATGCTTCGTAAAAGTAATGGTTCAGGCTAGTTTGTTTGGCGTGATTAAAGGCTATTTCATGATAGCGAGGCTTGTTACTGGCCAATAAAAATTCTAAGTTCATCATGTTATCGACGATAACTGGATACGTCCATGGGTTAGATAGCTCGTATTTTTTTATGAGCTTCTCTCCGTCTTGGACAACTGGGATTTTCATTTGTGGCACCCAATCCCAAGAACGAATCACCTGTTTTTCGTCACTATATCGAGTTGCTAGTGTGGCCCGCCCGGTATTTAACGCTTTTTTATAAGCTTGTCGAGTATCATCTTGAAGTGCGGAATAATTTAAAGCTTCACCAAACGAATCATATAAAATAAATCCTAAGTCGTGTGTCGTTCCACGTTTTGCTTCAGAAAATAAAGTTTGTTGATAATATTTTGCTGTCTCTATTAGGGTTTTTTCTTGTTTATTATCAAAATGATTGATGTGTTGTTTTGCTGATAATAATTTCCAGATGACACCTGGAAAAAAGCCGTTTGTCCATTTTGCTGGCGCTTCCATTAAAATGCCGTCATGTTCTTCTGACCGAGGGACACAAATGATGTCTTTGTCGGTTTGGCAAATAGCCTTGGGTGTCAAGCTCTCTGGGTTATTGAGCTGCTCAGCCATTTTTATATATTGGTTTTTTGCAAAGGTTAAATTAGCTTTTGCGTCTGTTACTGAAAAATCATTTGTGGGTGAAGTTGGGGTTGGCAGTTGAGTGCTTTCTGTTTGCTCAGAACAACCCACGTTAATTAAAATGCAGGTTGAAAGTAGTGACATTAAATATTTACGCTTCATGAGCTAGTTCCTTTTTTAATTGTCTTGGCACTTTTGTTTATATTTTGGCTGTGTACTTTGAGTTTGTACTTTGAGTTTTCAACTGAGTTAATAGTAAAAAGCTGATACTTCTGTTGTTCACTTTGACCTTGTTTGAAAAGTGAACAAACAAAAATATCAGCCATTATTATTAACATAGTAAACTGCTAAGTTTAGTTAATTTAAGGCAAGCGTGCTTTGTTTTGGTCAGTTAATAATTGGCTTTCTGTTTCATTTCGCTTAATTGGGCCATTATCACCCACTAAATAAACTTTGCGCCAATTAGTGCCTTTTTGCTTTTCAGCAACAATTAAGCGGGCATCAGGGTGAGCATTTTTGATTTGAGTGGTAAGTGCCCAATTGGCATTTTCACGACGCAATAATTCTTCGCCTTTGGTAAAATTTTTGCCACCATCATGACTATCAAAATACGAAATAACGCCGTCGTTGTCCTCCTGATAGCCTAAAATGAAGCTGACTTCAGTGGGTGATTTCACGATAAAATCGCCACGGGTGTCTGTATGATTTATACGTGATTGTACATTAACTGGGTTACCACCTTCCCATTTGTTGCCGTTCCAACGAAAATAGCTGGTTTGCTTGGGGCCGCCAGTTTTAGCGCCTAGATCTTTACCAATGTTGGTTGCAATATGCGGATATCCATTTTCATCTAGATGCGCAGAGCCGTTAAATGTCCAATATCCTGAGCCACCTGTACGGGCAACTAAAGTTTTTTCATCGGCGGTTTCGCGGGTTACCGGTATTTGCAACTGATCACCTTGTACATTTCGCCAACTACCTGTTTTTGTATTAAATACCATATAGTAGGCATCGTGACGTTCTGTGGTGTGTCCTCTGCCATTATTGGCTTTGCCATTCCAGCAAATATGATAATCGTAAGAGACTATAATATCATCCCCTTGTCCACGTCCAACCCAAGCGTACCAGCTGTCATTTGCTTTAATATCAGTTCTTTTCTTATGCTTTAAAAAAGAAACTGCAGGCTCGAAAGTACGGCCGTTGTCGGTTGATTTTTGATATACCCAATCACTTCGATGCGCACCATGGCGGTAAAATATATAAATGTCGCCGTTGTCCATTTTTACAGCCTGATTGTAAGTACCAAATGGTGAAATATTATCTAGCGCTTCCCACTCACTAATATCGTAAGGGCGTTTAGACACGGCATGTTTGTTACCACCAAAATGAATATTACCTAATTTATTTTTACCGTGTCTCTCGTCACCCCCGTGGCCACCAAAAAAGATGTGAACGTAACCTAAATCATCAATTAACATGGTGGGTTTGCCATGATTATCAATTTTTTTAGGCTGATCTGGGCTTTTGCCTAATTCACTGATGCCCGCTTTAAAAGGCCCCTGCCATTTTTTGGTTTTATGATTATAAGAGGCGACATAAGGGTCTTCTAATGGACCTTGGTAGCTTACATAAGTAACTCCATCTAAATGTATACCGGCGGGGTGTTGTACCACCGCAAGGGCATTACCTAACGCATTATCGGCAAAATAATCGACTTTAGTTTGCTCGGCTTTCATTGTTTGCTCGGTCTGATGGCTACAAGCTGATAACAATAAACTCGTAGATATCGCAGAAATTACGGTTAATTTAGTGAGCGATTTTCTCATTTTAATAAAACTCTCAATCAAATTTAATCACTTTGGGTCTTTTATGGTACAAAGTTTAGATGAAATAAACAATTAAATAACAAAATTATTGTATGTTTACGGTATTCTCATTCTTTAATTAAGTTTAGACAAAGAGAATATTAATATTATTAACCTACATTTATTTTAAATGATTATTTTTGAGTGTTTGTGTGACTTTTATTGTTTTGTTGTGATTTTTTGTTGTAGAGTTGCAAATAAATACGAGTATTAAGCTTTCATTAGTTGGATAAAAATTTTAATTAGGGCTTAGATTCCGGTCATTCAAAATTAATTAGAGTTAACAATACAATGGATATTCTAAAGGTTAGTCTTATTTTTAGCTGTGTTTTTACATCAGTTTTTGCGATCGCAACACCGAATCGTAATTACCAAGAAAAGGATGGTTTTGTGGTGATTGAAGCCGAGCATTTTAGCTCTCAGCATCTTGACCAGAAACGTCGTTGGATGACTTTCTCAAACGACACGCAACGACACGGCTATTCTGATAATGATGGGCTACATTTAAATGATGCAAGTTCTGGTGCTTACATTGAAATTTTGCCGGATACTAGAACTAATCATAGTGAAGAACTTGTACGTGGGGAAAATTTCTCTGAAAAGGCCGGCGTAATGGCAGTATTAACGTACCCTGTTTACTTTGCTAATGTAGGCAAATATTACGTTTGGGCCAGGGCTTTTAGTACTGGTAGCGAAGACAATGGGGTGCACATTGGACTAAATAGCACTTGGCCGGAAACTAGCCAGCGTTTGCAACTGTGTGAAAACAAGCATCAATGGACTTGGTCATCAGCCCAACGTACTAAAGATAATCATTGTGGTGAACCTAAAACAATCACCTTAACTATCCCTGAACCCGGCGTACATACAATCATGCTTTCAATGCGTGAAGATGGCTTCGAACTTGATAAATTGCTACTAACGCTTGATTCAAATTATATTCCCAAGGGGCAGGATAAACCTGCAACTATCGTAGCCACTTCTAATTTAGTAAAAAAAGAGATGATTAAAAGCCAATAAACAGTATAAAAAGAGGGTATGTGATGGGGGATTTTATTAGCTGATAATTTACAAGCACCTTCTTAATATTTAGTGACTAGGGTGCTAAAAAATTGCATGACGATAGCTTCTCGCCATGCAATGAATGCTTAAGGCTTAAATAATTTGGTACTTTCTACAGCTTGCAGCCATTTACAATACAATTGGTCTCTGGCTTCTTGCGAAATCTCAGGTACAAAGGTCTCAGCTGTTTGATAGAGTTTATTTATATCGTCCAATGACTTATAGATCCCAGCAGCTAAGCCAGCTAAAAACGCAGCACCTAGCGCAGATGTCTCTACAAGGGTGGGTCGCTTTACTTCTATTTGTAGAATGTCTGCTAAAAATTTCATCGTCCAGTTATCTCTGGACATGCCACCATCAACCCGTAACGACTCAATTGTGATGCCGTCTTCTATAATGCAGTGTTGTAAGTCTCTTGTTTGGTAGCCTACGGACTGTAAGGTTGCGCTGATAATTTCTGTCATGCCTGTGGCGCGAGTTAAACCAAATAAACCGCCTCGAGCATGGGCATCCCAATGCGGGGCGCCAAGACCAGTAAATGCAGGAACAAGATAAACACCGTGATCGTAAGGCACTTTAGAGGCTGTTTCACTAGATTGCTCAGGAGAATCAATCACATTTAAGCCATCACGTAACCAAGTAACGGCTGCACCAGCGATAAATATGCTGCCCTCTAACGCATAAGTTGTTTTGTTATTTAATCGGTAGGCGACGGTAGTGAGTAATTTATTTTTAGATAAACAAGCGTGGTCACCTGTGTTTACCATTAAAAAACCACCCGTACCATAAGTACTTTTGGCCATTCCTTTTTTAAAACAGTTTTGACCAAATAGTGCGGCTTGCTGGTCGCCGGCTACACCATTTATCGGAATTGCAGTTCCCAATAATTCAGGCAATGTTAAACCAAATTTATCAGCACTATTAAGTACTTCTGGTAGTATACTTTTTGGGATAGAAAATAAATCGAGCAATTCATCATCCCACTGCTGAGTATGGATATTAAATAGCAGTGTACGCGACGCGTTGCTTGCATCTGTTACATGTTTTTCACCACCTGTAAGCATCCAAATGAGGTAACAGTCTACGGTTCCAAAAAGTAATTCGCCTTTTTCAGCTAATTCTCGAGCCCCATCAACATTCTCTAAAATCCAGCGAATTTTTGTTGCGGAAAAATAAGGATCTATTAATAAGCCTGTTTTATCTCTGATAAAGGCCACATTCTCTTTTGTTCTGATAGAGTCACAATAATCGCTGGTTCGCCTATCTTGCCATACAATGGCATTGTATAAAGTTTCACCCGTTGTTTTATTCCACACTAGCGTTGTTTCGCGTTGATTGCATATGCCAATAGTGCTAATTTCAACTTTTGCGTTGGCGATAGCTTGCTGACAGACTGCTAGAGTGCTTGTCCAAATGTCTTTAGGATTATGTTCAACCCAGCCATTTTCAGGGTAATATTGTTCGAATTCCTGTTGTTCTAATTGAATAATTTTACCCTTTTCATCAAAAATGATAGCTCTGGAACTCGTAGTTCCTTGATCAATTGATAAAATATAATGACTCATACTAATGCCTTTTGTTAATATCTATTTAAAATAATATAACAGATAATTTGTTTTCTAAAAAGTTCGAAATTGTTCATTATGGTGTTTTTTTAAGGGTGTTTATTGTAAAACCTAGTTAAGTGTATAATGCTGAAAGGAAATTTAAAGGTATTGAATGTATGACAGCAAAAAGAAAACTCACCCAACAAAGAAGGCAGGATGTCATTCTGCAAATGCTCGAGAAAAAAGAGTTTATCAGCATTGATGAGCTAGTCGAATATTTTGATGTTGCGCCACAAACTATTCGTCGTGATTTAAACCAACTCGCTAAAAAAGATAAAATTACCCGTCATCATGGTGGTGCTGGCAAAGAAACCAACACGGTCAATGTGAACTATCAAGATCGAAAAATAATGAACTTGGAAGCGAAGCAAAGAATTGCAGAAGCGATCGCTGCGACAATTCCTGACGGTGCATCTATTTTTATTAATATTGGTACCACAACAGAGTTAGTAGCCAAAGAATTATTGAATCATAAAGACTTGATGATAGTGACTAACAATATACATGTAGCCAGTATCATGAGCTTTAAAGAAGACTTTACCGTTATAATCGCAAGTGGCGAAGTAAGAGCAAGAGACGGCGGCATTGTAGGTGAGACAACGATTGATTTTATTAATCAATTTCATACCGATTTTGCAGTTATTGGTATTAGTGGTATCAATGACGAAGGCTATCTACTCGATTTTGACTTTCGTGAAGTGAAAGTCGCTCAGGCAATTATCAAAAATACAGAAAGTGTCTTGCTGGCTGCTGATAGCTCTAAGTTTGGGCGTAATGCTGTCGTGAAGTTAGGTAGCATTAATCAGGTTAACCACCTATATACAGATATTGATCCGCCTGAAAAAGTAAAGCAAATCATAGTTAAATCTGACGTAAATTTACATATAGTATAATTGCCTTTTTAAACAGGCACTGCTAAACGGCTTTGCCTGCATCCCTTCTTAACTTTTTTATCCTCTTAATTGATATATCCGTCATTCCGCACCTAGTTTTTAATTAATCTTGGTGTTTTTTTATTCAGTTGATCGTATTATTTAAAAAAAGACTTGACCTAGATCCCAGATCTTGATCTATTACTCTCTTTTGAGAGTGGTGATCACAATGCCTAACCCTTTTACTAAAACACTTGAACATCACGGCTTGGTGGCTGGTTTTTGTCATGAAATCCAATTGGTCGACTTAATTGACCGTAAACTCGGTCAATCAAACGATCGTACTTTAAGCTTTGGCCAACTGGTTTTGGCTATGGTGATAAATGGCTTGGGGTTTACTGGCCGAACGCTACACATGTACAGTGAGTACTTTAAAGATAAGCCACTTGAGCGCTTAATTGGTGAAGGCGTCAAGGCTGAGCAAATCAATGATGATGCGTTAGGTCGATGTTTAGACAAGCTGTATGAATTTGGTGTATCCAGTTTATACCAAGATCTCGGCGAAACGGTTGTTAGTCACCTTGGTCTGGGCGGAGAATCACTACATTTAGACTCCACTAGCTTCCATTATGATGGTCAATCAAACGATGTGGATGATGATGTTAATACTATCCACATTGCCAAAGGGTATTCTCGCGACCACCGCCCCGACTTAAACCAAGTGGTTTTAAACCTCATCTGTGAAAATCAATCCGGCATTCCGGTTTATATGAAACCCGCCAGTGGCAACTGCAATGATATGGATGGGTTTAAAAAGATAGTTAAAGCCCATGTGAATAGCTTAAAGGCAGCACAACGCTGTCGCTACTTGGTGGGGGATGCTGCTTTATATGTTCAAGAATCCCTTTCTCATTTACAGCAAATCAATCAACTATTTATCACGCGTGTCCCTCAAACACTCAAAGAAGCTAAAACGCTCATCAAATTAGCTCCGACTTTAAGTTTTACGCCTTTATCTTCAGGCTACGAAGGCGTGTTTCATGAATGTGAATATGGTGGCGTAAAGCAAAAGTGGTTGCTAGTACGCAGTGAGCAAGCTGCTAAACGCGAAACACATACGTTAAGTAAGCGCATGCACAAACAAGCAGAGCAAGCACGTAAAAGCTTTAAACAACTCAGTCAAAAAATATTTGCTTGCGAAGGTGATGCACAAAAGTCATTGGAGGAATGGAAAAAGAAACAAATACTCTGTGATGTTGAAGGGCAAGTTGAGCAAGTCCCCGCATTTGCCGGAAAAGGGCGACCTAAAAAAAATGAAAACCCGATACGGATTGATTACCAAATTACAGGGCGTTTATTTACCCCGCTGGCTCGACGCCAAGCGGCACTGGAACAATTGGGGTTGTTTATCATTGCCACCAATGACATGAGTGAAGCGTTAACCATGGATAAAATGCTCAGCACGTATAAATCACAGCAATCAGTAGAAAAAGGCTTCCGCTTTCTGAAGAGCCCAGACTTTTTAACCAACGCCATTTTCTTGAAAAAGCCAGAACGAATAGAAGCGTTATTAATGGTGATGACGGTCTGTTTAATGGTATATGCAGCCTTGGAGCATCAGATCCGCAAACAACTTGTAGAGCAAGAGCAGTACTTCCCGGATATGAAATACAAACCCCATCAGAAACCCACCGCTCGCTGGGTGTTCCAATGCTTTCAAGGGGTCACCATCATGTATATCAACCAAGACACTGAGATCGTTGCTAATCTTGAGGATCGCAATCACACGATCATTGATTGCTTAGGTTATCATTACCAGAAAATTTATTCCTAAAAGTGGTGCGGAAGATCGGATATATACGTTTATTTCAATTTTTCTTTTTTCATTTCTACTCTTTTTGACAAAATGTTGATTTCTATACTTTCTTTTTGATTCGATTAATCGTTTTTTTAATGCGGCATTCGTGTTTTTATGTCTTATAAGATCTAAAAAGAACACAAACGAACATTTTAAGTTGATCTTTTTGTTCGTTTGTCTCATACTAATGTTTATTAAATGTTAATTATTAATTTTGGTCGAGTAGCATGCAATTAAATGAAATTAATTGGGATCTTGTTGTAGTAGGGGGTGGAGTTAATGGCGTGGGTATCGCTAACGATGCTGCCGGCAGAGGGCTTAAGGTTTTGTTATGTGAGAAAGGCGACTTAGCCTCTGCTACTTCATCAGCCAGTAGTAAACTTATCCATGGCGGTTTACGTTATTTAGAGCACTACGAATTTAGGTTAGTAAAAGAAGCATTGGCAGAACGCGAAGTTTTGCTTGAAAACGCGCCTCATATTATGTGGCCTCTTAGGTTTTATTTACCACATAGGCCGCACCTTCGGCCAGCTTGGATGATTAGAGCGGGATTGTTCCTTTATGATCATTTAAGCAAACGAAAACGCTTACCAGGTTCAAAATTCGTTCGGTTTTCTGATGACAGTGTTTTAGTGCCTCAAATTAAAAAAGGCTTTGAGTATTCAGATGGTTGGGTAGATGACGCTCGTTTAGTTGTATTAAATGCAATCGCTGCAGCCGAAAAAGGGGCGAAAATATTAACTCAAACCAAATGCATTAGCGCAGAAACTGGTGGCGATAGTTGGTTTGTTACGTTGCAAGATACGAATACCAAAGCGCTAACTAATGTTCAAGCTAAGTGTGTGATCAATGCGACGGGCCCTTGGGTTGAAGACTTATTTTTGGATGCTTTAAAAGAAACTGCACCGCGTAAAATCAGGTTAGTTAAAGGTAGTCACATCATTGTTCCGAAACTTCATGATCAGAAACATGCTTATATCTTGCAGAATGAAGATAAGCGAATTGTTTTTGTTTTACCTTACGAAGAGGACTTTTCGTTAATTGGCACGACAGATGTTGATTATAAAGGGGATCCCGGATTTGTGCGCATTGATCAGGACGAGATCAATTATTTACTCGATGTTACCAATCAACACTTTAATACTAAAGTCAGTACTAGCGACATAGTGCATAGCTATTCTGGGGTTCGTCCGTTAATGGATGATGAGAGTGATAATGCACAAGCTGTTACTCGTGATTACACTTTAAACCTACAGGAAAAAGAATTTGGTATCCCTATTTTGTCTGTATTTGGCGGCAAAATTACAACTTATCGAAAACTTGCTCAGGCGGCTGTCGACAAGTTAAAACCTTATTTTCCACAAATGAAAGCTTGTCAGACCAAATTAGAAGCGCTACCAGGTGGCGACTTTGAAGACCATGAATCTTTGCAGAAAAGTCTTGCTGCAACCTACCCATGGCTTCCGGAAAAAATACTAAGACGTTTTGTTCGATCGTACGGAACCTTCTCTAAATTGATTTTGGAAAGCTCAAGCGGCCTTGAAGATCTAGGAATTTGTTTTAATCAGAACCTTTACCAAAAAGAAGTTGATTATCTTATTGAACACGAGTGGGCTCGGTCAATTGAAGATATTCTCTGGCGGCGCACTAAATTAGGCTTGCGCTTATCGGCAGAGGAAAAAGAACAACTTCAACGTTATGTAAACGAAAAACTTTTAACAGAGTACATCAAGTATGAAAAATAAACTAATTGCTGCTAACTGGAAAATGAACCTGGATTCAGAGCAAAGTGAACAGCTATTTGAACAATGCGCTGAGTTGGCTAAGTGCATTTCGCCGACACTCGTGATTTGCCCTCCGGCAACATACTTACAAACTGGCAATAAGCGCTTAGCAAACTCAGGTGCTTTTTTAGGCGCGCAGAATGTAAATCAAAATCGCGCTGGCGCTTTTACCGGTGAATTATCTGCCAACATGCTAAAAGATTGCGGTTGTAAATATGTGATTGTCGGACACTCAGAGCGACGTGCTCAGTTTGGTGAAAATGATGAGTTAGTAGCTGAGAAAGTGAAAATTTTATTAGACAATCATTTAATTCCTATTTTATGTATTGGTGAGTCTGAAACCCAAAGACACCTTGGCTTAACTGATAGTTTTGTGACTTACCAAATAGACTCGGCTTTGGCGCTTGTCGATGAAAGCCAGATTCACAAATTAGTGATCGCCTACGAACCTATCTGGGCAATTGGTACAAATAAAACTGCAAGTATTACGCATATCGAACAAACAATGTCTACTATTGTTAAACATTTGATAAATAAATATCAACAAAATGTGGTTGATAAGTCAATTCATGTCCTTTATGGCGGTAGTGTGTCAGATAAGAATTGTGAAGCTATTTTATCTCTTGATGTTGTTGATGGCTGTTTGGTTGGTGGTGCATCACTTGATTTTAACAAATTTGAAAAAATCTGTCGGGCCAATGTTCAACCTTTGGCGACTGCTCAGTAACAGGAGTACTCAATGTACTCTTATTGTCAACACACTCAAGACTAACAATAGAAAAATGTAGAGGAATAATATGAACAATTCAGTATTTTCTTTAAGCAAAAGAACCGCAATTTCATTAGCTGTTTCAACCGCTATTATGTCAAATGTAGCGATCTCAGCGGAGAATGAAGGTGCAACCACTCAAGTTGACGAAACTATCGTTGTAAGAGGACTTCGTTCCAGTTTAAAGCAATCTATGTTCGATAAAAAACATTCTGTTTTGGTATCTGATGGGATTGCAGCTGAAGATTTAGGTAAGTTTCCTGATTTAAATGTTGCGGAATCACTGCAGCGGATTACGGGGGTTTCAATTGATAGATCTGGTGGGGAAGGTCAGTCAGTTACCGTACGAGGTTTTGGGCCTGAATTCAATACTGTTTTAGTCAACGGACGCCAAATGGCAACTGAAAATGCAGGCCGTGAATTCAGTTTTGATGTGTTGGCAGCAGAGCAAATTACTGGTGCAGATGTATACAAAAGTAGCTCCGCCAAATTACAAGAAGGTAGTATCGGCGCAACGATTAATGTCTCGACAGCTCGCCCTTTTGATAACCAAGGATTTCATGCCGTTGCTTCTGTTAAAGCACAATACGAAACTCTTAATGAAGAAACGTCACCTTCATTTTCTGGTTTGGTTAGTAATACCTTTGCAGATGGTAAATTTGGGGCCTTGGTAGCAGTTTCTCATCAAGAGCGTGAAGTTCAATTAAATCAAATTGTTACAGCAGGTTATAGAACAGGCATTACGCTAACTAATGCTGATGGCGATGTAATTGCCGAAAACGCCACTATCCCACGTAACTTGGATATGACAGTGGATGAGCAAAAACGCACCCGTACTAATGTCAGTACCTCATTGCAATATGCACCAAATGCTGACTTAACATTAACTTTTGATGGTTTATATTCTAAATTTGAAGTGGATTCAAGAGTGCGTGATTTAGCGGCTTGGTTTGAACCAAATCGTGTAAATAATGCAACCATAGATCCGATTAGCAGAACGGCGATTAAATTTGATCAAGTGGGTGGTAGCGCCAATACAGATTTTGTTGACCATACACGTAATAGTCGGGATGTGACTTCCAGTTTATTTGGCGTTAATGCAGATTGGCAGCTTAATGATGATCTTAAAGCCAATTTTGATATCTCTAAATCGTCAGCTAAAGATGATAGTGCTGGGAAAAGCCGTTTTAACGTGATCGGTATCGAAAACTCATTCAGCTTTGATTTAACCAGCGGTACACCTGTTGCAACTCACCAAGGTTTCGGCTCTGGTACACTGCCTTCCGCCGATTTAGCTCGAGCTCATTATAACGAAGTAGGTGGTTTAGGTGGCGAAGCTCAAAATCGCGGTGCAACAGTCGAAGATGATATTTTTGAAGCCAAAGCAGATTTTGAATATATTCCAACAAGCGATACGTTAACTAGCTTAAAATTTGGTGCATATTACCAAGATAGAGAAAAGCAACGTTATAGAGCTTTTGGTAATGCCGGTTGTGCTTTTTGTGGTTACCACGCATCGTTACCCGCAGGTTTATTAGAAACCTATACTGCATCAAATTATTTTGGCGGTGCCGCAAGCACTTGGTATACCTATGATGCGGATGCTTATTTTGAATATATGGGAACAGATGCTGCTGTTGCTTCGCACGATGCCTCTGCTTTAGCCCAACATATAGCGGACGGCAATGATCCTTCCACTTATACATCTGCGGCTACAAATTATGGCGATGGTTTTGTTGCCGTCATCCAAGATGATAGATATAAAGTTAAAGAAGAAATATTAAGTGCTTATATTGATGCGACATTCCAAGGCGATTTTGGTGATTTACCGTATAGCCTAAACTGGGGGTTGCGCTATAGCCAGACAAATACTGAATCAACTGGTGTTCAGGCAGAATTAACGGATATTGTGCAAACAGCTGATCCGACACTGTTTAGTAATGTAACCGGGGAAGGTGTTGAAGTCGCTTCATCGTCCGATTATGGGGTGTTGTTGCCGTCTGTTAATTTAAAATTAGATCTAACCGAGGATTTAATTTTAAGAGGGGCTATTTATGATTCTCTAACTCGCCCAACGTTAAGCGATTTATCTCCGACCACAGTATATGGCGAACCAAGACGCCAAAATTTAACAGCAAGTGGCGGTAACGCTCAATTGCAACCATTCCGTTCTGAAAATTATGATATTTCATTAGAGTGGTATTATGGCGATACGAGTTCATTTACCGTTGCTGCATTTAATAAAGATGTAACTGACTGGATTGTAACTTTACCGGGTAACGAAGAGTTTATTTTAAGTGACAGAAGCGCACCTGACTTTGCTTGTAATACCTGTGGAGCAGGTGATACCTCGGAAGAGTTGAATGGCGCTAGTGAAATACTCACTGTTTCACGCCCACAAAATTCAGTTGATGGTAATGTAAATGGCGTTGAAATCGCGTGGTTACATACTTTCGATTCGGGCTTTGGTGTACAAGCAAATGCCACTATTGTTAATAGCTCTGAAGAGTTGAACACTTTACTTGAAGGTTTAGGTGACTCTCAAAATGTAATTTTATTTTATGAAAACAATGGATTCCAAACTCGATTAGCGTTTAATAATCGCGAAACTTTCTTACGCACAGCTGTGAACCCAACCGGTGGGGAACCTATTTACGGAAAAACCTATGGTCAGTGGGACCTGAGTGCAAGTTACGATATCAACGATACCGTTAATGTGTTTTTCGAAGGGATTAATATAACTGAAGAAGAAATTATCCAACATGGCCGCTATGCAAATCAGATTATCTCAGTTGAAGATAATGGCGCACGATTTGCAGTAGGCGTACGCGGTACTTTTTAAACTTAAAGGCTATACTCATTAGCTAGACAAACCCGTTTATCGGGTTTGTCTTATTTTTCAGGGGTACATATGAAGCCTATAAAAAAAATTGTTATTCTTGGTGGTGGTACGGCTGGTTGGCTAACGGCTGCCGTTATTGCATCTCATCATAAACTCAATACTCATTCCAATATTAAACTTTCTTTAATTGAATCATCTGATATTCCGACTGTTGGTGTGGGAGAAGGTACTTGGCCTACAATGAAAAATACGCTTCAGGCGATAGGATTAACTGAACAAGATTTCCTCAAAACCTGTCAAGCAACCTTTAAACAAGGTGGTAAATTTGTCGGTTGGGTGACAGGAGAAGACTTTTATCATCATCCTTTTACCGTTCCAATGGGATACGAACGTGTCGACATCGCCCCTTATCTAGACGATGTACAACAATTTTCTGATTTAGCAAACTATCAACAAGCGATTTGTGAAGCTGGTTTAGGTCCCAAAGTACCGACAGATCCTGACTACAATGCAAAGTTAAATTATGCCTATCATCTAGATGCAGGTGCTTTTGCAGATATGCTTAAAAGGCATTGCCGAGACAATCTAGGCGTTCATCATTTAGTCAAAACGGTAGAGTCTGTAACGCAAGGTATTGATGGCTCAATACAGTCTTTGTTATTTACTGATGGAGAAAGTATTTCTGGAGATTTATTTATCGATTGTTCGGGTGCCGCTGCGGTACTGATAGATAAAACCTTAGGCGTTAAAAAGCATTCGACTAAAGATATTTTACTGAACGATTCGGCATTAGCCATTCAATTGCCATATTCCAGTGAAACAAGCCCAATTGCTAGTATGACAATTGCTACAGCACAATCAGTCGGTTGGGTATGGGATATCGGCTTACAAAAAAGGCGGGGAGTTGGTTATGTCTATGCGTCTGATTTTATTGATGATAAAAATGCAGAAGAGATACTAATTCAATACGCTGAAAAAACACATTCTAAAGCTGAACTTGCAGAGCTCAAGGTTAGAAAAATTTGCTTTGAGCCAGGTTATCGTAAAGAAATTTGGAAAAAAAACTGTGTTGCAGTTGGTATGGCCGCTGGTTTTGTTGAACCATTAGAGGCAACAGCAATTATGCTAGTTGAACAATCTGCCAAATTTATTGCGGAAAATCTGCCAGTTAATGAAACGTCAATGGAAGTGGTTAGCAAACGTTTTAATCAAAAAATGCAGTATCGTTGGCAACGTATTATCGATTTTTTAAAATTGCATTATATGTTGACTCAACGTAAAGAGGCATATTGGCGAGCGCAAGCAAACGTGAGCAGTTTGCCTGAGTCGCTAAAAGATGACTTATTAATTTGGCAAACCCGCGGTCCGCAAACGTCAGACTTTGATTCTGCAATTGAATTGTTTCCTGCGGCCAGTTATCAATACGTTTTATATGGTATGGGGTTTAAACCAGATTATCAGCAGCATGTGCATTTATATACGATGGCTGCGCAAGCTGATGCCATTATTCAGCGTAATTTAAGCGTTAAAGAATCATTATTAAATTCCTTGCCAACTAACAGAGAGTATTTTCTAACTTAATAAGGCCGATTATTTGATGAACACAGTTCTATTAAACAAACATGATCATAAAAAATACTTAGCTGCAGCCCCCATTATAGCAGCTTCTACCGAGCAAGTCTGTGCACTATCTCTTAGCGAAATACCAAAAGCAGCTTGTTGTTGGCCTATATTTCTATCTCGTACAAATGCAGACCGAGCATTTGATGTTAAGTGCTTGATGTCGTTGACTCCAGAGCGAAATTTATTTGTTGAAAATTCAATTTGGACAGCCCCTTTTATGCCTGCAACCTTGGCTGTGTATCCATTTGTTTTAGCTAATGATGGCCGCCACGGGTATGTATTAGCAACTCGGCCCTGTTCAACAACCATTTTTGATGACGGTGATACTTTATTGTTTAATGAGTTAGGTCAGCCGAGTGTTGTTCAAAAACAAATTCAATATAAATTACAGGGGATTTTAAATGAGACAGCGGCCTTAAATGAATTTGCGAAAATGATGGGAGAGATGGCCTTAACCAAAGAAATAAACGCAGTTGTTCACTACTCAGACCAGAGTAAACAGGTATTAGAAAGTTTAATAACAATTGATGAAGACAAACTCAATAATTTATCAGATGCTGATTTGGTTAAGTTACAACGTTCAGGTTTTCTTTCACTAATACATGCGATTCTTAATTCTATTTTTCAGCTTAACGGATTAATTTTGAAACATAATCAAAATTATCCAAATGATACAGTGCAAAAAATTGAATTGATGTTGCCTGAATAAAAAAGTTAAATATCCCACCAGATCTTATTTAATCTGGTGGGGTACTTATTGTGCTATTTTGCTTGAGTTAATTTAAACACAATGAGTGTTTCAGGCAGCATAATCGGTAATTGAATACCAAAATTAACTAAATGTTCTCCAGAGAATACTTGTCCGTTGAGTTGGCTTAAACCCGATTCACGATATTCGTCAAATTCGACCGGCCAAACCCGTTCAAGTTTATAATTTTTGTTTTCGGCTAAACCAGTAAAGAAATAACTTGGTGGCAATGCCCCTTTATATTCGTTAATTAGATTATGAGCATATAGTGCTTCTGACTGGTCGGTTGCAACTATGCCAAAGTTCACTGCACAGTCTTCACTATCTAAGCGTACTAACTTTCCGCCGTGAATTAGTTGGCGGTTCTGTTTGTGCAGGGCGAAACCTTCACTTAATACTTTAGCTTCGTGATCAGTTAATTCTCTAGGATCCATTTCCATGCCCATATGTCCAAACAAGGCAACACCAACCCGAGTTTCAATTTTAATATTGCGACCTGTTATATGGCAATCTCTTGGGCCAACATGAGAGCCCATCACCTCGCTAGGAAAGAAGAAAGAACAGCCTTTTTGAATAGAGAGTCTGTCTAGTGCGTCATTCGAATCAGAAGTCCAAACTCTATCTGTGTAACGCAAAATACCATAGTCAACACGTGCACCGCCTGAAGAGCAGCTTTCAATTTCGACGCTTGGGAAACGTACCTTCAAACTCTGAATTAGCTCATATAGTGCTAGCGTTTGTTTATGCACCGCAGGATATCCCTGTGCGTTGTTCGCATGGTTTATATCTCGGTTCATATCCCACTTAATATATTTAATTTGCGGGTATGTGTTTAAAATATCGCTGATGGCTGTATCTAAATATTCAACAACTTCAGATCTGGTTAAGTCTAGGACGTACTGGTTTCTAAATTGAATTTGTTGGCAATTTTCAGCTTGCAGAATCCAGTCTGGATGTTGGCGATATAAATAGCTATCTGGATTGACCATTTCAGGTTCAAACCAAATCCCAAACTCCATGCCATTATCATTAACAGTTTTTATCAAAGGCGCTAAACCTTGAGGATATATAGCTTTGTCGACGACCCAGTCACCTAAGCCCGCATCGTCCCCTCGGCGTCCTTTAAACCAGCCATCGTCTAAAACAAATCGCTCGGCGCCTAGCTTAGCGGCTCTGTTTGCTAGATCGGCTAATGTTTCATAAGAATGGTCAAAATAGATTGCTTCCCAAGTATTATAGTGGACGGGTCTGAGTTTCTCAGTCGCATTATAAGTCAGTAAGTTCTTGCGAACATAAGTGTGGAAATTATTGGATAAGGTACTTAAACCTTGTTTTGAATAGGATACGTACATTAAAGGTGTTTGGTAACACTCACCTGTCTTGAGTTTTACTTCGCCAGGGTGCAGTAACTCACCTAGCTGAACAAAATTTCTCCCGTCAGATAAACTTTCAACACGTGTTCTGTGATTACCACTCCAACCTAAATGAAAACCAAAACACTCGCCTTGTGTTTCATTTGTGTTTGAATTTGATAATAGGACGCCTGGGAAATTATCATGTGAGGTTTTGCCTTTACGGTTTTCTTTTAAATATCCACCCATAAATCTTTGTAATTTGCTGCGGCGGAATTCATTGGCCCAACGTCCCTCAAACGAATGTATGGTATCAAAATGATCATGAAGTGGTACTGTGAGGGAGGCACACCAGTCTACCTCAATTAGGTTATCTGACATATTGCAAACTTCAGTAGCTGCACTTAATACGTTCGAATCATAATTTAGTGATATTTGATAGTTTAATTTTATTTTTCGAACATTATCGAACATTGATATAGTGCAGTGATTTTCGTTTTGTTGAATATCACTAATTTCACCACTAAACATCCATGCGTTGCCGTCTGTTGATCTAAGCTCTAATCCGGGCGCGCCAATAAAACCATCACCATAACAAGGAGTGAGTGATAATAAGGGTTCAATCTCTGGCGCGCATTTAGCTTCTTGTCTTTTCCCCAAAGCTAATAACGGTTCGATAGAGCTAAGAGCAGAGAGCTTTTTTCCCCAATAAATAATTCTGGGTTGTTTGTTTGTGCAATCAATAACGACCGATGTACTAATACTATCTAGTTGAACGAATGGACTGTGGCTCATAATTAGCCTCCTAAACTTTAAATATATGTTAAACGTTTTCGAATTCTAACAATATTTTTTCACTTATCAAATTATTTATGGTTTTTTATGTTCGAAAATATTCGTTGTGTTGATTTTTTGGTTCGAGTATGGGATATTGTAGATATCAAATTGTTACAATTTGTTTTCTTTTAATAAATTAAATTTTAACTATAGTTTAATTTTCTAGCTTGGCTAGTTAACTGAGTAGGTATCAAAATTATGTTTGGAGTGTGTTATTACCCTGAACATTGGCCAGAAAGCATGTGGGCCGATGACGCAGCTGAAATGAAAGATCTGGGTATCGAATGGGTCCGTATCGGTGATTTCTCATGGTCCAGAATTGAGCCTAAATCAGGCCAGTATGAATTTGATTGGATGGATAAAGCGATCGAAGTGCTAAGTTCTGCAGGTTTAAAAGTTATTATTTGTACACCAACGGCTACACCACCTAAGTGGCTAATTGATATACACCCAGATATTTTGCCTGTAGACATTAATACAGGAATGACTCGCGGCTTTGGTTCTCGTCGCCACTATGATTTTTCTAGTGAAGCGTATTTACAAGCGGCTCTTAAGATAACGCAAGTAATGGTTAAAAGGTACGGCAATAACAATAAAGTTGCGGGTTGGCAAACTGATAATGAATTAGGCTGCCATGATACGACGCAAAGTGGATCTGCCAATGCTAAACATCAATTTCAACGTTGGTTAAAAAACAAATATCAAAATATAGAAGCGTTAAATGAAGCTTGGGGCACCGTATTTTGGTCGATGGAATACAACAACTTTGAGCAAATAGAGTTACCCTTATATGGGGTGACAGAAATGGGTTTATCTCATCAGTTGGATTACCGAAGATTTAGCTCAGACATGGCGATTCATTTTCATAACCAAATGATTTCTGTTATTCGCGAGCATAGTGAAAATCAGTTTGTGACACACAATATGATCCCTATGTGTGACACACAAATTGATAATTTTCAACTTACCAAAGATTTAGATTTTGTTGCGTACGACAGTTACCCCTTGGGTCGAAATGCTGAGGTATTGAATCCAACTACTTTTGACTCGATGCGTAGTGGTGATCCTGATTTAAACGCTTATTTTCTTGAGCAAACCAGGGGGCTTAATCCTTTAGGGCGTTTTTGGATAATGGAGCAGCAGCCAGGGGTAGTCAATTGGGCTAACTATAATCCGTTACCAGCTAAAGGAATGGTTCGACTATGGACATGGGAAGCGTTCGCACATGGTGCTGAATGTGTTAGCTTTTTCCGTTGGCGTCAACTGCCTTTTGGTCAGGAACAGATGCATGCAGGGATTAAGATGGCAAACAATGAACCTTCTTTTTTCTATAATGAAATTGCATCGGTTATGGACGAAGTTATAAAGCAGCCAGAGATATTACAATCAAAGCCGAATAACAAAGTGGCACTTGTTACCGGGACTGAAAATCAATGGTTTTGTGAAATTGAAACTCAATCAACTATTTATAAACATTTGAAAACTGAATTTCAGTATTACAAAGTATTGCAACAACTCGGTATTAGTGTTGATTTTATTGATGAAAATTCGAATGTTAGCCAATATAAATTAGTAATTTGTCCGGCTTCAATTGCGCCAAGCGAAAGTTTTTATCAAAAGGTAAAAAGCAGTCAGGCTCATTTTGTTTTTGGGCCAAGATTTGCTAGTAAGACTAAAAACTTACACTTGCCTGCCAATATGCCGCCAGGACGTTTTTCGGATATTCTGGGTTATACTGTTATGACAGCAGATACCACTCCAGCGGCGCAAACGCATAATATTGAATATAAAGGCCAACGTTATTCGAGTCATACTTGGCGTGATATTATCCGTGTACATGAAGATAGCCCACTAAAAGCAGTTGCTGCGATAGATGGATTGAATACCCCCGCATTATTACAAGGACAAAACTTTACAGTTATTACAACTTTAAGTGATGATAACTTTCTTAAAACCGTTTTCACAGAGCTCGCAGGTAAGTTGAATTTATCAGTTCATGAAGAAATTGCAGGCGTGAGGTATAAGCGTAAAGGTGAATATTTATTTGTATTAAATTATTCAAATGAATCGATCCAGATAGAAGACTATTCAAAAGAGCAATTTTTGTTGGGGTCGGCATTTATTCCAGCACATGATTTAGCGGTCATTAAAGTGTCTAATACTGGGGAGATATCATAATGTCTAATTCAATGCTGCAATTGAGTGTTTTTCTATTTATTACAGCTCTTATTGCCTTTTTAACTTACCTTAAATGTGCCGGCCATGGACGCAGTGCTAAAGATTCAAATAAGGAATATTTTTTGGCTGGTGGAGGTTTATCTTGGACATTTATTGCCGGCTCTATCACCTTAACTAATCTGTCAACTGACCAACTAATCGGTATGAATGGTAACCAAATGGCGCTACTGGCGTGGTGGGAGTTTTCTGCTGTATTTGGCTTGGTTATTTTGGCAAAAATATTCTTACCTGTTTATTATAAAAACGGTTGTACGACAACAACAGAGCTGTTAGAGAAAAGATATAAAGATCGGCATATCCGGGCGGTTATTGGCGGTTTGTTTTTATTGGGAAATATTTTTATATTCTTGCCAGCGGTACTGTATACCGGTGCTTTGTTTATGCAATCTATGTTCGGGGTTGAAATTAGTTTACTAACTTTGGCAATCGTATTCGCTATTGTCGGTTCTGCTTATTCGATTTTTGGTGGTTTAAGAGCAGTTGCTGTATCAGACACTTATAGTGGCGTCTTACTGCTGTCAATGGGTATGCTGGTGGTTTTTCTAGCCTTAAGTGCAATCAACTGGGATTTTTCCGGTATTCCGAAAGAGCGTTTAACCCTTATTGGAGGGGATGACTCGCCTTTACCTTGGCATGTATTATTAACTGGTATGATCTTTATCCAAACGTTTTATTGGAGTACCAACCAAACCATTACACAGCGAGCGATGGCAGCGCCTAGTTTAAAAGAAGCGCAAAAAGGCGTTTTTGCCGCAGCAACATTAAGATTTGTCATAATCCCACCTATGATTGTTATTCCAGGTATTGTTTCGTATAAATTATTTGGTGATGTCGGTGATGCAGCGTATGGCATGATAGTGAATGATGTTTTGCCAGTTTGGCTTTCAGGAGCATTCGCAGCAGCGATTGCGGCAGCCGTGTTATCTAGTTTTAATAGTATATTAAATTCGTCTGCTGCATTATATGTGTGTGACTTGCATGAAAACTATTTTAACGCTAAACCAAATGTGGCTAAACTTAGTGGAATCGCGAGTGTCGTTTTTGTGATTATCGCAATTGCGTTAGTGCCGGTTTATGCCCGCGCTGAAAGTATTATTAATACCATTCAAGAGTTATATGGGTTGCTGAGTATGCCCATATTATCTACCTTTATTGTTGGTTTGTTGTTCAAAAATGTGGATTCAAAAGCAGCGATAATTGCGGTTGTATCTGGTACTTTGTTGTATGCTGCATTTGTATTTGGGCTTGATGATAAACCTTTCCATTACATCCATATGATGTTTATCACGCTAATATTTTCGGTTACGATTTCTCTTTTCGTCAATCGTTTTGTTTTTGGTAAGCGAGCAATTTTAATTTTTAAAGAACATTAAAAAATCAGTTAGACGCAAATTAAAGGAACAGGCTTCACCAGTTTCTTTAATTTGGATAAGTAACCTTGACTCGGTTTAATGAAAATAAATATGTTTCGAACGACCTTTTTTCACGGTGACTGCGTCAAATTACTTTACATACAATCCTATGGAAGGGGGAAGTAGAGCAGCGTTGGAACTCAAGCCTAGCTATTGGCGCGTGAATATACCTTATTTACGCAAAAAAATTTTCGTTAGAAACCATGAAGAGCTATAAGTTAAAATAATTCAATTAGTTAGAATACCTCTTAGCGCAAGGTTAAGTACTAAATTAGCAAGGATGCTGCCTTCAAAACCACTAATATAAGCTTTATGTAAACTCCAAAAAAGTAAAAATACCCACTTAAATTAGGTGTGTTTTTGTTTAAAATAGAGAATAGAGTCGAGTTTGATAAGGTCTAAAAAATAATTTTGTTTTTTAATGCCGCTTCTTATGCAGTTTTGACAACTCAAATATCTCTAATTTATATCGTCACAGCATTTGTTTGGATCATTTCTTGAACTTCAGCCTCGGCATGCATTGCTAAAGCAAAATCGACAGAACGATTCACCCCCAATAGTAAAAAAGGGCTTTTTTGTGAAAATTGAATCTATGAGAGTGAATAAACTTACTTTGTGTTAAATGAAAGATGGGTACCGAGTAATTAATATCCAAATTTAGTGTAAAGGGGGACAAAAAACGGTATTGGGGAAACATAAACGATATTCTTAAGTATAAATGTTAGATTTTCTGGTTTTATATTCGCTTAAACACCTATTTGTATGTTTTTTACTCTATTTTGCTTTATATACCGAAAAAATTCGCTTTTGTTTCCACCTTGATTAAGCATACGTTCAATATTAAGTTTTTTTGCTTTCTAGGTACGAAACACAAAATAAATAATTATATAATTTTATCACAAGCGATAGTTATAGCTTGCTTTGTTCGCATTTTTTAAATTAATCCCAACACGCAATATTGTTTGAAATGTAAGTATTTACTTAACGATTAATTATAATCTCAGATAATCTAAATTATTCTTTTATCAAGAATATCGGGTTCATTTATCGTTAGCCTTTGTGACCATATTTGAAAAGAAATTTGCTTATTGAGTGCCGAAGAGATAAATTCTGGAACATAAAACAACATTGTTTCAGGACTTTTCATGCATACACAAATTTTAAATAACGATGACTGCTATTAAATTAAATCAAGTAACCAAAACATTTCCTTCCAATACCTTAATTTTAAATGAGATTAATTTATTAATTGAATCTGGAGAACTAGTTGTATTTATTGGTTCTTCTGGTTGTGGGAAATCAACATTACTCAGACTAATTGCGGGGTTGGATACCCAATCGGGCGGTGATATTTGGTTTGATGATCACCTGATGAACGAAGTCCCCCCTGGTAAACGTGAAGTTGGTATGGTTTTTCAGTCGTATGCTTTGTATCCTCATATGACTGTTAAAGAAAACTTATCTTTTGGTCTGAAACAAAAAAAAATATCCAAACTAATCATTGAAGAAAAGATTAATCAAGTCGCACAAACGCTTGAAATTGACGGATTACTCGATTTGAAACCAGACGCTCTATCTGGCGGTCAACAGCAAAGAGTCGCGATAGGTCGATGCATAGTTCAAACCCCAAAATTATTTTTATTTGATGAGCCTTTATCAAATTTAGATGCTGAGTTAAGAGTAAAAACGCGAAGAGAGATCAGAGGCCTACACAAAAAATTAAACGCCACTATGATTTACGTCACGCATGATCAAGTCGAGGCAATGACGCTTGCTGATAAAATAGCTGTATTTGCACCATTATCTGAGTATAACTCGGTAAATTTGCAACAATTTGGATCGCCTTTGGAGCTTTACAACCAACCTGCTAATAAGTTTGTTGCAGGCTTTTTAGGAACGCCAAAGATAAATTTTATTTTAGCTACAATAAGCCAAATAACAGCATCAGCATTTGAAATTAAGCTGCAAAATAGTGAGTTTTTAATTGTTAAAGCAAGAAATGAAATAAATACCGATGAATTGGAAATTGGGCAAACGGTGGAATTAGCAATTCGACCAGAGCATTTATTTTTAGATTCTAACCAAGGTGATACTTCAATAAATGCAGATTATGAAACAAGGGAGCTATTAGGTGCGGAAACGCTTATCTACTTTAATTTTGGTGGGACGTCTATCGCGATAAAGTGTCCTGACCAAATTGTTGAATTAAACCCTAACAATAAAGAAGTAGCACTCTACTTCAATTTAATAAATTGTTTTGTTTTTGATCAAATATCAGGCAAGCGGCTAGTATAACTCTTTTTTATACGGATAATTATTTACTTGTTGAAACAGCTTATCTATAAAATTTTAACTTGCATTTAAAGACAACGTTGTTATTATATCTTTATCGGATTTAAAATCTAAGCATATTTTCATGCTTTATTGATAAATTAAGAGATAAGTTATGTCGAAATTATTGTTATGGTCAGTTACGGTTGCTGTGGCTGGCTTTTTATTCGGTTTTGATACTGCGGTAATATCGGGGGCAGAGCAAAAAATTCAAAATCTTTGGCGATTATCACCATTTGAGCATGGTACATTTATTGTATCATCGGCTTTATGGGGGACGGTAATAGGTGCGTTAACCGGGAGTATCCCATGTGATAGATTAGGTCGAAAAACAACTTTGATTATCATTGGTGTTCTATACGCATTGTCGGCTTTGGGTTCAGCGTTCGCCACAAACGAGTATATTTTTGCGATATTACGATTTGTCGGAGGGGTAGGTGTTGGTATGTCATCAATAGCTGTGCCCGCTTATATTTCGGAAGTTGCGCCAGCTAAACATAGAGGACGTCTAGTTGCACTCTATCAATTTCAAATTGTCTTTGGGATTTTAATTGCATTTGTTTCAAATTACTTTATTTCAGGGTTTGCAGATTGGGATTGGCGATTAATGCTAGGCATAGAAACTCTGCCGGCCTTAGTTTATTTGCTTATGGTATTTCGAGTACCGGAAAGCCCTAGATGGTTGATTTTGCATAAAAATGATGTGCAAACTAGTCGAAAAATTTTATTGGATATTGGTGAAGAAAACATTGATAAAGTGATTGATGAGATTAAACAAAGTAAGACATCTACTTCCGATATTGTTAAAACTAAACAGGTTCTGGAGCAGGTTGAATTACACAATGTTGAACACGAAGTTAAGGATATAATTGAAGAAAAAAAGGAAAATTCAGGTAACCGTTTATTTAAGAAAAAGTATTCATTTCCAATTATGTTGGCTTTTTTACTCGCGTTTTTTAATCAATTATCGGGCATTAATTTTATTTTGTATTATGCACCGAGAGTATTTGAAATGGCGGGTTTAGACGCTAGCGCATCACTACTATCTAGTACAGGAATTGGATTGACCAACTTAATTTTTACTATGGCCGGGCTTTATCTAATTGATATGGTAGGGCGTAAAACCTTGATGCTGATTGGTTCTATTGGTTATATTTTGTCATTAGGGATTGTGGCTTGGGCATTTGCAGGTGGGCACGGAGGATTAATTGTCGTGTTAGCTATATTTGCATTCATTGCATCACATGCTATTGGGCAAGGCGCAGTCATTTGGGTCTTTATTGCTGAGATATTTCCCAATTCAGTTAGGGCTAAAGGTCAGGCGCTAGGTTCAGGAACACACTGGGTATTTGCAGCCTTAATTAGTTTGCTGATGCCAGTGGCATTGAGTGCATTTAGCGCTAGTACCATATTTGTATTTTTTGCCGGAATGATGGTTCTACAATTGTTATATGTACTATTGCTAATGCCTGAAACTAAGGGTAAAAGCCTAGAGGACATAGCGCACGAATATAAATAACATCTAGATTTAGGTTAATATAATACAAGCGGCCTTGGAGACAATCTAAGGCCGCTTTTTTTTACAGTATTAGTATTCCCTCACCGATAAATTTATCGGGTCTGTGTGTATTTAAATGTCAGGAGAAGTGTTTGGGATCTGAAATTATAATTGTTTTAGCTGAAGCTGAGTCGTTAGCAACTTCATCACTCAGTTGTAGCGAATTGATTTGGGGTAATGGGCTTAGTATATAAACACCTCTGATATACTAATGTTAAAGCATGTTTTAACATTAGATTTAAACGATATATTAAAAATTGCCTGCTTGAACTAAGGTATGTGGTCCATCATGTAATTCATTGTGGTCGATAAATCGCCTTAGGTGGGTCAATTTTACTCCGGCGTTTTAAGCGTAAAGTGGGGCAATTTTAAAACGGCGTAGACAAAATAAACTATAGCCAGTGGTATGATTAGGTTTTTTAATTTCGAAATAAAATCATTTAAATAAAACACTGACAGCTGAACATATGCATAGCTAACTACAACGAAATAAGTCTAATCCCTTTTATTTAAAAATAAAAAGTGAATTTTTAAGTTATTCAAATAAGCTTTTAGTCAAATTTACAGAGAATAAAGTATCTCGCAAGTGTTTAGGTTCTTGAATGAATCAAAGCACTCACGAGATAGATAATTCTAGAGCGGTTAATTAAGCCTTTAACTTTCGCTCGGTATTACTAATGGTTTGATAATCGCTTAGTCCAGTCATTGGGCCATAGTGTTCACAAACTAAGCCGCTTACTTTATTCGCAAACTGAATATACTCAGCAATTTTTTGATAGTCTTGAGTTGGTTTTTGCGCCAACTGATAAAGAAGCGCACCAATAAATGAGTCACCAGCACCAGTGGTATCAATTGGCTTTATTTCATAGGCTGGGATGATAGACTTTTTCTCTTTGGTAGACAGATAACAACCCTTTGAACCTATGGTTACAGTCACTACCGTGACTCCTTGCTCGTGTAAAAGGTCACACCCCATTTGGAGATCACTATGCTTGGTTAGCAGCTCTAGCTCTTCTTCACTGACCTTAACGATATCTGCCATCTGGATAAACTCCAAACTTTTTTCAATAAACTCATCGAGTCTACCTGGCCACAAATCAACTCTGTAATTTGGATCAAAACTAATGAGCTGGCCTTTTCGTTTGGCTGTTTTAGCGGTTTGCAAATAGGTATCATAAAGTTTACCACCTAATAGCGCGGTAGCTGCTCCTAAATGCAAAATAGCATTATTTAGCATTTCGTCTATTTCTGGTTCAATTAAACTATAATCACCGTCTGCACCACGGTTAAAAACAAACTCTCGCTCTCCATCAGCCATTAACGAAATAAATGCGAGCGTTGTTGGCTTGACACTGCGTTTTAAAAAAGTCGTTTGTACACCATATTGCTGTAGTTCATTTTCTAAACTGTCACCAAAAGGGTCTTGACCAACAGCGCCTGCAAACAGGCTTGAACCGCCTAATTTTGAAACGCAGGCGGCAACATTTGCAGGTGCGCCGCCAGATTTTTTTATAAAATGAGTTGAATCAGCCATGCTGGTTTGCTCATCCGTACAGACAAAGTCGATTAGGGTTTCACCCATACAAACAACATTCATCGTTTTACTCCTGCGATATAATTAACTAGGTTATTAAAGATGATAGATGATTATGCATCATATTTACATCTTAGACAACGTTGTTATTTGTAAATTGAATATATATTAATTAAAATAAGCTTGTTTTTAATTAACCTAGAATGATTTTCTGTCACAAAGCAAACAGGAAACTTTATGGAGTGTTTGGGTAGTAAAGGAAGATGTTTGCTTCATGGTTAATAATTGACTAACTGCTAATCGCCCCATTTCATAATAGGGTAATGCCATTGTCGATAGTTGAGGGTCTAAAATTTCAGGAATGTCGTGCCAATTGTCGAAACTCGCAACTCCAATATCTTTACCTACTTTGAAACCGAGCCTTTCAATGGCAAAATATAGATTAATTGCAGCTAAATCTTTACCACATAAAACAGCATCAGGTTTAAAAGTTTTTAGCACGTCTTCGGCTACTTCTCGCGTAATATTAATGGTTTTGTCGTCAACTACCTTTTCAATTGTCGCAATATGGTAATCAGAATTGTTCAAGCCAAATTCAGTTAGTGCCTTTAAAAAACCACGTTGTCGCTGCTGAGCGGCAATAATATTTGGATTTAAATTTAAAAACGCGATACGGCGATAACCCTTGTATAAAAGCTGTTTGGTAACATAGTAACCCGCTTGTTCATCATCGGGCACAATAGATAAAAAGTCATCTGCTGTGCTAATGCAGTTAACTAAAACAGTAGGTAATGACTTAAATATATCTGAAAAGGTAACTGCTTGGTGATACATAGCGCCATATATAATGCCTTCAGCCCTATGTTGTAGACACTCTTCATAAAGTTTATCTTTGTTTGGTTTTTTGGGATCAAGATTAAAAACCATTAAGGTTTTTCCTTTCTCCCATGCCATATCTTGTGCGCCTTTTAGTATAGCAACCGAAGCTGGTGTTGTTGAAATTTCGTCTGAAATAAACCCTATAATGTTGGTTTGCTTTTTTCTGACCAAACTAGCAGCTCGATTGGGGCGATAACCCAATTTTTTGATTGCTTTTTCAACCTTGGCAACATTTTGGGGTTTAACACCTGGTTCTTTATTCACCACACGTGAAACCGTTTTAAACGAAACTCCGGCAATTTCCGCTACTTGTTTTATTGTGACCATTGAGTTGGCTAATGAATGAGTAATATTAGTGCATTAAATACTAAATTAAATAACGTTGTCAAATTAACTGATTTGAGAGTGACATTTTTCCTCTGTCATGCGAGTATGTTGGGTATTTTAATGATTTGTGTTTTTATTGTAAATGAATAAGGTACTACTCAGTATACTGGTTATGACTTTTGCTTCTTTTAAAGCGGTTGCAAAGCCAATAGAGATCTGGCGCACTTTGACTGCTCCAGATGAAATGAAAGTATTTGAACAACAAGTAAAACGATATAACCAGCGTAATCCCAACTCAAAAATTAGTATTGAGTACATTCCTCATGGAAGCTACCGCGATTCTGTTATTGGAGGCGCGTTAGCTAAAGACTTACCTTGTATTCTTGCTGTCGATCAACCTGATGTGGCAAATTATGCTTGGGCTGGGCTGATTCGGCCACTCTATAGACAAACTGAAGGTGAATCTCAAAGCCAAAATTCTCTAATAAAAAAAGAAACAATAGATAGGATCAATCCTAGTGGGGTTGGCTCATACAAACAGGCTGTTTATTCGCTTGGGCCATTTGACATTTCGTTGGCGATATTTAGTCGTAAATCTCTTTTTAAACAATTAGATGTCAGAATACCTAGTGTTGAACAACCGTGGTCAGTCAAAGAGTTTAATCAGGTTTTAGCAAAGTTACGAAGCCTGAATACTTACAAGTATATTTTAGATTTAAATTTGTTAGGTGTAGGTGAATGGCCTGCCTATGCGTTTCTGCCTATGCTATATAGTAGTGGAGCTGATTTAATTGAACGTACTGACTATCTTAAAGCTGAAGGAGTATTAAATAGTCCGTCTGCAATTCAGTGGGGGAATTGGCTTCAAGGTTTAATAGAAAAAAATTTAGCATTCGTTCGGGTCGGTGAGCATGCACTATTTGAGCGGGGGTTACTGGCTCTTGATTACAACGGCAGTTGGGTGTTTGACCGCTATAAAAAAGCCATAGGTGACGATTTACTTATTTTACCGACCATTGATTTTGGTCGGGGGGCCTATATTGGTGGGGGGAGTTGGCATTATTCGATAAGTCACCAGTGTCTTCAGCCAAAGTCGGCAGCGAATTTTATCGAATTTATTATGTCAGATCATGAAATCCAATATTTTAGTGAAAAAACGGGCTTCATTCCGACTTCGAAAACGGCGGCTGAAAATACAATTTTATATCGTCCAGGAGGCGAACTCTTTCCACTTTATAAGATGTCAGCTAATCATGTCGTGATGAGACCTGCAACGCCTGCATATCCGGCTATTTCTAGTATTTTCTCGCAAGCACTTAGGAGAATAGTTGATGGAGAGAATGTTGAACAAGCATTGGATCGCGCGGTTGATGAAATTGAGCAAAACATAAGTGATAACCGAGGGTATAGGTAATAGGCAAACATGACTAAATATGAACAGCAGATAAAGCATGAGTTTGCATATACAGGTATTGCAAAAGAGAAATTAAAAGCTCAGCTGCTAGCTTTGCCAGCGTTAGTGTTATTATTTGTATTTTTGATATTACCCTTTTTGGTGGCTGTAACGACTTCATTTACGGATAAGCGACTTTTGTCACCAAATCAGGTTGAGTTTATTGGTTTTGATAATTACGCAAGATTATTGAGTGTTAAAACCTTGTCTTTCCCTTTAAATAGGCAAAGTTCGTCCGATTTTGAGTTAACTTATGATGGTAAAATTTATTTGAAATTAAGAGATTTATTACGAGATAACGCTGAATTTGAAGGTTATTCTATACTTTATCAATATCAAATATTTGAACAACAAAAATATATATTAGCGAAAGACCCACTGTTTATAAAATCTTTGTTTAACACATTTAAATTTGTTTTCATGGTTGTACCAATCCAGGTATTACTTGCGCTGATGCTTGCACTAGTGCTACAAGGAAAGGGTAAACTAAAGGTTGCTTTTAGGATGCTATTTTTTGCACCAGTTGTGACTTCTATGGTTGTTGTTTGTGTTGTCTGGAGTATGTTATATCAACAGGATGGAGGATTATTTAATCAAGTCATTGCTAAATTTTTTGATGATTATCAGGCTATCAACTGGTTAAGAGATCCACAATGGGCGTTATTTTCAATTGTTTTACTATCTGCGTGGCAAGGGGTTGGTATTCAGATGCTGATCTTGCTTTCTGGTTTAAAAAGTATCCCTCACAGTTTATATGAAGCATCAGTTTTGGATGGTGCCAATAAATGGTCGCAATTCAGATACATCACACTCCCAAGTCTTAAAAATACGTTGATCGTTGTGATTATATCCACCTCAATTTTTGCATTTTCTTTGTTTGTTCAAGTCGACGTAATGACTCAGGGTGGACCAAATGATTCAACATCTACCGTTTTATTTTACGCAATTGAAAAAGGATTTCGCCAACAGCAAATTGCTTACGGAGCTGCCATTTGTATTTTTTATTTTGTTTTGATCGTGTTTTTTACGGTTTTGCAAAAAAGGCTTATTAGTAATGAACAAACTTAATGTTAAGCTTTGGCTTAAATGGAGCCTGATGAGTAGCCTGGGCCTTATATTTATCTGTCCACTGCTATTTATGGTATTTGCGTCATTTAAAAGCGATAGTCAAATTTTTTCTCAACAAAGTATCTTGCATACATTCAATCCGTTTAACGGTGTGGGTTTTAAAAACTATCAAGATGTGCTTGGTGCCACTCCCTTTGTCAATTATTTAACTAATTCGCTAGTTGTCACCTTTTGCTCAGTTATCTTTTCTGTGTTGATTAACAGTATGGCTGCTTATGCGTTGTTAAGGTTTCCTTGGCGCCATAAGCAAGTTATTTTCACCTTCTTGTTGGCGTTGCTCGTTATCCCATTCGAAGCGATTATATTACCCTTAGTATTTATCGTGACCAATTTACCTTGGCTTACGTTTGAAAGTGGTCAGCTTAATTTAACCATGTCTTGGTTTAATAGCTTACATGTACAAATTATTCCTGAGTTGGCCAATCCGTTTTTTATCTATCTCATTTACGCATATTTAAAAAGTTTACCCAAAGATTATGAAGAAGCGGCGTTACTGGAGGGCGCTTCAATTTGGAAAATCTATTTCTTTATTGTGGTCCCTATGGCTAAACCTATGCTAGCAACCGTTGCCATCTTAACTTTCTTACGTAGCTGGAATGCTTATTTGTTACCGATACTGGTCGCTCAATCTGAAGCTGTACGACCGCTCATGCCGGGCATGCAGCAATTTTTTGGTCATAGCACTAGTTGGGGCAGTATTATGGCTTATGCCACGTTAATTACTGTACCGATTTTAGTTGTGTTCTGTATTTTGCAAAAATATTTTGTTTCTGGGATTAAAATAGGAATTAAGCATTAATAACAGGGTTTTACGGCTTCAATCGGAATAATTTTTCAGGAGTTTTGTTAAACTTTTTATATATTTTGTAAATATTATTTGATCGTTAACCTATATTAATGCTATAAATAGACAACGTTGTAAATTATAAGTTGAGTTTTCATCGTTTATTTAGGTTTTTTTTAAACCCTAAAGACAACGTTGTAAAAAATAAAAACAGACACACGAGGCTAATAAAATGCTGAATCGCTTTAAATTAAACAAAATCATGATCCACTGCGCACTGTTAACTAGTGTCAGTGTGTTAACTGCATGTGGTACAGGCTCTGCTGATCCTAAAGGTCAAAATAATCACAATAAAGATGTTGAGGTTATTGTTCTGGAAGAAGGACAGACAGTTGATGATGTCTTAAACCCAGATGATGGTGGCGATGAGCCGGATGACGGGGGCGATGATACACAAGTTGAATTAACTACAGATCCGGCCAATGAAGGAGCCAGTTTATTTATTCGCAGTGAAGACCCTAATCAGAATATCGCTGGATTTGAATTTTGCTGTGGTGGGTTTGATAGCTATCAGGAACATGGATTTACTCATGCAACCGGTGATTTTGTAAAATTAGACGGCGGATTCTGGGGCGCTGATGTGGGCGGTCATATTGATGAGCGCGTATTCTCAAGTTATGGTGACGGTTTTGATAATGATGCTGATACCTCTGCAGCGCAGGTGGGGCCGGGTGCTACCGGGTCAATTCGTTCGCCTGAATTTACGGTTGAAAACGACTATATCAACTTTTTAGTTGGCGGTGGCAGCAATGGCTATGGCAGTGCTAATTCAACTGCACTCACTCTGGTTGTGGATGAGCAGGTGGTTCGTCAGGCCAGTGGCACAAATGAACATAATAATATGAACTGGCAAACCTGGGATGTAAAAGAATATCAGGGCAAAACCGCGTTTGTTGAGTTTATTGATATGCATGCAAATGATAACTCAGATTCGAGTCTGGCTTATATCGTCGCTGACCAGTTTCGCGCTGCAGATAAAGCTGCGGTCATGCCGGATAGCTCAACTGAGGTGTCAACAACAGCAAGTCTGACTAGTTCGCCTGATTCGGCCGGTATGTCTGCATTTGTTCGTCAGGCTGATTTAAATAAGAATATTGCCGGATTCGAATTCTGCTGTGGTAAATATAATACCTATCAGGCACACAGTTTCCGCGCAACTGGCGATATGATCTTTTTAGACGGTGGTTGGTGGGCAGCCGATGTAGTCAATCATGTTGGTGACAGGGTTTTTTCAAGCCGAGCCGATGGCTTTGAGGCCGATGGTGCAGCACTCGGCTGGATAGGTGATTCAGCAACTGGCAGTTTAATCAGTCCTGAATTTCAAATTGAAAATAACTACCTTAACTTTTTGATTGGTGGTGGCACCAATGCTTACCATTTCGAAAAAGCAACGGCCGTAGTATTGCGTGTGAATGGCAAAATCGTTCGTCATGCAAGCGGAAATGGTGAAGAAAATAAAGTCGACTGGCAATCGTGGGATGTCTCCTCTCTAATTGGCGAAACAGCCGTATTTGAAATTATTGATCAGCATGATGCAGCCGAAGATGATGGTTCACTCGCTTTTATTTTGGTCGATGAGATCCGACAGGCAGACAGAGCTGCTAACCAGCCGTCAGCTTCATCTGTGGTCACTTCTGATGTGGGTCATCGCCAAGAGCTAGTATTAGATTTAGGTGATCCGAATCCGTTTTACGATAATGGCGAATACTATATTTATTACCTTGAAAACTATGGTTTTCATTCATGGGCGGTTGCAAAAACATCTGATTTACTCACATCCAGCTTTCCGCAAACTGTACTGCCAGCTTCTGGTGATGCTGCTAAAGCTGATCAGTGGATAGGTTCAGGCAGTGTGATTAAAGCGCAAGATGGCAGTTATCATTTATTTTACACAGGCCATAACCAGAATTTATCTCCGGTAGAAACCGTGATGCATGCAACCGCAGATGACAATACGTTAACTAACTGGACCCCAGTTGAAGCTGATACATTCACAGGTTCAAATGGTTACAGCGATTATGATTTTAGAGATCCGCTCGTTTTCTGGAATGAATCAGAAAGCCAATACTGGATGCTGATTACCACACGTTTTGATAACAAAGCGGCTATTGGTTTATATACATCAGAAAATTTATCAAGCTGGACTGCGCAAGATCCGCTCTATACTGAAGTATCTAATTTGAACTTAGAAGTAGCTGATTACTTTGAACTAGATGGCAAACCTTTTATTGTGTATTCAGACCAGCGAGACAATTCTCGTCAGGTTAAATATTTAACCAAAGACGGTGATAACTGGGTGACAGCGAATAATGATGCATTAGATGGCCGTGCCTATTATGCAGCACGAACGGCTGGTGCTGCAGATGAACGTTTATTATTTGGCTGGGTTGCACATAACTTTGGTCGAAAAGACGGCAATAATCCGGATTGGGGCGGTGATTTAATGATCCACCAGGTTAAACTTAACAATGGTGAGCTGGCCGTTGAACTGCCGGAAAAAATCCGCACAGGTTTAATGCAGTCTATGCCAGTTGAGTCTGTTTTCACTGAGGGTGGTGCCACAGCAACGGCAAATGGCTTTAGCCTGCCGGCTCAAAGCGCGGTCACTTTAGCGGCTTCTTCCGTTAAAAATCGTTGGGCTTTCAGTGTCGACAGTGCGAGCGCGAATGCTGAATTTGGCTTGTTGTTTAGAAAACCACTTGAAGACGACGCAGACAAACGCGCACATTTAGAAGTGGATGCGGCTAACAATCAGGCAACTTTTTATTTTGCAGGCGATGAAGATAATCAGTTTAATCCGGTTGTCACTATCCCACTGGATGCATCTACCGGGATTGATTTTGAACTGATAGCCGACCCTAAAGCTGGAGTTGGAGCTCTGTATATCAATAATACCCGCGCGTTGAGTTTTAGATTATACGAAATTGCAGACTATGAAATTGGTTTTTATAGTCAGTCAGACGCGATTAACATAAATGAATTATCGCGTTATTCAAAATAATGAATAACGCGTAACAGTTTATCTGATCCCCTTCTATTTCAGAAGTTCAGATAAGGCGTTATCGGAGAGTGCCGACTCTGGTAACGCCATTTACTTTACCTTTGAACTCGCGTGAATAAAATTGTTTTTGATATCACGTATCAATAAACCGCCTGAGTGCAAGCAAGTTGAATAGCAGGTTAAAATGAAATTGAAACACTTAAGCCAGATAGTTATTTTATGTGGGCTGGTTGGATTGCCAGTATTTGCACAAAATTCAAATTCTGAAAATGAACATGAAAAATGGGTTGATTACCAGCAGCATCACAGGCCACAGTTGCATTTTTCGCCAAAGCAAGGTTGGATGAATGATCCAAATGGCATGGTTTATCACAATGGTGAATACCATTTGTTTTTCCAGCATTATCCGGATGGCACGCAATGGAACACCATGCATTGGGGCCATGCAGTTTCTAAAGATTTAACGCATTGGCAGGAACTGCCAATTGCGCTTCATCCCGATGAAAAAGGTTGGATTTATTCTGGCAGCGCCGTGCTAGATAAGGATAATACTTCAGGCTTAGGCACCACAAATAATCCGCCTCTGGTTGCAATTTTTACCTACCATGACAAAAAAGCTGAAGCTGTTCGGGGCGATAATGTTCAAACTCAAGCGTTGGCTTACAGTTTGGATAATGGCCGTAGTTGGCAAAAATATCACGGCAATCCTGTATTAGAAGGCGGTAACATAGCAGACTTTCGCGATCCCAAAGTATTCTGGCACGAGGAATCAGAGCAGTGGGTGATGGCGTTAGCTGTACAAAACCGAATTGGCTTTTATGGTTCAGAAAACTTAAAAAATTGGCAGCATTTAAGCGATTTTGGTGCTGAATTTGGCGCACATGGTGGTTATTGGGAATGTCCTGATCTGATTAAAATGCAGGTTGAAGGCAGTGACGAAGAAAAATATGTATTGCTAGTTAGCTTAAATCCGGGCGGGCCTAACGGCGGTTCGGGTACTCAGTATTTTGTTGGCGACTTTGACGGTAAAGTTTTTACATTGGACACCGAGTTTGAAAAAAGTGTGACAAAAATTCCGGCTCGTTTTCCGCAAGATACGATTTTTGAGAATTTTGAATCTGACTTGAGTCAGTGGCAAAAACAAGGCAATGCGTTTAATCAGTCGCCTGTTGTCGCTGATGAAAATCAGTTCATAGGTAAATTTGGTGCTAAGTTAGCCAACTCATTTAATACAGGTGACGACTCAACTGGGAAACTCATCAGTCAACCATTTACAATTGAGCAAGCCTTTATTAACTTTGTGATTGCTGGCGGCAAATATGCTGACGATGCAGCGATTAATTTGATCGTGGATGAAAAAACCGTTGCATCAGCAACCGGTAATAATTCAGGCGCTATGGTGATAAAAAGCTGGAATGTTAGCCAGTGGCAAGGTCAGACTGCACATTTAGAAATTGTTGATAATGCAACCGGCCCTTGGGGGCATATCTCGGTTGATCAAATTGTGTTTTCCGATACTCAGGCTAAACCAGCAACCGAGCCTGCCGTTTGGCTGGATTATGGAGCGGATAATTATGCCGGTGTTACCTGGTCGGGTATTGAAGACGACCGCCATTTATTTATTGGATGGATGAATAACTGGGCTTATGCTAATGAAGTGCCGACTGATCAGTGGCGCGGTGCTATGACTTTGCCAAGAGAACTCAAACTGGCTAAAACACCCTCCGGATACAGGGTTAAATCTTTACCCCTAAATGAACTAAAACAGGTTGCCAAACAGTCTGCTGAGGGGAAAAATTTAAAATTAAATAACGCGGTTTCACTCAATCAACTGGCTAATATGCAAGCTGAGTTATTTGAACTAGATTTGACCATAGAGATGCGCTCAGCCACTCAATTCAGACTAGAGATTGGCAATCAACTTAATGAAAAAGTGATACTGTTATTGGATACTGATAAACAGACAGTATCGCTTGACCGACGTTTTGCCGGCCAGCATAGGTTTGATGAAGATTTTGCTATGGTACAGTCAGCGCCGCTTGCTATTGAAAATCAGTACCAGATTAAACTGATACAGGATGTGGCATCTACCGAGATATTTATTAATCAGGGCGAAGTCACCCTGACTTCGTTGGTTTTTCCGAATAAACCTTTAAGCTTGATTAAACTAGAATCTGATAAAGAGAGTTTGATAACACAGTGGAAGTTGACTGAGTTGTCCTCTATTTGGCGCTAACGCATCATAATAAAGTCTAACCAAGCTAAATTTAGCTTGGTTAGACTAAACCGAAAAGCTTAAAAGTCATTCTTTATAGAATCGTTTTGTTTTTTTAACTTGTCAGCTCTGGATGAATTATAGATAATCCACAACCCGTTTAAATTAAAGCTAAATTTAGTTGAATGTTTTGTGAGTTGAGCACAAACATTTAAAAGGATATTCATGGTTACAATAAAGCAGGTTGCACAGAGAGCTGGCGTTTCGTTTAAAACGGTTTCGCGTGTAGTAAATAATGATCCCACAGTCAAACCCGAAAACCGTGATAAAATTCTAGCGGCTATTGAAGAGTTGGGTTATCAGCCAAATATTGCAGCACGAATGATCCGCAAGAAAAACTCAGATATTATTGGTTTTATTTCAGATGAAATCTCAACCACACCATCGTCTGTTGATATTATCCGAGGCGCTCAGGATATGGCCTGGGAAAAAGGTAAAACCTTAATGGTTTTTAACCTGAATCAAAAAGATGCTAACCCGGCTCAGCTCTTTGATGAGTGTACTCAACACAGAGCCGAAGGCGTAATTTATGGCGCTATGTATCACCAACCCGTTAGTTTACCTAAATCTTTTGAAAAACTGCCGACCGTAATGGTTAACTGTTTTGATCCTGGGCAAAAATACCCAGCGATTGTACCGGATGACGAGCAGGCCGCTTATTATGTAACCCGTCAGTTATTAGCAAAAGGTTACCGGCGGATAGCCTTTTTAAATCTAAATCCGGATATTATCGCGGCTCAGTTGCGATTAGCAGGTTTTGAGCAAGCATTAACCGAATACGGGATCACAGAAGATAATTATATTGTAAAAACCATAGAGCAGGTTAAAGGCGACAAAGTTATTGACGTTACGCGAGATATGACGCTGGATGTGCTTGATAACTTTAAACCGGATGCGATTTTATGCGGTAAAGATTTAGTCGCAGTGCGCGTTTATTTTGTATTGGAGTCACTTAAAATTAAAGTGGCTGAAGATATAGGCGTAGCAAGTTTTGATAACTGGGATGCTATTCCAGATATTTTAGTTCCGGGTCTGTCGACCATGAGCTTACCTTATTATGAAATGGGTCGCCGGGCGGTGCAAAAAGTAATAGAGACTAGCGAACACAAACGTAATACTCAGTCTGGGGAACCCGAGAAAATTACGTGTTTGTTGGCAAGCAGGGAATCATTTTAACGACTTAAGCTTTAACCAGTGTGAACTAGATAAAATGATCGCGTTTTTCGCAATAAAAATATGACAACCATTTAAGTCTTCCTTTGCCGTCTGTAACAAAAACAGGTAAGTGGCTTACTTAACACTATGTATTTCGATAAAGTGTTAAGTTTTCTTTAGCAGAGTTTTATTGTCTTTGCTTATTAATCAATTTTATTTTCAGAAGATCTCACTCGGCAATACTCATTTGTTTGCCAAGATCTTCAAACAAATGAATGTTACCAATAAAACTATTTGTTTTTTTTTTGTAAAAAATATTGAAAACAACGTTGTTTAAGTCTATAGTTTAGACAACGTTGTTAAGGTGAGTTATCTCACAATCAAAGGTACTTAAAATTATGAAAGGTTTGATTTCAATTCTGGCGGTGGGGTGTTTATCAGCTTGCAGTCAATTTAATTCGAATACGCAAGCACTAGGGACAAGTTTAGGAGGCGAGAAAGTGGATATGGCGCAACATCATTATCAAGAACATCACAGGCCGCAGTATCATTTTACGCCTCGGGCAAACTGGATGAATGACCCGAATGGTATGGTGTATTTGGATGGTGAATATCACCTATTTTATCAATATTATCCAGATGACAATGTATGGGGACCAATGCATTGGGGGCACGCGATTTCAACCGATATGGTGAATTGGGAGCATTATCCAGTTGCATTATTTCCGGATGAACATGGTTGGATTTTTTCGGGCAGTGCGGTATTTGATAAAAATAACACATCTGGCTTAGGGACTAAAAATAACCCGCCTTTAATCGCAATTTATACTTATCATAATGACAAAAAAGCTAGAGCAGGTTCTAAAAACTTTCAAACCCAAGGTATAGCTTATAGCTTGGATAAAGGACGAACTTGGACACCTTATGAAAATAACCCAGTTTTGATCGGCCCAGATATCCCTGATTTCCGTGATCCTAAGGTAAGTTGGTATGAGCCTGAGCAAAAATGGGTAATGGCATTAGCAATTGATGATCATATTGGTTTTTATTCTTCTAAAAATTTAATTGATTGGAAATTTGAAAGTAACTTTGGCATTGATGCAGGCACACATGCCGGTGTGTGGGAATGCCCTGATTTAATTAAAATGCAGGTAGAAGGCTCTAATGAAGAAAAGTATGTCTTATTAGTTAGTATTAATCCGGGTGGGCCTAATGGTGGTAGTGCGACTCAGTATTTTGTAGGTGACTTTAATGGAAGTGAATTTATTTTAGACGAAAAAATGGAACAACAAGTGTCTAAAATTCCGGCTGAATTTCCACAAGGGCATGTGTTTGCAGATTTTGAAAGTGATTTTTCTGGATGGACAGTAGAGGGCGATGCTTTTGCACTTGGCCCTGTTACAGGCAACATTCAAGGTCAGAGTGGAGTATCAAACTTTGTTGGTAAACGATTAGTTAACTCTTTTAATAAAGGCGATGCAACTACTGGTGAAATAACATCGCAATCGTTCACAATTGATCGCGACTTCATCAATTTTTATATTGGTGGTGGCCAGCATCCCGGCAAAACGGGTATCCAGTTAATGATTAATAACAAAGTTGTGCGTAGCGAAACCGGTCATAACTCTGAAAAACTGGATGTGGCAAGCTGGGACGTTTCCGAGTTCATTGGTCAAACCGCGCAATTAAAGATTGTAGATCACGTAACTAGCGGTTGGGGACATATCAATGTTGATCAAATTGTATTTTCTAACAAACCGGCATTACCTGTGCGTGAACCCGCGATTTGGTTAGATTATGGTACAGATAATTATGCTGGTGTAACTTGGTCGAACGTACCTGAGTCGGATGGTCGCCATTTATTTATCGGTTGGATGAGTAACTGGCTATACGCTAATGATGTGCCTACTGATGAATGGCGCAGCGCAATGACCATTCCAAGAACATTAACTTTGAATAAAACTGATATGGGTCTTCGAGTTTTTTCAAACCCAGTGAATGAGTTACAAAGCTTACGCGTTGAATCAAATCAGCGCCATCAGGATACAGTAACAGAACGTATTAATTTAAATCAGTTGGCTGGGATTCGTGCAGCACAGTTTGAATTGGATTTGACCGTCACCGCAAATCAGGCTAAATCGTTTACGATTGAAATTAGCAATGATATCAATGAAAAAGTGAGCCTTATATTCAACCGAGCAGATAATCAGCTGGTATTAGATAGAACTCACGCAGGCAAAAGCCGATTCCATGATACGTTCGCCACTGAGCAAGTAGCGCCTTTGAACGGCGATGCCGAGTCGTATCGAATCCAAGTATTTCAAGACGCGTCATCAACCGAGTTGTTTGTCAATCAAGGTGAAGTGGTGATGACAGCCCTGGTTTTTCCAAATCAAGATTTATCCAAGATAGATTTAATCGCTGAGAGCGATATCGAGCTCAGCCAATGGAGCTTACATAAATTAGCATCTATATGGCAGCAGTAACTGGCAAGTATATTTAGTCGGGTTAGGAACAGTCGACTATTTTGAATATATCAATGATTCAGATAAAAGGAATTTAATCTGAATCATCATTAAAAAACACACACTTAAAACAACGTTGTAATTTTAGGTGTGATAAAAGTTATGGGGACACACGAATGAAGCAATTCAAGTTAAATCCATTTAGTACATCAGCCAGATTGCCGATCGTCTGCAGCTCATTATTTTTGCTGCTACCGACTATGGTTCAGGCTGCTGAATCCGAAGCCGAAAATACAGACAAGCCAGAAGTTGAAGAAACCATCATTGTGACTGGTTATAGCACACAAAGAAAAGAAGACTTAACTGGTGCAGTAACTGTGGTTGAGCTGGAAGATCTTGAAGATCAACCAGCCGGTAATATTATGCGTAATTTGCAAGGTCGCATTCCAGGTTTATCGATTACCACTGATGGCAACCCAGGGCAGGGAGCGACTGTGCGTATTCGTGGACAGGGCTTAGGTGGATTGGGTAATAACGACCCTTTATATATTGTAGATGGCGTGCCAACTAAATTGAGTTTGCATCAGCTTAACTCGCGGGATTTTGAATCCATTCAGGTATTAAAAGATGCGGCTGCAGCCAGTATTTATGGTGCACGTGCTGCCAATGGCGTGATTGTTATCACCACTAAAAAAGGTAAAAAGGGCAGTGTTCAGTTTAATGTTTCATACAATGAAACAATTGAAGACTTTGACTATGATTTACGTCCGCTGAATACTCAGGAGCGGGCTCAGGTTGTGTGGCAAGCTGCGATTAATGACGGTACAAATCCTAATAATGCCAGCCCGCTTTATTCTTATGACTGGAACGGTGACTATGACAACCCGGTACTTAATAAAATTGTATTCCCAAACAAATTAGATGCAAATGGGACAACATCGCCGGCTATCCCAGGTACAAACTGGTTTGACGAAGTAACCCAGCAAGCTAAAACCCGTGATCTTAATTTCTCAGTTAGCGGTGGCTCAGACAGAGCAACTGGTTTTATGTCACTTGGTTTTTTTGAAGCCGAAGGGATTGTCAAAGAATCACATTTTGAGCGTATATCTTTTCGCGCTAATTCTTCATTTGAAGTCATTGAAGATAAATTAACAATTGGTGAAAACTTGACCATTTCGCGCCAATCGTCAAATCAAGTTAATGGCGAAGCGGGTAATATTTTGGGGTTAGCACTAGAGCAACAATCTATTGTGCCTGTATATACGGATGATGGTTCTAAATTTGCTGGCCCGGCAGCTGGTATTACGGACCGTGATAACCCATTTATGCTGATTGAACAAAATAAAGATAGCGAAGATATGTTTACGCGTCTTATGGGGAATATTTTTGTTGAATACAAACCCATTGAAACCATCAAACTCAGATCGAATGTCGCGCTGGACTATGGTAATTTTTATTACCGCCGTTTGGTTCGCACCGTTGATGCGGGTACTCAGCAACGTGAAGCTGAACTGTTTAATGCCAACGCTTGGACTCAAAATTTAACTTTCTCTAATACAGCCGAATACTCAGACACTTTTAACGATAAACATAATTTAGTCGTGTTGGTGGGTACTGAAACCATTGATTATGAAGCTGAAGATTTTAATGTCCTAAGTACAGGTATCGCTGTTGAAGACTATGATTTTGCATTTCAGGGAACAACCACAGGTGAAGTATTAAAAGGTGGTTTAGGAGATGAATGGTCTTTGAATTCTTATTTTGCCAAAGTCGATTACAACTTTGATGACAAATACTTAGTCTCGGGTACGATTCGTCGTGATGGCTCATCTCGTTTTGGTGCAAATAATCAATATGGTAATTTCCCAGCTGTTTCAGCCGGCTGGAATGTCAGCAATGAAGATTTCTTCGATGTCCCTTTAGTATCAACGTTAAAATTAAGGGCGAGCTGGGGTAAAACCGGTAATCAAGAAATTGACTCTCGCGCTAAACAAGATATTTTTGAACCTTTATATGCGACTCAATCATTGTTTACCAACGAGCAGGATAACGGGACAGCCTATGATATCGGTGGTAATGACACAGGGACTTTGCCTTCGGGTTTTAGAAAAAACCTGACCGGTAACCCGGATTTAAAATGGGAAACCTCAACTTCCGTTAACTTTGGTGTGGATTATAGCCTGTATTACGGCACGATTTATGGCACCTTTGACTGGTATAAAAAGAAAACCTCAGACATTTTGACAGTCACCACACCACTGGCAACCCTTGGTGAAGGCGCTGCTCAGTGGGTTAACGGTGGTGATATTGAAAACTCCGGGCTTGAATTCAGTGTTACTTATGACGACTACATCGAAATAGACGGCATTGGCGAATTTCAATTTGACATTACCGCCAATATTTCAAGCTCTAAAAATGAAGTGGTTGCCTTACCAGACAATGTGAAAAATTCATTTGGCGGTAATGGTGCAGACAAGACCATTTTAGGTCGTTCGGTGAATTCAATTTATGGTTTGGTGGCGGATGGTTTATTCCAGAGTCAAGAAGAAGTTGATGCACATGCCGAGCAAACGGGCGCTGCCCCGGGCCGCATTCGCTTTGCAGATACTAACGGCGACGGCTCGATTTCAGATGCGGATAAAGTGTTTTTCACTGAACGCGATCCGGACTTTGAATATGGTTTAAATATTAATATCGCATACGAAAACTGGGATTTCAATATGTTCTGGCAGGGTGTTGAAGGTGGTCAGAACGATAATTATTTCCGTCGTTTCACTGATTTTACTTCACTTAATGTGGGCTCTAACTATGGCAGCCGCACTTTGCATGCATGGACACCTGACAATACCGATTCAGACGTGCCTGCTTTAAGTCGACTTGATAATAATGGCGAAGGTCAACTTTCTAGCTTTTATTTTGAAGATGCATCTTATTTAAAACTAAGAAATGTGTCTTTGGGCTATAGCCCAAATTCAAAGGTATTAGGCGACTGGGGCATTGAGAGTTTGCGTTTTTATGTACAGGCCCAGAACCTGATTACAATTACGCCAGACGGTACGTTAAGTCAGGATCCGGAAGCGCCGAATAATGCTTTCCCAATTCCAAGACGTTTCACTCTGGGCTTCGATTTAGGTTTCTAACTTGAGTGACACAGCGAAAACGTATTGACTGAATTTAACCAGAATTATTGAGAGTAGAGAAATGAAAAAATTAACAAGCTTATTAACAGCATCAGCACTGGCAGTTGGCCTTTCAGGGTGTGGTGATTTAGATAAAAATCCCAAAGGGGCGCTAACCGAAGAACAGGTCACAGCACCTGAGCAAATCGACCAATTGGTTATCGCTTCTTATGCATTTTTAGGTAATGACCATTACACCATTCCGCATTCTTTCTGGGCGACCGGTAACTTACGTTCCGGTGATGCGCACAAAGGCGGCAATGGCCCAGGCGATATCTTTTATTATCACGCACTATCCATGTTTACCCCGCTGATCCCGGATATGGCGTCTTATCCGCCTGATTTTGCCGATATTAACGGCAATATGTGGGAACGTTTTTACGCTGCAATCTCACGAACCAACGCGGCATTGAATGCGGTTTCTGAAGCTGAGTTAAGTAACAAAGCACAGGTACAATCTGAGCTCAGATTTGTCCGCGGGATATTCTATTTTTGGCTAAAAATCCATTACAAGCATATTCCATATATTGATGAGACTGTCAGTGTGGATGAAATTATGCAAATCAGTAATGCTGATTTAACCGATCAAGAGTTGTGGGAAAAAATAGCAGGGGACTTTGAGTTTGCAGCGGCTAATTTACCTGAACAACAAGACGATGTGGGTCGAGCTAATAAATATTCTGCGCAGGCGTTTTTAGCCAAAGTGCGTTTATTTCAGGCTTATGAGCAAAACGATCAGAACGAAGTCGTCAATATTAATAAAGAGTTATTGAGTCAAGTTGTTGAGTTAGTTGATTCAATTGAAGCATCCGGTCAGTATGAGCTCAATGACGATTATGCGAAAAACTTTTTACATGAGTTTGAAAACAGTAAAGAATCTGTTTTTGCGATTCAGCGTTCAACAGATGACGGTACGCCGGATGGTAAAGGTAACTTTGCGTTTGCGTTAAATGGCCCGCAAATCAATATGGATGTGTATTATGGCTGTTGTGGGTTTCATATTCCAACTGATAATTTAGTTAACGCATTTAAAGTTGATTTAAACGGCTTGCCGCAATTTGATACTTTTAATGATGAGCTTTATCAAAAAAATAGCGATATAGTAGATCCGCGTTTAGACAGCACTGTTGGTATGCCTGAGAAACCGTTTAAATACGATCCTAACTTAGTCGTTGATTTAGATTGGGCAAGGGATGCCAATAACTATGGCACCTATGTTTCAATGAAAGAATTAGAGACTCCAGACTGTAACTGTTTAAGCAAAAACGGCCCGTTTACGATTTCGTCTTTAAATACAGACTTAATTCGCTACTCAGACGTTTTATTATGGAAAGCCGAAGCCTTGATTCAACTTGATCGCTGGGATGAAGCTTTGCCTATTATCAATAAAATCAGAAAACGAGCTCAAGACAGTATTGCTAAATTTCAAAATGCAAACGGCAGCAAAACAGATATTGGCGCTAGTGCTGAATACCGAGTCGGTTTATATGACGCTTTTGCTAATAAAGACGAAGCATTTGAAGCACTTCGCTGGGAACGCCGACTTGAATTTGCAATGGAAGGTTTCCGCTTTTTTGATTTAGTTCGCTGGGGTGTTGCAGCTGAAACTCTCAATGGGTATCTAGCCGTTGAAAAAACACGTAAACCTTATTTAGCCGGTGACCCGGAAAAAGAAAGTGATGATGCGTTTTTTGTTAAAGGCAAACACGAATTTATGCCGATTCCGCAAGAGCAGATTAATTTAAGTCAGCAAGGTGCGGTATATATTCAAAACGCAGGTTATTAAAACCTGACACATGTAAACAGCAAAACCAAAGCGAAGTTTTGGTTTTGCTTCCATCCGGTTGAATGAGTTTAGGTCGGCACACTTAAACTCTGTTTTTTCGACAAAAAAAATTTACTCGACATAAACAACGTTGTTTATGTGGGAAGGGGATTAGATATGAATAAAAATATGATTTATTTAGCTTGTTTATCGGCTTTATCTTTTACGATTTCTGGCTGTAAAACAGAACCGGAGTCGCCTAAAGGTGAATACAGTATTGCGATTTCATCTGATTTTTCGACAGAAATTGAGCCGCCACCAGAGCCGCCAAAAGCATCTTATCAGGAGACAAACCTTGATCAGACAGTGAGTAATGTTAATGTGGCGCCTGATGCGTTTACTCAAGTGATTGGCAGTTTCGACAATGCGACTGCAACTTTAGATGCCGGTTGGAAAGCTAGTGGTGCCTTTGATAACCCGGCAAGCGCTGCAAGCTGGGCGTTTTTACCGGACAACCAAATTGATAATGAATCAGAGCCAACTGCATTTGTTGGTTTACATGGCGTGTCTACCTGTGAAATTAATGAGAACGCAGAGGGCTGTGATGCCCCTACAGGCACATTATTGTCACCCTTTTTTAAAGTAGACTCAGCCAGACCTTACTTACGCCTACTATTATCAGGCGGTAATGCTGAAGCCTCAAATGATGTAGGTATTCGGGTTTTGAACGAAAGCGGTAACGAAATCACCCGGCTTAATCCGGGTAACTGTGGCGGTGCTTGGAACAAAGGAAACGATGACTGGCAAACGATAGATTTATCCGCGAATGCGGGTGAGTATGTTCAAGTTGAAATGTATGACAATGAATCCGAAGGCTGTGGTTTTCTTGCATTTGATCATTTGCATATGAGTGCATTTGCTTCATTGGTAACCGATTATTCAGAAACAGATGTTGATCAGTCTTTATTGAATGTTAGCGTATCGAACGACTCATTTAGCCAAGTTATCGGTAGTTTTGATGATGCACAGGCTATGTTAGAAAACGGCTGGAGTGCTACGGGCGCCTTTGCATCACCTGCCAGTGCAACCAGTTGGTCTTTTTTACCGGATAAATTTATGCAAGGAGAAGAGGTTATCGCCGGTGTTGTTGGGTTACACGCCGCTTCGACCTGTGAAATCAATGAAAATGAAGCTGGCTGTGATGCGCCAACAGGCGCACTAACATCGCCGCTATTTTTAGTGAACGAAGCACGTCCTGTGTTAAATATGTTGTTATCCGGCGGCAACGCGGAAGGCAGTAATGACGTTGGCATGAAAATATTAGCGGCAGACGGCAGTGAAATTGCCAGTTACAACCCTGGAACTTGTAGTGATGCATTTGTAAAAGGTGATCACAACTGGGTATCTCACGATTTAACCGATTTTATTGGCCAGAATGTTAGAGTTGAAATTTACGATAATGAAGACGCTGGTTGTGGTTTTATTGCCTTTGACCATTTACATATGAGCGCCTCAGCAGGGCCGGCAAATGATTATAAAGAGGTAAATCCTGATCAAAGCGTTGCTAATGTTACTGTGGCAGACGATAGTTTTGCCCAGGTTATTGCCAGTTTTGACAACCCAGCAGCAATGATAGCCAATGGCTGGCAGGCAACAGGTGATTTGATCCCGGCTGAAGGCACATCAGGCTGGACTTTTTTACCGGATAATCACTCAGGTGATAATGGAGAAAAAAATGCTCAGGTTATAGGTTTATCAGCCGGTTCAACTTGTGAAATAAACGACAACGCGAGTGGTTGCGATGCACCTACTGGTACACTCACGTCACCACAATTTGTGGTAAACGCAGAACGTCCTTATTTAAATGTTAATTTAGGCGGTGGCGATGCAGGCAAAGCAGTTGGCTTAAAAGTGTTAAATGCCAATGGTGAAGAGGTAGCTATTACCCAGCCGCAAACTTGCAACCAAGCTTGGTTAGGCGCAGGTGGGGTAGTGGACACCAACTGGCATACATTGGACTTGTCTGACTATATTGACCAAAGCGTACAAGTTGAGCTATTTGATAACGAATCGGGCGGATGTGGTTTCCTTTCATTTGACCACATTCATATGAGTGCAACTCAGCTCGCGCAGTAGTACACCTCAGCACGGGACCAAATTGTGTTCCGTGCTTTTAATAATAGTGGGCCTAGCCCGCTTTGTTTAAAACCTATCTTTTTACAATTCTGTTGTTTAATTAAACGATTTTAAAAGTGGGCGTGGCCCACTCAGAATTAGCTTTCAGCGAAAACCAATTCTTTATTCTATGTAAGTATGGCGCAGCACACCTAACATTTTTTAATTCCAGTCTGCATTCTTTGGCTGCTTTGAGCGAATTGCGGAAGTTCATTCAAACACGTTTTTGGACAGAAACAATTTAGAGTCGAAGGACGGCTTTGTGCTGCCAATAGCGGTCGTTGGCTCGGCTAAAGAACAGCAACGCTGATTCCATTAATTTAGCTCATTTGTTCTCATTATGCTTTCAACAAATGATATGGCTTTTTGTTTACTGGTTCTGAAACTGATATCGATATCTTCTCTAATATTATTTTGATTAATCATCATTAAGCGTTCATAATCATGGCGATAACGATCATCACCTAACTCAATGTCCTTAAGTGTATTTAAAAGTAAATACAAAGTATTTTTTTCAAGTAAGAAAGCAGTTTCTTCAGGTTTAAAAGTACAAAAGATAAGTAAATTGAGATGACCTTGTCTATCACTATTTATAAAACGTTTTACGATCAAATTTAGATACTTTTCAACTGGTGCTGGTTCAGCATTGTTATAACTAAAGTAAACACTGAAAATTTTAAAAAAGGTATCAAATTTAAAATTTGACCTTAGGCTAAAAAGATCCTCTACAGCAGCCTCCGAAAATAGATAACTTCTTAAACCACTATTGGGGTTATTAGATAAATTTTCTCTTATTTTCAAATTATCAAGTAGACAACGAGAACCTTCTTTTGAATCCAGACTAATTGCACGATGAACTAAAGATTTAGCTGTATTAACACCTTCGATTTGATTATGTAATATAGCCCAGCCGTATGAATTTAGTGAGCCAATCCAAAACTGTCGATTTCCTTCATCTTCAAACCCGTTGCATAAAGTTCCCAAAGCACTCTCATTGCCTTGTACAACTTGAGAGATAATCTCGTACACCATAACTTGCTTAGGTTCTTTACCATTAATAAAACCAGAAAATAGAATACTTTGAATTCGTTCGTTATTTAGAGAGAACAGATGATTATCAATGTTTTGTAAAGAAATAACTCTACCTAGTGTTTCATTTTGGTCATCTGGGATTCCAAATAACTCGATAAAATTAAAGTGCTCAAGTGTATCCTTTACAATCGTTTCCATTGGTAGGTTAGAATTAGGAAAATACCTATCGATGAATGCATTAAATCTTATTTCTTTTTCTTTCTTGAGTATGTCGCCATTTAACATCTGATATAAAACGTCATAAAGTTTTGGCTGATTATTTTTTAAAGCCTGAATTAATATAAAGTCAGAGAGTAACACTTCACCTTTGATATTTTCCCATGAGGATTCGATTTGGTGTTTTAAGGTCTGAAAGTCTCTATAAGAAGGCAGAAGCTTATTAACTAATTCTGCTGGGCACTCTTTTGGCTTATAATCTAACAGCACATCTTGATAATACTTTTTTAAATCTTGATCAATTAACTCACCTACCAAATTGATTACATCATCTGTGAAATTTGGTATTGGGAAATCTAACCTTCTAGGACAAATACGAAGTAATGTATCGGAAAATTGAGGGGTGTTTTCACCTGCAAAAATATAATCAATTCCTTTAAATTCTTCCAGCCTATCAAGGAGGTCAGCTAGCGCAACAAGGCTCGCTGAAGCCTCTTTATTTCGATCGAGATCTTGTATTGTTACTAATAGCCTCAAATTAGCAGCGTTAATTACATTACTTATACTTTTTAAAATCACATCTGGTGAAGTTGGCTTATGTATAAATGCAGCAATTACTTTAGATGACGTGTTACCAGCATTCATGGCTGAAATATAATGCGAAGGCAAAGACCTAAACTTGCACATATCTATTTCTTTACCTAGCGCAATTAACACTTCATCAAGAACATACTGAATAATAGACTCCGTCTCAACGCCCCATAACTCGACGTTACAATGAACTAACTTTGGGCGCTCTTTTTTAGATTTTATTGTTTCGATAGCCGAGTTTATAGCGGTTGTTTTACCCACACCAAACGGCCCACACACGGCAATACGTATGCTTTTTCCTAATTTGTTATTTAAAGCAGAGGCAATCTCATCAGAGATATCTTTTGTCGAGCTATGGAGTTGGGGGACATGTTCATCCGAGCTTTGACGTAGATTTTTGAGAAGGTTTTGAACAAACGCAAGAAAAGGCATGCATATTAACCCCAGTAGTAGAGGAAAATATGTGAGCATTAGTTCGTAACTTAACACTCTATAATTAGACATAAGATCATGAACTAGCCAAATTGAGATACTGCAAATTACAGATAGCATCAACGATGGGTAGCGCCAATTAAATTGCCAATACCTTGCCTGATCATAAACAGAAAAATTTTCTGCAATTTTATTTACTGTTAGACCACCTAAAAACAAAAATACAGCGTAACTATGAAAGTTCGCTAAGTTTGAACTAATTAATGTTTTTTGAAGAAGGTTAGACCAACCCAGCCAAAGTGTTTGGATACTCGTTACCGATGAAAAAATTGAAAATATAAAATAGGTTATGAAACCATATAAAAACAATGTCGCATAACGAGAAAAAGTTACTGTAATCATCCATATACTCAAAAATCACTTTTTTGTATGCTAACACGGTCACGTAAACTAGAACACATTACGCATACATAAGAAAACGATAATTATTCATTAGTAACAAACAATCGGCTTAAAAAACACGATAAAAACCAAATAGAGGTAAAACGCTTCACATCATAAAAATTATTGACTGTACGCTTCACACCCTGAGACATTCGCCTAAACCCGTTTTGGGGCATAAACGATTTAGCACCACAGTTCGCCATTGGCACATTTAAGCAAGTAATCTTTGGTATATCAGGCTAGATGTTGTATTACGTGGCGACAACCAAAATCGCCTCATTTTAGAACCTCTATTGATTTCAGCACTCGCAAAATAAGTTGCTGGGGGATTGCCATCACAACCTACCGCATGTGCAAAATTTTAGTCATATAAACGGCTGCTTGGCACCGGATAGCCGACGTTCAAATTTGATAAACTAATTTTTTCAACAGGCATAAAACAGAGTACCAGCTTTGATTGCGCGTTAAATTGTTAATGCCATATATGTTTTGCGGCTTTTACTAAAAAACCGCAGCACTGGGCTGCGGTTTTGGTTACCTATAAAACCTTTACTTGGCTAATCTATTCAACTGGAATCAATATATGGTCAATATTCAGGTGACCCCATCCGCCGGTTGCATTGTCGACAACTTTTAAATAAAGGTTCTGGCCTATGTAGTCATAGTCACTGCCATCTCTTATTTTCGCTGTCACATTAGTTATCTGTATGACGCGCAGCAATTTGCAAATAATAAGTCATTCTATAAGCTAACTAAAACCTGCTATTATGCGGGTGAAAGGCAATTTATATACATCCTGAATGCTCACCACGCCAGGGTTAAGGGACCACTGGGCTTTACATCGCTAAAACTACACTGTTAAAAGCTTGTGTAAATTTATTTAATGCCACTGGTGCTGTATATACACCAGAAAAACTCAATTTGATTAAGTTAATTTCACTTAACAAGTGCATTGCAAAATACTTACAATCTATATATGATAACAAACTTAATCGTTTAAGATGGGGGTTGGTGTAAGATGAGTCCAGTAATAAAATTTTGTCCAATGGCCGTTGTAATAAGTGGTCTGATGCTAGGAACAGTTGGCTGTGGCCCTGAGCTAAAGCAGAAACATGAAGAGCAAAATAGAACCCAAATTAAAGTATCTGAGCCGTTATATTTACGAGGATCTTTTAATAGTTGGGGAACCACAGCACCACTTAAAAAAGTTTCTGACAAGCAATACATAACTCAAGTGGATTTAGGTTTAGGTGTGCATAGCTTTAAAATTGCTTCTCAGGATTGGGCATCACAGTGGGCACTGGATTCAATAAAAATGGTGGAGTTCGAGCTGTCGAAAAAGTTAGAGCAGCCACTAGCTCTGACACAGAATTCAACTTCTAAAGAAGTACGTATGTTAGTAGAGCAGCCGGGTGAATATGAGTTTACTCTAAAATGGCAAAAAGGCTCACCTGTAGTGATGTTAAAACGCATTGTCTCAGAAAAGCTAGCTCAGCAAGCGCCGCTTGGCGATCCAGAACAAACTCAAAAGCTGATTTATCAAAGCTATGATAAACAACCTTTAACGGCTAGTTTTTCGGTAACAGACGAACAAAATGGTTTGCGTACCTATGTACACCAAACCACACAGAAATTACGTGACCCTGTCCCTCAGTTTTCAGTTTATGCCGAAGATGAAGCTTTTCCTCAGGTGCGCTCGGGCAGTATTGCGTTTGATGCCTTGTTTGCCTTGGCGGTTGACGAATTTAAATTAGACTCGGTCGAAAAAATTAGAGATTCAAGTTATAACAAGGGGCAAGCCATAGATTGTGCATGTTTTGAAACGGGGGAAAAATGGCATTATGTATGGACTCGTGATTTAGCATACGCTGCACATTTAGGTTTAGCATTGCTCGATCCTGAGCGAGTGAAAAACTCATTAGAGTTTAAGTTATCTGGCTATCGCGAGGGTATTGATAAACCTAAATATGCGGCTGGTAGTATGAGTGGTTTACAAGTGATTCAAGATACTGGCAGTGGTGGAAGTTGGCCAATTAGTACTGATCGAGTGACATGGGCGTTTGGTGCCGATGCGGCAATCAATATGCTTTCTAGCGATTCTCGCCGTGAGTTCTCTGGGCAAGCATTTGAAGCATTAGCTAACACAATAGAGAATGACAGATTAGCAACCTACAATGCCCAAACAGGCTTATACGGTGGCGAGCAGTCATTTCTAGATTGGCGTGAGCAAAGTTATGCTGCTTGGATTGCAGATGACTTAACTTCCATGGCTAGTAGTCAATCGCTTTCAACCAATGTTGCACATTATCAGGCGATACGCTTAGCGGCTGATTTGGCGGATGAGCTTAAACAGAATGAATTAACAAATAAATATAAAAATTGGGCAAAAGCGCTTAAACAGGCGATTAATGAACGTTTTTGGTTGGCCGAAAAAGGCTTATATTCCAGTTTAACCGCAGGTCATTTTGACACAGTTGCGATGGCGAAATTTGACTGGTTAGGACAATCTTTAGCCATTATCACTGGCATTGCGGACAAGCAAAAAGCACAGCAAATTTTAGCCAATTATCCGCATGGTCCAATGGGGGCGCCTGTAATATTTCCGCAACAGTCTGGGATCCCGGTTTATCATAATCGGGCGATCTGGCCATTTGTAACCGCCTACGGCTTAAAAGCTGCGATTGTAGGTGACAACTATCGGGTTGCCGATGCCGCTTATCAAACCTTAATTCGCAGTGCTGCCCTTAACTTATCTAATATGGAAAATTTAGAATGGTTGTCAGCTCAGTCGGTTTGGTTAGAAAAAGCGAACCCAGAGCTGTCTGGACCTGTCATTAACTCTAAGCGTCAATTATGGTCGGTAGCGGCTTATTTAAATATGGTGGTTGAAGGTATTTTTGGTGTTCAAGTGAATAAAGGTAAGCTTGGGGTAAAACCCTATATTACAACCGAACTGGCAAACCAGTTTTTCACTGATACTAAAAACATTGAGCTATCTAACCTGACATGGCGCGGTAAAAAGATTACGGTAAATATTGAAGGTCCGCTGACAAAAGATAATAAACAAGGTGTTTATCAGCTGGCTGAAATTAAATTGAACGGACAACAGTTAGATAATTCTGTAATTGAAGAAGGCCAATTGACCAAGCAAAATAAAATACTCATTAAGTTGATGGCACCAGCGCACCAAGTACGTGAGATTAACCTAGTGGATTCGATGCCAGGTGTCAATGATCCCAATGTCTTTGCGCCGTATGAACCTACTCTGAGTTTAATCAGTACAGACGCAGGTGTTAAGATAACCATTATTGATGATAAAAACGGTGCTGATGTTAGTTATCAAATTTTTAGAAATGGTGAGCAATTAATTGATGCTTTACCGCAAAAAAGTTGGTTTGACGCAACTGCGCCTGAATATCAAGCCTGTTATTCGGTCGCTGCTATTTATAACCGCTCGGGCCATGCGTCGCATCATAGCCCTGTTGTTTGTACGCAGCAAGGTTATGTAATTACTGTCGAAAACCAACAAGTTAGTAGTAATAAACCGATTGTTAAAACTGATCTGGGAGCCAGTTTAAAAAATTGGGGAGCGCCGGAAGACAGTTTAATAATTAAAGATATTGAGGTTGAGCAAAGTGGTAAGTACGCATTGCAATTCAAATATACTAATCACCAGCATGATATTAATACTGGTATTACCAACGGCGTTAAATGGCTGCGTGTAATGGATAACAATAAGCAAGTTATACATGAGGGCGTGGTTCAATTACCTCACACAAAAGTTGCCAATGGTTTAGCCTATTCTACGCCGGTTGAGGTTACTTTAGCACAAGGTACTTATGTTGTGAGTCTGCATGATTTTTATAATATGAGCTATTTAACCAACAACCAGACCTATATAGCAGCGGGCGGTACTAATGGGCCGGTTAATCAGTTTGATTTGTATGGCTTGAAAGTGATGCCTACAGGGAGCGCAGATACAAGCAGTCATCAATACTGATTAGGTTTTCATACATCAGAGTTAAGCGTAATGTAGCCAAAATTAACGCTTATTTAATGGAATCTCATGAGCTTTTATCATAAGCAAACTTTGTAGCGATGACATACGTTTATATTTTGCTGGTTTGGATATCACGGTGTTTTTTTAATCAAGATAATAAGAAGAAGTGTTAAGCCATTGGGAGCATTTAAACGTGAAAGAAAATAAAAAATATCAAGCATTACGCTTTTCTTTGCTCGCTAGCTCAGAAGGGATGTGGGAGATGCAAATTTTTGAGCTAGTTAAGCTCCTTAAAAAATTCCTTGTGGTAGTGCGTCAATGTTTCAAATGAAAGAAAACCTCCTTCGAGCTGCCAGGAGTGACAAATCTTTACAAAACGATGGTATTGTTATTGCCAACGCAAAAAATGAGAGTGATTCAGTTTATGCTGTGGCTAATCAAAAAACGTTTAGTGACTTTTGTCTCGAATTTTTTATAAAATAAGGCCAAGAGTAAATGAGCGCTTTTGTTCTTATCTAACTACTGAAGCTAAAAAGCGGTTTAATGCTAAGCAGTTAGATAGCTTTACTGATGATTTCAATGCTTTTTGGAAAGATATGGATAAATACGATGCTAAAGGTCATAGCTGGGATCGTCAAAATACAGTCAATGCTTGTCGACGATAATACCGTTTTAACTAAACCTTAAGTCGCCGTTTAATATTGACTACAATGCCGAGCTTACTGAGCATCATATCGGCAATGTTTTAACAATAAAAAACCGCAGCACAGGGCTGCGGTTTTGGTTACTTATAAAACCTTTACTTGGCTAATCTATTCAACTGGAATCAATATATGGTCAATATTCAGGTGACCCCATCCGCCGGTTGCATTGTCGACAACTTTTAAATAAAGGTTCTGGCCTATGTAGTCGCTGCCATCTATTACTTTTCGCTGGTAAGCTTCACTGTTATTGCCAGTTACTTTTGCCAGTTCTTGCCCGCTAGAGGCGTCAACTAAAGCAACATAGGTTTGCTCAGCTAAATCACCACCACTAATCAGCAATGGAATTTGGCCGTTACCACTTAATTTGAATGTTTGAGATTGCATAGTACCAGTTTGGCTATCACCACCGTCTTTAAATCCCCATAAATGTTGATTTCCGTGATGATTAAACGCATAACATTCAGTCCAATAACATGTTTCTGTGGCCAAATCGGCTATAGAAAAAGCATTGCCGGTAATTGACCAATCAGACAAGTCTGCACCTTCAAAGTAGTACACTATAGGTTGTGGTATGACATACAGGGGGATGCGCACATCATCAATGTTGATATGTCCAAAACCACCTGTTTCGTTATCAACAACTTGTAGGTATAGCGTTTCGCCAATGTAGCTTGTGGCGTCAAATACAGTTTCTATATATCCTTCAATGTTGCTACCCGTTGCTTTGTACAAAATGGCATCGTCAGAACTGCGTACTAAAGCAACATATAAGTTGTTGATGTTATCGCCACCGCCAACTTTAAACCTAACTTGACCATCACCACCTAAGACAAAATCATTGGTGCGCATACTACCGGTTTGGCTGTCACCACCGTCTTGGAACGACCACATATGATAGGTTCCTTGATGATTAAATTGCTCAGTGCCCCAGTAGGTTGTTGCCGTAGATATATCTGCAGTTGAAAACGCTAAACCTGTGGTTGTCCAACCGCTCAAATCACCTGTTTCAAAATCTAGCACTAACTCTGTCGGTGCAGTAGAGACTGAAGACGTTACAACTATTGAATCTGAAAGCGCGCCATCGAATGTACTTGCGGTAATGGTTGCAGTGCCAGCGCTTAAAGCAGTCATAACACCATTTTTATTTACGCTTACAATGTGCGGCGCACTCGATATCCAATTAACGGTTGCATCACAAGTGTTTGTTGGCAGCACACTCGCGGTAAGGTTGAGTGATTCACCGACAGTTAATGCAGTTGAACTCGTGTTTAGTGCAATGCTGGTTGGTGGATTGCCTGGCCCCGCAGATGGGAATTGTCCAGACAAGTTATCGGCAACTGGCACGCGAACATAGTCAAGGTTGATGTGTCCCCAACCGCCGGTACTGCTGTCAACCAATTTTAAATAAACTGATTGGCCAATATATGCAGATGCATCCATCACTTTTTCTTCATAGGTTTCTCTGTTTGCCCCTGTTGCCCACAATAATTCAGTGTCTGTATTTGCATCGACCAATGCTAAATATAAATTGCTGAGGTCGCGGCCACCCGAAATTAAGAATTGTATTTGGCCGTCACCTTCCAATACAAAATTGCCGGTACGCATTTCGCCTACATCGCTATCGCCACCGTCAAAAAAGCTCCATAGGTGATAAAACCCATGTAAATTAAATTGCCCTGCAAACCAGTGGGTCGCTGTTGAAACATCTTCGTCTTTAAAAGCACTACCTTGTACCACGCACCAATTGGTTAAGTAGCCTGTTTCAAAGTCGTAATTTAATACACCATTTGTTGCGCTAAATTCAACGCCGCTGCTGGTGTATACGGATGAACCGAACAGTTCAGGGTCAGTGTATAACAATGCTGCTGGGTCAATATCGACTGTTAGATCATTGATATCTACATCGTAATCTGATGCATTACCAGTTAGCGTAATTACCGCGGTTTGGCTGTTTTGAATGGTTATTTGGTAACCCACTCCTGCAGGCAAGTTGGAGATTGTCCACTCAGTTGCATTAAATGTATCAAAGCTATTATTTAGCAAAGAAACGGTAATTACTTCACCATTTTCGCTTCCTTCGGTTATTTGACCATCATAGCTTAACGATATTTGTGTCACCGGCTCTATGCTAGCGGTAAATTCAATACCTTTAGCATTTACCACTTCTGGCAGTTGGCTGTTGACTAGCTGATTACCGTTTACGCTTAATGTGGCGTTTATGATGTTGGCGTCGTAGTCGCCTGTTGTATTGCCCGACAATGTTATATCCACTTGGCTGTCAGAAACACGCGTTATGCTGCCAATGGTCACGCCAACGGGTAAACCACTAAAATTCCATTGGTTACTATCTAATACAGATTTGAATTGATTGTTTTGCAGGGTCGCAGTAATGACTTCTCCATTTTCAGCTTGTTCGAGTATTTCGCCGTCAAATGACAATTCTATAATACTATGCTCAGCAACATTAATATCGCCAAGTTGGTAAACATCGACTTGATTAAAATCAGTTGTACCGCCATTTGAATATAGATATAAATCTACGCTATCTGCTTTTGACGGGTATATTCTGTTTTCAAATACAGCTTTATCGTTGATAAAAACGGCAATCGCTGAGTGATCAACAAATACTTGAAACTTACTCGGTTTTCCAAAGGCGATTTCATCGTATCTGTCTTTATAAACGCCTGTTTCTTCCATGCCGGCGGTCAGTGTGGTTTTGGTTTTGTCTATGACTATGTCTTCACCATCATAGTAGATTTTGGTTAGCTCCGATTTATCAGCAGAAGTGCTGATATAAAAACCATATTCATCTGCTGTGTTGTTTGCATCAACCTCTATGAGCATTTCTATTTGGTTGCCACTGGCGGCAAGTTTGTATTCGTTAGCGACCGATATATTGTTTTCAGTTACCAGTGAGCTAGTAATACGTAAATCTTTGAGATTTTCGGCAGGGGTTTGACCAATGGTTAATCCATCTTCAAGTAAACGCCATTCTCTGGGTAAGCTAAATACATGTGCCCAACCTAAATCATTTTGCATTTGTGAGTTTGTACGCTCGTCAATTATGCCGATTGAGGTGAGTTTGCCTTGGTTATCACGAACCACAGTGGGGGAGAGGTGCCCGTGGATCACATCTAAATTTTTGGGGGCTGAAAAGTCAGGTATAAATTGCCCTGCATTTCCGTTTACATTTTCTTGCCAAGTGCCAATCCAATAAACGCTTCTAACATAAGGCGCAACCGTTTTATTCATTGCACCGCCAATAGGGGCAACAACCAGTGCGTATTTATCTATGCCGTTGTGTTTGCCAATAAATTCGAACACTGGCATTTCCCATATGCCGGCGCCAATGCCCATTTGTCCATAAGGAATGGATGAAAAGCTATGTGGTGCACGTTGCCAGTTGCCAGTTGTGATATCGTTACTTGTATAATATTCTACAGCGCCGCTAGAACCCGTACCTGCACCAACTAGCATGTGCCAAGTATTGCCAGTTCTAAAAATGTAAGGGTCTCTAAAATCAGCAATTCCACCCGGGTTTGGGTCGTTTTTATCTATTATGCCGCCATGCAGTGTCCAGTTTTCTAATTTAGCATCAGTACTGGTCGCCCACGCAACGCCTGGATTGTAGTCGCCATTGTAATTAACAGTTGTATAAAAAGCATGAGCCGTACCGAAGTCGTCTACGACAACATCGCCAGACCAAATACCTTTAGAGCCTAGGCCATTTATAGCGCCAATATTTTGCCTTGGGTAGAATGCGTCTTTCAAATTTTCCCAAACGAGCAAATTGTCACTGGCCATATTGCCCCAATGCATCATGGTTTTATAAGGCCCATTAGGCGTACGTTGGTAAAACATATGAAATTTACCATTGTACTCAACCAAACCATGCGGTTCATTTGTCCAGTTGGCGGGCGGCATTGCATGATACCTGGGTTTTAAGTCGTCATCTGCAAAACGAGTGTCCGGCACGGCTAACGAGGGTTGCCATGGTGTGTTTTTGCCCGCGTCATATGCGCCAACAAATGCACTGTCAGCTATCGCTACATCATGGATTTTTGTTTCATCGTACGCGGCGTTAATCGCATTAATTTCAAAGACACCATCAATTTGCGGAGTGTAACTGCGGCCAATTACCATATCTGTAGTGGGTGCTAAAATCGCATCGCCAGTTTGGGTAAATTGTTCAGCAACCTTTTGCCCGTTAACAAACAGTTTTATCAGACCGTTATCTATGGTTGCTGCTAAATGTGTCCAATCATATAACGGAAAGCTATCAGGTGCGGTGACACTGTATTCTTGGCCGTTAATATTGATGGTAAACCACCAAGTCCCGTAGGTGTTTATGCCAAAATTAAAACCATTTATGCCACTTTTCTGGTGCCAGAGTGAAGAAGGCATATGGTTATTTTCATGTGTAGAGGGGTAGCTTTCTAACGCAATCCAAGTTTCAAATGTTAACGCGTTGACTTGTGTTGAATTGAATGGCCCTGTCATCCAAGTTGAGTAACCGTCAGTACGTAGTGCATTGCCATATATACCTGGTGTGCGTTCTGGCGGGTTATTGGTGTAGTGTGTTGAGAATGTCGTGGCATTTATAACATCTTGAGTATTTTGCGTTCCATTTGTTTCGTCATAAAGCAATGCAAAGAGTGGTGCTGCGCTCACTGTGTTAGATAGCAATAGACCTGCGGCTAGGCAAGCTTTGATACAGTTTGTTGTGATTTGATTATTGTTGTTATCTTTTTTCATTGTGACACCTTTGTCTTTTTAGTCGTTATTAAAATATTAAACAACGTTGTTTATTCTAGGGTGTGTAGTAATTATTGCAAATATAATTTACATTTATTTAACAAGTTATTGGTTTTAATGATTTTATTAGATTAATATTTGAGATGTTTACTAGAAGAAACCCAAAATTCTCAGAATAACAGTTAATTTCTTGTAATTTTTTTGCTTTCAATGTAAATTTAAACAACGTTGTTTTATTTGGCATAAATTAGGTAACATCATGACTGTACAAAATGTATGTAAGCTGAGTGCGCTCGCACTGGCAATCTCGTCCCTCTCTGGCTGTTTAGTTGATGGTAGTGGGCAAATTAACCCTGACGAATTTAAGCCTGACCAGGTTAAAGATGATCAAGGTGACAACACTGACCAAAGTGAACCTATAGAATTGCAGGAGCTGGTTCATTTAGAATTTGATGAGGTATCAGGTGTTACGGAAACAATAAATCAATTTGATCAAACTCAGTTTAATATTTCAAATGCGTTTACAAATCCGGAACGAGTGCCGGGTATCGAAGGCAATGCTCTGCGAACCGATGGTTTTTCTACTTGGGTGACGGGTAATCCCGATTTAGCTAATTTATCTGAAATGACCATAGAGAGTTGGGTTGCGTTAGAAAGCTACCCGAGTGATCATGAAACTGGACACGCAAATTTGTCTCCAGCCTCGTTTATTTCAAAAATGAAAGATGGCAAAGGGTTTAGTATTGATATTAATACCTTTGGTCAATGGCAATTTAATGTATCAATCAATGGTACTATGTATAATTTACAAGCGCCTGACGTTTTCCCTTTGTATAGCTGGAACCATATTGCTGCAGTAGTTGATGGTTTTAACGGTAATATTAAACTGTATTTAAATGGTGTAGAAGTCGCGACTACGGATACTAACCCTATTGGCGGCAAAATAGACAAGGTTGATTCTGATTTGCTCATTGCAAAAAGTCATGCAACGACATCTTCAGGGCCATTTTCTGTCATTAATGGATTAAATGGCGCGTTTGATGAAGTTAAGATTTACCAAGGTAGTAAATCGGCAGATGCGTTTACCACAAACACTCAGATAAAAGATGACGCTCATCCGTTAGGTACTATCTCACTTGAAACACCAGAGAGCCGTTTTATTGATGATCCGCTCCGGCCTATTTTTCATGCTATGCCACCTGCCAACTGGGCAAATGAACCACATGGTTTGGTTGAGTTTAAAGGCCAGTATCATATGTTTTACCAGCGCACACCAAATGGCCCGTTTAAAACCCAAATGCATTGGGGTCATATGAAGTCAGATAATTTTGCTAACTGGACACATATGCAAGATGCGCTCTGGCCAGAGGTAGAGCAGGGCGGTACTAACGGCTTTGATATGAAGGGCATATGGTCGGGTGATGTCGTTGTTGAAGGTGATACAGCCTATGCGTTTTACACGAATGTGAATCATACAGGGCCGTTTAATCCGGGCGTGGCAGTTGCAATCAGTTCGGATGCTGATTTACAAAATTGGACAAAATTAGGCCCGATTATTGACCGCACTGGGGTTGATGATATGCGTGATCCGTATTTATGGAAAGACGGCGACACGTGGCACATGATAGTCGGTGCAATAAAGGGTGGTCATGGCGCACTGTTGCACTTATCAACTACGGATATTACGGACGGAAATAGCTGGCAATCTAGCGACTTTATGGCCGATTTCTCGGCGCTAACAGCACCAGATGGCTCAAAAGACGGACTCACCAATGTTTTATGGGAAATGCCGGTATTCGACAAAATTTCAGACGATAAATATATATTGCTCGTTAACCCTGTCGGTGATGGATACAAACCCAGAGGTTTGTACTGGATTGGCAGTTGGACAAATGGCCAATTCGTACCGGACGATACCCAAGCTAAATATTTAGATTTAATTGTCGGCCATATATCACCAACGGTTGCGCGCAATGCGGACGGATTATTAACTGCGATTGGTATAGTCGATGAAAGACGTTCTTCTGAAGCTCAGTTAGCTGCAGGCTGGACACAAACCTTTTCAGCACCCCGCGTTTGGTCGTTAGCTGCAGACGGCGCGACTATTCAGCAAGCACCCGCTGCTCAGTTAAGTGATTTACGTTTGAACAACAGTTTACGCCAGCAATCTAACTTGGTTGTTAATGGCGAAACGCTGTTAGATGCGAAAGGACGCCGAGTAGAAATTATCGCTGAACTAGATGCAACGGATACAGCGAACAAATACGGTGTGGTTATTGCTGCGTCTGCTGACGGCGAAGAAAAAACCGTTATTTATTACGATGCAGTGAATAAAAACATTGTTTTGGATAAAACAAAATCAACCACTTCAGACAGTGCGTTTGAGCTCACCGAACAAGCCGGCAGTTATGACGAAACGGCATTTGGTAAACCAGAAAAATTCCATATATTTGTTGATGGTTCAGTAGTAGATGTATTTATCAACGACAAAGCGGCCTTTTCTTTTAGGGTTTATCCAACAAAAGATGACAGCAATCACATCGCGCTTTATTCGCAAGCAGCGGATACTGAGTTTACCGAGGTTCAGGTATATCAATTGGCGGATATGCAGAATCGACGAACTTTTATTTCAGCAACAGCAGACACGGATGGCATTATTGAAGAAAAAGAAGACGGCGAAGTTATTACAGTTAGCGTGACTAATAATACATTTGCACAAACTCTAGATATTAATAACTGGCAAGCTATCAATTTACCAAATGGCGTCAGTTTAGGCAGTGTTAACCGTATTGACGACACGACAGCTGAAATAACGCTATCTGGCAATTCGAGTGATGACTTTGATGTCAATATTTCTAATATCGAGTTGAGTATTGCGGCAGATCAGTTTGTCTCTATGCCTGTTCCGGCAGACGTTAGGGGATTCGGCCCAACTATTAACGCAGAAGTTGAAGCGGTAACGTCTGCAGCGTTAACCATAGATGGTGATGCGCAAGCGACTATCAGCGAAGGTTCTGAAAGTGGTCAGACTATTTCAGTTGCTTTAACCAATAACACTTTTGTTGATCTGGTTGATAAATCACATTGGACAGCGCAAAACTTACCGACAGGTTTAGATTTCACCTTGACTCGAGTCGCCAACAATCAAGTCGATATTCAAATTACCGGTACTGCTGAAAGCTATGGAAACCAAGATAAGTTGGTGACCTTCAGGATCGCAGCTGATGCCTTCAGCCAAGCCGATCCTGAATTGTTTGGCCAAGCGGCTATGTCGACTTCTATTTTGTTTAAAGCCAACAAAGTATTTAACGCAACTTTGCCAGTTGATGGGCAAAGCAATGCCTTAGTTATTGGGCGATTTGATGGCGCTCAGGCCACGCTAGCACAAGGCTGGTCAGCTTCTGGTGATTTTGCAAACCCCGCTACTGAAGGCGCTTGGCGGGGGACAACAACAAATAGTGCATCAGCGCAAATAGGTGATGCAGCAGTCAGTACCTGTGAAATGAACGGCAATGCCAAAGGATGTGACCAAAGCACTGGTCGTTTAACCTCGCCAATATTCACCTTAACGAAAGACAACTTATATACCTTGCTCGCCGGTGGTGAAAACAATAGCAAGGCTGTTGGTATTCGAGTACTCGATACTGCAGGTAATTTATTACATAACTATTCACCAGCGAGTTGTGGCCCTGCAAATATTGATGGTGATGATGATTGGACAGTTATTCAGGCCAGTGCATTAAAAGGCGCAAATATTCGAGCACAATTTTATGACGAAGAATCAGGCGGCTGCGGGTTTGTTAGTTTTGATCACTTGTTCCAAAGTGATGCAGCTAAAAGTGACACTATGCTTGATGGTGGCACGGTAACCTTAACGGCAGAGCAAAGTGCCAATTTAACATACGGTGTAAGCTTGCCATATCAAGATTCTGATTCAAATGTCATTGGTTCATTTGATGATGCGCAAGCAATGATTTCAGATGGTTGGGTTGCTACCGGTGATTTTGCTAACCCTGGATCAGCCACTGCATGGCACGGTTTAACCACAAATGCGGCTGATTCAGCCAGAGTGGGTGCGGGTGGTACAACAAGTTGTGAGTTAAATGGTAATCCTTGTGATGCCAGTACGGGGACATTGACCTCGCCTTTATTTGATGTAACTGCCGAGCAGTCAATGTTGGCATTGCTTATTTCTGGTGGTAACGCAGAAATGACAAATGATGTCGGTATTCGAGTGTTGGATGCCTCAGATGCTGAGTTAACGCGTTTGAACCCGGGTACGTGCGGCGATGCTTACGTAAAAAATGATAGTCATTGGAAAACCATTGATTTATCTGCTTATGTTGGTCAACAAGTTAAAGTAGAGGTGTTTGATAATGAAACCGGCGGCTGTGGGTTTATTAGTGTTGATCATATTCATTTAACGTCTGGTGAAGCAATTGATCCAAACTATGTTGATTTTAACTTTGTTGCAACGGATTACGCTGAAGCCAACCCAGATCAAACACTTACCAATATCACTGTGAATGCTGATTCTTTTACACAGGTTATCGGCAGTTTTGACAGCCCAACTGCAATGTTAGCAGATGGTTGGTCTGTAACAGGGGATTTTGCAAACCCAGCAGATGACACGGCTTGGGCTGGCACGACCAGTTTTAATGATGCGGCTAAAGTGGGCACAAATGCGGTGAGTACCTGTGAATTAAACAACAATGCGAATGGTTGTGATCAGCCAGTGGGTACATTAACTTCTCCGACATTTAAAATAGATGCAGCTAGACCGCACTTGAACTTTTTAATGTCAGGGGGCAATGGCAGTGCGCCTGTTGGCTTAAAAGTCATCAATCCAGCAAACGATGCAGTAATCGCACAATATACACCAAATTCCTGCGCTGACTCTCGGGTACTGGGTGATCAGCATTGGCAAACAATCGACTTAAGTGATTATGTTGAGCAATTTGTGCAAGTGGTTGTGTTTGATGAAGAACCAGGCGGCTGCGGCTTTGTCAGCTTTGATCATCTGCATTTAAGCAGTAGCTCAAAATAGTCGAGTTAAATTTGTTCGTTTACATGGCTAACGCTCAAAGATGAGCGTTAGCTTTTTTCATTTTAAGTGCTACAGGAAGAGAATCACAACAAATAGTAAAACAGGCAGTTTGTCGGTTGTTAGAATCCAAGCGGGCAAAGGTTTGACGAAGACTTTCCGATGGTACAAGTTGCAGCTATTTCAACTAAACAGAATTATTCAGTTCGAATTGTTCAAGATGATTCGTCAATAGAAGTATTTGTTGAAGACGGTAAATCGATCATTACTTCGTTGGTTTTTCCTAACAAACCTTTTAACCAAATTCACTTACAATCTGAGCAAAGCAGCCTAGTGACAAATTGGCAAATCAGTCAGTTAAAATCTATTTGGTAGATCCATCCTAATAAAATACCTATTCGGCGCGGTTATCATAATCGCGCTGAATGGAGTGTTTTGTCTTAATTACATCTTTCATAAAATAAGCCAAATCGTAAATTAAATAGTTGAGCCCAATAAAACGAAATTCTGCTTTGAGCGAGGAGTAGAAATTCGTTCAAATTCATTTTTGGACAGAAATGAGTCAGCGAATGCCGAAACACTAATTGAGCAAGTTGTAAGATGCTCGCTTCGTTTCGAGTGTGCATCATGCGTATTCAAATGATTCAATTTGAAATCAAAGTTAGTTGTTTTCACGAATTTGCTGCATAAAATTAATTCTACCGCGCTCTAAACCAGCTTTTAAAAACTTATATCTAAAATAAGCTGATGTGTGATCTTCATGAGTTGAAATTAATATTTGCCTGTCTTTAAACTCGTACCTAAGCAAATCGATAAAAGCAGACATGTTTATTTCATCCATTGTTTGAACGGGATCATCAATAAGCATTAGATTGTTTTGAGCGTATTTATGATTTAAAGCAAGGGTAAATGCAATGGAAAGAGCAGATAGCTGACCAGAACTCATAGAGAAGAGCGCATCAATGTCTGAACTAGATTGCTCTTTAAACGATATTGAGTCTCCAGTGTGGTCAATGAACAATCCCAGACCTTGGCTATAGTTTTGTAGAAGTCTACCTGTATAGATATGGAATAAAATTTCGATTCCTTGTGATACATCTGTAATGTATTTTTTTATAGAGCTTGTATAAACATTTTTCAGTTTTTTTAATTGTTCGTAGTGGGTATTAACAGAAGCCAACTTTTTCTTCTGTAGCTCTAACTCTTTTTCTTTTACTTGCAAGTTCTTGTATTGCGATAACAAGTAGCAGTATCTGATATAGGAATTTTTCAACTCTAGGTCATGTAAGGTTATTTCATCTAAGGCTTGTTCACTGTTGGATAAAACTTCTTGAAACAAATAATCAAAGTCTTGTTCAATTAAGTCGTAATCAATATCTCGCATCAATCTATTAACTGTTTTCTTGAGTTGGCTGAGATTGTCAGATACATCAAGTTGAAAATCCTCAACGGCATATTCAGTAATATCGATATCGTATTGTTTATATTTGTTAACTAGCTGATGTAAATAAGAAATTTGGTTGTCTTCCAATGCACAAATTTCTTCTATATATGCTTTTCTATCTTTAAATGATTCAATAAAATTTAGCAGATTAGACTTAATTGGTTGAATATAATTATTGTTAATGGCATCGAGCTTTTTAGAGAAGTCTCCGCTTATTTTATTTAATTCATCACTTATTTTGATCTGTTGCTTTTCAAATTGTAAAATTAGTTCTTTATGAGATTCCCAAGGGTGACCACAAGTAGGACAAACTTCACCTTCTTTATTCGTTTGTTCGATCAATACCTTGTGCTCTTTTGTTAACTCCAAATGTAAACTTTTAATAGAATTAAGAGTTTTTTCTAGTTGAGTGCTTGAGCTGTTTAAAGTCGATAGTGTTTGAATTTCAACTTTAAAGCTTTCTAAGCTAATTTTTGGTAGAAACTCCACGAATAATTTCTCATTTGGAATTGCTTTGTTGTTCTCTATTGCTTGAATAACGCCAGAACTAATGCTGACCAGATAGTTTTCTGCCAGCGCCAATAAATTTAGCTGCTCTCTTAGGGAAGGTATTAGATGCAAACGATGACTAAATTGCAAAAGAGGTGACAATGCTCGATCTGTATCACCGCCTTGTTTTTTGTTATAAATAGCTAATTCAGTTTTAAGCTTTAAATTGTATCTATAGTCTTTAAATGTTTGTTTTCTAGCTATTAAATATCTTAATCGTGATAGTTCACTATCTTCTGTTAACCAAGACCGTAAAATACTAACGTTATCTGAAAGCTGCTCGCTATCCCAAGGAAGCTCCTTTATATTAATTAACCTTTTATATTCAACAGGTTCTGGTAGTGAGGACAGCTGTTGTTTTTCCTTGATTATTTGATTTTCTAGATTGTTAATATTATCATCGACCCTTCTTCCCCTAAGCTTACTCAGTAGTCTCATGGCTGAAGCAATTTTGTCTTCCTTTGCTTGAAACTCAGCGACATTAAATAAATGGTTAATTTTGTCTTGTTTATCGGTGTGGTTAGATTTCAGTATTAAGGTATTATCTTCTTGCTGGATATAGTGCATGACCGCATAGTTTTTTAGAAAATTATCTCCAAATATATTTTCAATAAACTGTTTATTATTTTCGACTAATTTCCAGCCATTAGTGCTTTTTTTGTATAAGTCAAACTGACCATCTGAAACTCTCCTATTGCTGTTTAGAGCAGCGGCAGAAGCTTCCCTCTTAATTATTATTGTTTCGGAACTATTTGTTAGTTCCACTTCAACAGTTAGACTTTCGTTACTTTTTGCATCTTTAAAAAGTAGTGGGTGCCGACCAAAGTTCTTTCTTTGATTTTCAACTGTTCGATCCCAACGAATATAGCGCTCTACTTTTCCTGTTAGTAGTAATTCTAAAGCATCAAAAAATGTTGTTTTTCCAAAGCCATTCGGCCCGTCCAATAAAGATAAATTATCACTTTCAATATTGACTGTTTTTGTTCTGAAAGCTTTGAAGTTACTTAACGTCACTCTACGTAACTTGAACTTATTCATGTGGAACTGCTTTTTCCAATATATTAAGAAGCTCGTCTGGATCTAAATTATCAATATCTTTAATTTGCTTAAGCATATTTTCGTATTTGTTCAAAGTTTGATTGGCAACTTCCCCCTCAATCATCTCACTTAAATTGGTAAGCTGTTCATTCTCGGTTTGACTTAACGTAATAAAAGTCAACTTGATGCATATTCGATACAGTAGAGCTTGCCACCCCTCGTTGAAAAAGTCAGATAAGCTTTTATAACTTTCAAAAAAATCAGGTTTTAATGGTAGCTCACGAAAAGTGGAATTAATGCCAAGCATTTTTATTTGCTGGTATAACTCGTTCATTTCATTATGTGTATAGTACAGTATGTACTTTTTAAAGAAGTACAAATCTTCTTCAACTAGGTGTGCTGTCTTGATGTTTTCTTCAGTAAAGTTGTGGCACTCCCATAAACAAAGTAAGTTAATGTTTTTATCAAGAGCGTCGTCTGCGCATAAACGTTTTGAATTCTTAAGTAAGTTAGACTGTATACCTTCTTCTAATAGCGAATCAGGTGAGCCTTGGTACACAAGCCAATAATCTTCAATTTTTTGAGATTTATATAGAATTGACTCAAAACGAATTTTGATTTCATTTTCTACTGGTTTGTAGTCAAATAACTCAAAAATCTTTGAAACTATTTCATTCATCTAGCAATTCCTTAGCTTTGTCTCTGGATATTAAAGAAATTTTTTTGAAATTTAGAATTTTGTGTTGAGGGGATTGTTCATCGTCTAAAGCTGTATATTTAGAGCTTATGGATGGAGATAGAATATTTGGACGATCAATGAATTGATTGACCAAAAAGTCTCGCTCAAAAAATTGGTCTTCTTCTTGCGCCATACATGCTTCTAAAATTTCTTTGCATACATCGTCGCCGTAATCCTCATTCTCAAAGATAGCGGTAGGATAATATTTAACTTCACCTTGAAGCCAATAATTTCTGCCGCTATCACCGTATACAATGTCATCATTGTTAATGCTCTTTAGTAAATTAAAAAAGCCACGTTTTAAATCGAGTTTATCGAAAGTACCGTTTTTATAATTGAGCATACTGGTATTAGTGGTAGATATTTTTTTGTGCGGAACTATAGAAGAACTAAAACTGAGAATTTGTTGGTCATCGAGTAAGTTAATTTTACAAGCTAAATATGCTAGTTTTTCTAGTTTAGAGATGCTCAATTGAGGCTCTTGGTCTTGGCAAAACTCATTTAAACACTCCCCAAACTCAGCTTTCAGTAAAAACGTCCAATATTTAGAGCTTTGATTCACTGATTCTTGAATATCTTGGTTTAACGCCTCTAGAAGTACAGCAAAGGCTACTCTTTTGTCATAGGCTGTTTGGTTCTGTGGTAACCCTTTTTCTTGTATGTCACTATGAATAGCAATTACTAGAGTGCAGATGATTTCTTCTAAGTATGTACGGTTTAATTCTAAGTACCTTGGTTCCAGTTTATATTCGTCTGCATTAAGTGTAGATAAGGCTTTCTTTAGCATCACTTCTATAAGTTGATTTATTTCACTTAAAGGGCAATGTGCTTTTTCGCTATTATCGTCATATATGTATTTGTAGATTTGGCTATCAGGATAGTCATCACTAAATGTTTCAGGAATACTTCTCAATGGAGTTGAAACATGAAAGTAAGCCTGACTTCCCTGACATTCAACAAGTTTGTTTTTTTGTTTGTCAAAGTCTTCTTTGTAACTAGAGAAAAGGTCGTCTCGTTTTGCTTTAACTTGATGAAGAGATACAACAAGATCATTTCTGAGTATTGCAAAGTCATCTAAACTATCTATTTGAAGCTCATAATTTTGTACGTCAGTTACATTGTCAGCGATTAGCTTTAAACAGTGTAAAAGTGCGACTTTTCCTTGATATATAAAACCGCTGTAGCTTGAGATCGCTGAGTGTGGCGCAGTGTTAGAAATAATGTGTACTTCCTTGTATAGCTCTAATTGATATATAGTTATAAATAAGTGGAGGTATGTCAACACCAATGGTTATGCCTCACTATTTTTGAACTACTGAGCTGGATAAATGACTTTTATTGATTTTGGCCGCCCTTAGGATATTTACGTTAACACTTAATGGGGCAGAGGCGAGTCAGAAAATTGGGGGCCGGTCTTGCTTGTTGCTTCTATTGAATTAGCTTTGTCTAAATATTGTTTGGATAGGTGGAGCCAAACGAATATCCTAATAATTATATAAAATATGCACAAATGTTGGGTGCGCCTCCGGCTTACCACAACCTACCAAAGATGCAAAATTTGAGCTGGTTAAAGGTCTGTTTAACACCTGCCAACTGACATTGTAAATTAATGAGCTAATTTCCGTTTCTGGCACATACGTCAACATCACTCACTAAACAAGGTAGCCAAAACTGGCTACCTTGTTTGTTTTTACAATAGCTATAAAGCGATTCGGGATAGTTCGCTAACTTCTAACATGCCTTTTTTCGCCTTTATACCGACTGTGTAATCTTTGAGTTGATATAAACGAAATGTGAGCGCTTTATCTTCATTTATATAGAGCGAGCCGATGCCATTAACTGGATCAGAATAAAGTTGCAGTTTAATACCGTTTCTAGGGTTTAGGTTAACTTTAACATCCGCTAAAACCGTACGTACGCTGTTAATCTTTTGTATTAAAGTAACTGTGTTTTTACGACTGTTTAAAAGCAGCTTATAGGTACTTTTCTCGCTTTTATTACGCAGTAAAATCGCGAGTTTTGCATTCGGGTTTTTACTTTTGCTCGAGAATTCCAATAAGTTTTTATTGGCATGGGCAGCGAAAAACGTTTTTTGTTTAGGTCGCAATTTTAAGTTGGAATCACTTTGACCCTTCAACGGCAAGGTATTTTTGAACTGCGCCTTCAATCTATCCGGAAATTTAACCGCTAATTCACCATTTGGTTTTTTATGCAGTTGGTGCATGATTAAATCGCCACCCCATTGCGCTGCGGCGCCATCATTGCGGCCATCTGTATGTGGTACCCAACCAAACAATAGGCGCTCGTTTTCAGGCCCAGCTGAACGGGCTGCATAAAAATAGCGGCCATCGAGTGCATCCCAATCTGGTTTAACCCATTGGTTATTTTGCTTAATTAAATATTTAACAACAGGTGATTCACTGCGTTGGTCGGAATAAACCACAAATGGCGTATCAGCAAGCTCAAAGTACTCTGGTACTTCTAAATTTAATGGCGAGTTTTCGGTATATAGAGGTGCTTGCGCAGTCCAGCTGGCTAAGTCGGTTGAAGTATATAAACCAATCGCAGCTTGGTTGTTGTAGCGTGAAGTGATCAGCATCCAATAACGTTGCTCGTCTTCATTCCAAAATACAAATGGGTCACGGAAATCATAATCGCTATAGCCATTTGAACCTGTGAATGTATGTTCATTAATGGTTTGCCAATTTTTCAATGTATTGTCAGTCGCAACGGCATGCATCACAGCTTCAACCGGATAGTGGTTTTTATTGTGGCCGGTATAAAATAAATGATATTGACCGTTTTGGTCTTTCATTACACTGCCTGAACCAGTCCATTGATCTTGCACGGTATGGTCGCCCGATGCGGCTAAAACTTCCTCAGTAAACGTACCCGTTAGTAAATCATCTGTTTTAGATAAATACCAAGAATGATAAGCCGAGTTTTGCAAGTAGTAGATATAAAACTCTCCGTTTTCATAATACGGATTCGCATCCCCCATGTTCAGTTGCAATGCTACTTTATGGCCGTCAATTTGGCTGACAATAGATGAGGTGAGTGGGGCAACCGCGGCTTTATCGGCTTGACGAATTTCATCGACTAAAATAAAGGGTAAACTACCATCGTTTACTGTATTGTCATGTTGGTCAATAATTTCAATCACAGCTTGTTGACCGAATAATCCGCTTGTATCCCACGAAGTCCAATTTAGCTCTGTTTCTAAGCCGTTACCGGTAGCATGGCGAACAATTTTGCCGTTGACTCTAAGCACAACTGCGGTTGCATTGTCAGACGCAAACGTATTTGTACCGCCTGCGGTTAATAGATTAATGTAAGGTTGTGTAATGGTGAATTCGGGCGAAATTAATTGTCCTGTCGCTTCGCCACCGTACCAAGTGCCTGTCGTATCGGCGTTGTTTGCATAACCTTGGCCATAACTGGCAAAAATGCGATCACCCACATGGTTAGCGATACCGTCTGCCCATAAACCACCGTCAAAACGGATGAAATCACCTGTCGCTAGAAAGTTATGTTGATGATAGGCATCATACCCACCACAACAAAATTCAAAACCGGCGATATGTTGTTGCGGGTGGTTTAAGCGCGAGAAGGCTGCTTCACCTGCAAGCTCTGGCGATTCGTAAATCAATTCAGCGGCTAGGTTAACGACACTGTCTGCATCGGGGGTTACAACTGGGCTATCTGCTGCACGGAAGTCATCAGCTAAAAGATACGGTAGAGTATTATCTGATTTGTCATCAGGGTGGATATCGATAAATCTAAGTTGTGCGGTGTTACCGAAAAATTCGCTGACGTCCCAACTGGCCCAACTGAGTTTGTTTGCTTGGTTATTCCCACTGGCGTGTCGAACTATTGCGCCATCCACTAAAAGTACAACAGAGGTTGCGTTAGCCGCGTCAAACCGGTTGCTGCCACCGCCTACTAAAAAATTAATAAAATTATGATTAATGGTAAATTCAGGGCTATCTAATGTGCCGGTTGCTTCGCCACCAAGTTGTGCAATATTACCCTGCTCATCAATTGCACCGTCACCGTAACTTGAAAATATCCGCTGGCCAATTGCTCCACTTATGTCAGCAGCCCAAAAACCACCATCTAATTTGTTAAAGTCAGCTGTTGCATTGGTAAAACCATGAGCTGCATATGTACCGGCACCTGCACAACAAAATTCGAAATCAGCTAAATTATCGGGCGTGAACAGTGCTACGCCGGCATTAGCTGGGTTAACCCAGTTAGCGATAGAAGGTTCTACGGCTGCCGCGTTATCAGCCCTAAATTCGTCTGCCAGTAAATACGCAAGTGAGGTATCAGAACCATCGGCAGGATGCATATCTAAAAATAAGATGTATGCATTTTGGTCAATAAATTCGCTAACGTCCCACGTTTGCCAATCTAACTGGTTTTCAATGTTTTGGCCGCTGGCATGGCGCTCCCATTCTCCATTAACGACTAATACAACTGAGGTTGCATTGATGTGGTCAAAGCGGTTGCTGCCGCCGCCTACTTTAAAGTTAATGTAGTTTTGTTCTATTGTGAATTCTGGGCTTCTTATTGAACCCGTTGCATGCCAACCGATATGCTCTGGTGTGTTGTCCCATTCACCTTCGTAGCCATCACCATAACTGACGAATGCTCTGTCTCCGATTGAGCCTGCAATGCCAGCTGCCCATTGACCGCCATCGAGTTTGACAAAATCACCGCTTGCTTGGCTGAAGCCATGTTTTTGGTAAGAATCGAACCCACCACAGCAAAATTCAAAGCCAGAAATGTTTTGCCAAGGTTCGGCAGGTCTAAAAAACAGGTTAGTGCCTGATTGCTCCGGATTTTCCGTTATAGGTATCTCGGCTAATGCAGCTGTTGAGTATAAGCTGCTGCTAAAAAGAATACCCATTAATAAGTGAGTGTTGTTTTTTTTCATGCTTGTTTCCGTTTTGTGAATTAGGAGATTAGGTGATGGGACACCTAATCTCCCTTTAGGAGGGGTTAATCGTTAAAGCGAGTAAAACCGCTAGCCGTGACATCACGGTTTTCGCTAAATAGACCAATTTGATATTGGGCTAAATCATATAGGCGAAAACTGAGCGCCCGATAGTGGTTTAAGTAGACAGCACCCACACCCGATTGTGGATTGAGCCATAAATCAACATGTACTCCAGACTGCATGTTGAAAGGGATAGTGACGCTCGGGTTGGCCGTGTTTTGTTCATCGCCCGCAAAATAAAACTTGGCTGTACTGCTAGTTGGGTCAAGTTTTAGGTATGCAAGTTTGTCCGCTTGTCCACTGACAGGTAATCTAAATTGAATGCCTGAAACTGCATCAGCTGAGGTGCTGGCAAGGTTAAACTGGATACGGTTAGGTTGCTCACTTGCCGCTAGGGTTAGTGCGCTATTTGCAGTTAAGGTTGCGGTGTTGTTTTGCAATTGCGCGTTACCTTGAGTCCAGCTTAAACTGAGTGGCATGCTGTTATCTAACTGGTTAATTAGTTTTTCTGGCATTTTTACAGCAAGTTCACCACTTGGGTGTTTATGCAACTGATGCACTAATAAATCACCACCCCAGCTTGGCGCTGCACCATCGTTTCGGCCGTCTGTGTGTGGTACCCAACCAAACAATAAACGCTCACTTTCAGGCCCAGCTGAACGGGCTGCATAAAAATAGCGGCCGTCTAGTGCATCAAAGTTTGGTTTAACCCATTGGTTATTTTGCTTAATTAAATATTTAACTACTGGCGACTCATTGCGTTGGTCGGAATAAACCACAAATGGCGTATCAGCAAATTCAAAATACTCTGGTACTTCTAAGTTTAATGGCGAAGTTTCAGCAAACAGTGGTGGTTGAGCGGTCCAACTGGCTAAGTCGGTTGAAGTATATAAACCAATAGCCGCTTGGTTGTTATAGCGTGAAGTAATCAGCATCCAATAACGTTGCTCGTCTTCATTCCAAAATACAAATGGGTCGCGGAAATCATAATCGCTATAGCCATTTGAACCTGTGAATGTATGTTCATCAATGGTTTGCCAATTTTTCAAGGTATTGTCAGTTGCAACGGCATGCATCACCGCTTCAACCGGATAGTGGTCTTTATTGTGGCCGGTATAAAATAAGTGATATTGACCGTTTTGGTCTTTCATTACACTACCAGAGCCAATCCATCTATCTTGTGCAGTACTGTCGCCAGACGCTGGGATAATTTCTTCGGAGAAAGTGCCTGTTAATAAATCGTCTGTTTTAGACAAATACCAAGAATGGTAAGCTGAGTTTTGCAAGTAGTAGATATAAAATTCGCCATTTTCATAATACGGATTCGCATCCCCCATATTCAGTTGCAATGCTACTTTATGGCCGTCAATTTGGCTGACAATAGACGAGGTGAGTGGGGCAACCGCGGCTTTATCGGCTTGACGAATTTCATCGACTAAAATAAAGGGTAAACTACCATCGCTTACTGTATTGTCATGTTGGTCGATAATTTCAATCATAGCTTGTTGACCGATTAAAGAAGTTGTATCCCAAGAAACCCATTCAAGTTCAGTTTCTAAGCCATTACCCGTAGATTGGCGAACAACTTTGCCGTTTACACGTAAAACAATTGCAGTTGCGTTGTCAGACTCAAAGGTATTTGTACCGCCTGCGGTTAATAGATTAATGTAAGGTTTTTCGATAGTAAATTTAGGAGATAATAGACGACCAGTCGCCTCCCAACCATACCAAGTGCCTGCCGTATCGGCGTTGTTTGCATAACCTTGGCCATAACTGGCAAAAATGCGATCACCCACATTGTTAGCGATGCCGTCTGCCCACTGGCCGCCGTTAAACCTTACAAAATCACCATAGGCTAAAAAGTTAAAAGCATGGTATGTGTCATAGTTGAAACAGCAGTTCTCAAAACCTGCAATATGAGTCGTTGGAAATTTACTTGAGCTAAAGGCTGCTTGTCCTTCACTTGCGGGAGAGCTTGCGATTGGTGCGGCCGAATAATCTATTTCGCCTGATATATTTTGTGTGGCAGGAATATCTGCTGCGCGAAATTGATCGGCAAGTAAGTATGGAATGCTTGCATCTGAATTATCAGCAGGGTGGTAGTCTAATAAACGAACGCGTGCTGTTTGACCGATAAATTCGTCAACATCCCAGCTATGCCAAACTAAGTCTGTTGAGTTGTCGCCACTGGCCTGGCGGACGACTTGATTATTTATAATCAACAGAGCAGAGGTTGGATTGGCCGCATCAAACAGGTTGCTGCCGCCCCCTAATAAAAAGTTAATGTAGGATTTGTTAATTACAAATTCTGGTGAATCTAGGCTACCAGTGGCTTGCTCGCCTATAGGCTCAATACTGGTATCGTAGATATCTTGATACCCATCACCTGCACTGGAAAATACCCTGTCACCAATTGCGCCGTTGTAGTTAGCCGCCCATTGACCACCATCTAAGTTAGCCAGATCGCTTACAACGTTGTCAAAATTGTGTTGGGAAAAACTATCATAACCTGCACAGCAAAACTCAAATCCGGCAATATCTTGTGTTGTATTATTGGCATTAACAAACAAAGCTTCGCCCACGAGTTCAGGTTGCACGTAATCTTGTGTGGTTGGCATTGCAGCAGCGAGATTTGCAGTTCTAAACTCATCCGCGAGTAAATAGGGAAGCACGTTGTCGACGCCATTATCAGAATGATTGTCAATTAAACGTATTGACGCTGTTTGGCCTTGTAGGTCGCTAACATCCCAAGTGTGCCATGCAATTGCATTGTCACGGTTTTGCCCGGTCGCATGGCGCACAACTTGTCCGTTTAACAGCAATACAGCGGCTGTGGCGTTAGCGGTTGTGTAATTGTTATTGCCACCGCCAATTTTAAAATTGATGTAATCATTAATGATAGTGAATGTTGGGCTATCGATACTACCGGTTGCGTCATAACCAAAGTAGCTGCTATTTCCGCCTTCTGAAAAATATCCCGAACCAAAGCTTGCGAATAAACGATCGCCTACAACACCTGCAAAACTGTCTTTCCAATGGCCGCCATCTAAATACAAAAAAGCGCCTGTTGCGTTTGTAAATGTATGTTCTTGGTAGGTATTGTATTGGCCGCAACAAAACTCAAATCCGGCAATCTTTTGTGTGGGAGAATTACTATTTACAAAGAGCGCAGAGCCCTCTGTTTCTGGTTGTTGTGTAAGTTGTGGTGCTGCTAGTGCTGAGTTTATCCCAGCTAAAGCGAGTGATAGAAGTCCTGTTCTAGTCATAATTTTTGTGTGTATTACTAAATTCATATCAGACTCTCTTATTTTTAAGATTTGCCAACGACTACAGGCAGATAAATGTTGTGTTTCGCCTAACTTCATTCCCTCCTTTGATTTATTATAATAGTTTTATTTACAACGTTGTCAAAAATAATACACAAATAACAAAACTTTAACAACTGATCATTTAACCAGTTTGATGATGGCAACATCATCAATGCTTTGCTTTATATAATTCGAAATGAAATAAGTGAAATACCAAATTCATTGCTCTGAAGTTGCTTATAAGGTTTTATTATTCGTTACGCAAAAAGCTAAACTTGAAGAAGCTTAGCCGAACTGTTTGCACCTGAATCGACTCAACTTTTGCTTTGACCTCGGCGTATCTAAGCTGTTCACACAAACCAAAACCATCAAGATTAGCTTTGCTTCTAGTACGCGCGAAAATTGGGGTGCTAATACCAGTTGAAAAACGCTAATAGCTGGTGGCTGGGTGAGTTTAGCCTGTATTAGCAAGGTAATCTTTTAGCTGGACTAAAACCTGTTTTACCAGGTTTTCGCCTGACCAACTAAGTTGAATTAAATAATCAAGCTTTACTATGTTGCCCTGATAAATCGAACAATGAACGAATTATAAAGGTGCTTGTTTATCGTCAAAATAATCTGGTAATTTATGGTTTAAACATTATTCAGTTCTAACAGTCTGGTTTAAGTGACAATTCTTTATATTTCGTTATTTTTCAAAATTAACAATGACAACGTTGTTTCCCTCATCTATACTGATTGTACATTTTATTTACAAATTCTCATGCATGGGTAAATTATGCGGTATAAAAGGTTAGGTATACATTTAGTACTGATTGTGGGCATGTTTATTTTAACATTCAGTCAAAAAGCACAAGCAGAGTTAACAGTTGGTGTCGCGATTAACGATTTGAATAACCCGTTTTTTCTGCAAATAGTAAAAGGTGCAAAACGAAAAGCGGATCAACTGACCAATGGTAAAGTCGATATCATGGTTGTATCCAGTGACTACTCAGTAAATAGACAAAGTAAGCAATTAAACCAACTGGTTGAGCGAAAGGCAGATATTGTTGTCATTACGGCGGCCGAACAACAAGCGTTAGCGAAAGATATACGCAAGGCTATTGTCAAAGGCACGCAAGTTATTGCGGTAGATGTTTCAGCAGAAGGTGCCGTTGCAACCGTAGCGACAGATAATGTTAAAGCCGGTTTTTTGGCATGCGAATATTTAGTCAAACAATTATCGGGTAATGGTCAGGTTGCGATTATCAACGGACCAAATGTGTCAGCTGTTGTCGATAGAGTGACAGGGTGTCAACAAGCTTTGGCTGCGGCACCGGGTATTCAATTAGCAGAAATTGAAGCGCAAGGGCAGGGCAGTCAAGTGGGTGGAGAGCAAGCGATGAAATCTATTTTATCGCGTTACCCACAAATCAGTGGTGTATTTGCAATTAATGACCCAAGTGCAATTGGTGCTGAACTTGAAGCACAAAATCAGGGTAAGCGAAACATTGTTATCACTTCAGTGGATGGTGCGCCAATAATGCAAGAAGCGTTAAAAAACTACAATGCGCTGGTAAGTGCTACGGCTGCACAGTATCCGGATTTGATGGCTGAAAAAGCGGTAGAGCTTGGCTATCAGCTTAAAAATGGTAAGAAACTTTCTCAAAAAGTGTTTTTGATTGATCCAAGTTTGGTCAATAAAACAAATGTGAAGCAATACAAAGGTTGGACGGAGTAAATACGATGACACTACAGTTTAAGATTTCAGCCGTTTTTAGCTTTTTAGCCCTTGTGATTATTGTTGTTATAGCGGCGGGTGTGCAAAATAGCCAGAGTATCAGTTATCGCTTTAATCAGTTTTCAGAACATGCAACCGAGTTGCTACTTAATCTGTCGGATATGCGAGAGACGTTCCAAAAAGTGGACAACAAAGTCCTCCAGCACTACCTCACACGTTCAAAACATGAACAGACAGGACTAGAAGAACAACTAAAAAAAGAGGATGAACAGCTCGAACAACTGACGGGCAAACTTATTAAAAATGTTGGTCTGTTATTTACAAATAGTGATATGCAGTTAAGCGATGTAAAGCCGGATTTCACCGCTCAAAAAACACTTATATCGGCAAATCAAAAAGTACTGAGCTTAGATTTACAATTGCAGGACAAACAAATCGATTTTTTAACTCAATGGCATCAGGTTAATGAATTGATAGAACTAAAATTAAAAGATTTGAATAGCGAAAGTTTTATCTGGTTATCGTCATTAATGGCGATTAAAGATGGATTAGACCGCATTCGGGCTTTGACAGAAATGGTTGCGGTTACTCAAGATCCTGACGTTTATCCAACGTTGATACCCACAGCCTCTGATACCATGACGACGTTAAAAACCAATCTAGAAATATTAACGTATCAAACCATGTTTCCGATTGAGGATCTCTCTGGGTTAATCGAGAAAATGGAAAAGTCGTTATTAAACCAAAGTGGTATGTTACCAACTGCGGTGAGTTACCTAATGGCCCGTGATGTTCAGGTTACACGGTTAGCAGAATATCGCGATAGCTGGACGCAAGATCTGGCAAAAATCGATAAATTTGCGGGTTGGATAAACCAAAAAACCATGCAAAACGCAAGACAAAGTAAACAAGATAATGAAGCGGCAACTCAGTGGCTGATAGTGGCGGGTGTCATTTCAGTGATTATCACCGCAGTGATTAGTTTTGTGATGATTTTAGGGATACGACGGCCAATTAAACGACTGACACAATTTAGCCAAAAAGTCAGTAGCGGAGATTTAACTGAGAACATCTCAAATGCAGGCTCGGATGAATTTGGTACGATAGGCAAGATGTTAAATAGCATTACTGAGCATTTAAACGCATTGGTTATTGAAGTGATTCAAACTAGCCAAAGTGTCAATCATGCCAGCGATAATTTGCTGAGCAATAATCAACGCAGTTTAGATAGAGTGTTTAAAATCAGTAGTGATATTGAAACTTTATCGGCAGCGCTGCAAGAGCTTGGGACATCTGCAGTACATATTGAAGAGCGCACAATTAACACCCAAAAAGAAGTGGATAATATCGATCGTTTAATCGTTCAAAGTCGAGATTTGTCCAAGCAGAATGCGGAAAAATTAGCCGACCTTGGCACTCAAATGAAAGACGCATCGAACATTGTGCGATCTTTGCGTCAAAGCAGTGAAGATATTAGTAGTGTGGTGGCAATTATTCGCGCGGTTGCTGAGCAAACTAATTTATTGGCTTTAAATGCAGCAATTGAGGCGGCGAGAGCGGGTGAAGATGGACGCGGTTTTGCGGTGGTTGCAGATGAAGTGAGAGAGTTGGCTGCGCGTACGCAAAAATCAACTGAAGAAATTGAAAGTATCGTCAGCCGATTGCAGGAAGAGAGCCAAAAAGCTGAAAGTATGGTAGACGTTGGTGCGGAAGTAACTTTGGCCCGAATTGATGATGCGAACGATTTGTCCAAAGACATGCGTTTAATTGGCGATGCAGCTTCAATTATTAAAGAGATGAGCGCTTCTATCTCAACATCGGCGACCGAGCAGGGCACCGTCATTCAGGAAATTGCACAAAACATTGTTGAATTAGCAGCGCAAATTAACGAAAACAAAACCGAGTTTAATGACAATGTAAAACAAACAGAGGACTTAGTCGACAGAGCGCATACATTGCAAGGATTAACTGCTAAGTTTGCGACTCGATAGCCCCCAAATCTATCATGTGATCTAGCTGTTAACATTATAATGAATTTATTGGTATACGAAGATGGGTGTATGTACTTTCGTTGATACAGCACCCAAATTTAATAATACAATCGTTTGACAAAAAAGGTGAGTTATTTTTGCTCTATAAAAAAACTCCATAAAAAATCAATATTTGAAATAACTCTATATTTGGAGTAACCTTATAAAGGTAGCCAGTTAGGAGAGTGAGAAAATGTCGGCATTAAATCAAGTTGTATTAGATCAAAATCCAGATAAAACAGCTCAAGTTGCTCTGTCTGTATTTTTTAATATCATGAACGCATGGCATGTTAAAAATAAAGAACAGATAATTTTGCTTGGTAAACCTGCTGAATCAACTTTTTATAATTGGAAAAAAGGCAAGGTTTCAAGTTTGTCGGTTGATACACTTGAACGTATTTCTTACATTATGGGTATTTATAAGGCTCTGGGTGTGTTGTTTCCGACAAGATCTCAAGCTGATGCTTGGCCTCAAAAACCGAATAAAGCATTTAATAATGTAACGGCCTTAGAGTTTATGTTAAAAGGCAGCATTATTCATTTAAGTGATATGCGGAGATACCTTGATGCCCAACGAGGTTAAAACCCTGTTGCCTAATTGGAAAAAGCTACATCGACTTGTACCTAGTCATTTCCCACCTATAGATTTATTTGAAAACGTTGCCAATCCTGAAGATCTTGAAATTGTTTGGGCGTTGGAGTCGTTAACGAATGATCGGTTAAAAGAGCAAGCTGGCGATTTGGCATTGGTTCCAGTTGCTGAAAGAATCTGTGGTCCAGGATCTTCTCCTGTTATGGCCGCTTTTACTCACATATCTTCAGCAACTAGATTTACCGATGGTACTGAATATGGCATTTATTATGGTGCGAAAGATTTAAATACCGCATTTGCTGAAACAATTTATCATCGCGAAAAATTTTTATCAGCCACTAATGAGCCAGATACCGAATTAACAATGCGTTGTTATATTAATAAAGTAGCGATGGCGTTGCATGATATACGAGGCGAAGCGTTTTCGTATTTGCATGGCGATGATTATTCAATCTCGCAACAGTTTGCAAAAAATTTAAGATCGGCTGGTAGTCATGGTTTACTTTATAATAGTGTTCGAGATAAAGGCGGTGAATGTGTTGCTGCATTTAAACCCAAAGCTGTGACTATACCGGTCCAAGCCGGCCATTATAAATATATATGGAGCGGCAAAAAACAAAAAATAGAGCATATTTTAAAGTTAAGTCAAATAAAATAAATTTTCCGACATGAGCTGAACGATAATGAATGACCATTAGTACCTTGTGCCGTTATTAATCAGGGGATTAAGCCATTAGCTGTCGTATTTGGCATATTTGCATTTATTGCAGCTTTTAACTTATCTATTGGCCCTATTATGTGGGTAATTTTCTCTGTGATCTGAACCATTAAAAGTGGACACTTCATTAAGCTACGTTTAATAGTTCATAATTTTCTGGGCTGAGATAGCCAAGAGCACTATGCCTTCTCTTCTTGTTGTAATCAACTTCAATATATTCAAAAACCTGTTGGCGCATGGCTTCACGGTTCATTATTGGTTCATATTGAATCGCTTCAACCTTCAGTGAATGAAAGAAGCTTTCCACACAAGCGTTGACGCTCCTATGTCAAGGTTAAGTTAATTTTGATAAATCAGATACAATAATTGGATACAATTCTCTCGCTATATAACGTTTTAAACAACGCTGAATTTCTTTATTTGATTTACCTTCTGACGATCGTTTTTCTACATATTTTCTCGTTCTAAAATCATTACGCATACGAATTAAGGCTACAGTCCAAAGTGCATTATTTGCATCTCTTGCCCCACCTCTGTTTAATCTATGTCGCTGCTTTTTCCCTGAAGATGCGTCCAAAGGACTGACTCCACATAAAGCCGCAAATGATGCTTCTTTTTTTAGGCGCTCAGGGTTGTCACCAGCAGCAACAAGTAATGTGGCTGCAACATAACTTCCAACACCGTATTGTTCTAGTAAGGTCGAAGCTGCTGAACTGGTTAGCGCTTTAAGTTGCTTGTCTATTAATTTTAGCTCCTGAGACAACATCTCCCACCGTTTTGATAACAGGTGTAGCATTGATATTAATGTTTCTTCAAGTAAGTTACCTGGGCTCGCTTCTAACTCCCTGCAAGCTAAAACACATTGATAGCTAGAAGGAACATAGCATTTTTGACGAACATGCTCCGGCGCTGTCACAAGTAAAGCTCGAATTTGATTCATTGCTTGTGTCTTAGATTTTACTGAACTTTTCCTTGCGACAACTAAAAACCTCATCGCTTCAACTATGCCATCATGAGATTTCGGGATGGCAGTAGATTCATTAGCTAATACGGAACGAGCTGCATTTTCAGCATCCGTTGGGTCTGATTTTCCCCTTAACCTTCTCACAGCCCTATTAGGCCGATTAACTTCAAAAACAGTAGTTTCTTTCTCTTGCAAGAACTTGCATGGTAATACACCCATTTTTAATTGACGCTAAAAGTAGAAGGTTGCGTTATTAAAGCCTGTTTGTATTTCGGTGGTATGCCACCAATTGCCTTGTTTGGTCGTTCATTGTTGTAAAACCATAGCCATTCTGTCGCATGATCTTGCACTTCGGCAATACTGCTGAATAAATACTGGTTCAGCCATTCGTAGCGAACGGTGCGGTTATACCGCTCCACATAAGCATTTTGCTGTGGGTTGCCTGGTTGGATAAATTTTAGTTCAACATCATGTTTTTCAGCCCACTCAGCCAATAACGCACTGATATATTCCGGGCCATTGTCACTGCGGATTTGCCTGGGCTTTCCACGCCATTCAATAACTTGATTGAGAGTGCGGACAACACGTTCAGCTGGCAGCGAGAAGTCTACTTCAATCGCCAGACCCTCACGATTAAAATCGTCAATGATATTGAGTAGCCTGAAGCTGCGGCCATCAACAAGCTGGTCATGCATAAAATCCATAGACCAACACTGGTTTATCGACTCAGGCACAGCAAGTGCTTCAGGTTTATCCCGTTTTAAGCGCTTCTTAGGCTTTATGCGCAGATTAAGCTCCAGCTCCCGATAAATCCTCAACACCCGCTTATGGTTCCAGCCAAAACGTTTCACATTACGTAAAAAGTAAAAACACATACCAAAGCCCCAACTGCGGTGAGTTGTCGTTAGCCAAAGCAGCCAGTCAGCAACTAGCGCGTTCTCGTCACTCAGTTTGGCCTGATAGCGATAACAGGTTTCGCTAATCCCAAACAAGGAACACGCTAACTTGATGGCAATGGAATGGTTTTGCACCGCCTTTTGCGCCAACTCCCGTCGGCGCGACGGCTTTACCACTTTTTTTCGATGGCCTCTTTGAGGATTTCAGCCTTTAGTCGCTCCTCGGCATACATCTTTTTAAGCCGTGCATTTTCGGTTTCCAGCTCTTTTAATCGGGCCATCATGGACGCATCCATGCCGCCAAACTTGGCGCGCCATTTATAAAAGGTAGCCGAACTCATGCCATGCTCGCGGCATAGCTCCGGAACCGGCGCACCGGCTTCCGCTTGTTTTAAAATTGCCAGGATTTGGCTGTCGCTAAATTTTGATGTTTTCATGCAGAATCTCCTGCGTTTATGTTACGAGAAAATTCTACTTTTGACGTCAGTTATTTTTAGGGTGTATTACCGCATAAGCCAGCACCATAAGTGCCTGTCCCTTCTAATCCTGCCTGATTAACGGTACCAAATGACTTGCACCATTTATACAGTTGACTATAGCCGTTTGAATTAACGGTAAATTCTTGAGTATCGATAACTTGGCCGATGTTGTTAACAAGTACAGCAACATGGTTATCTAAATGAGTATCAACGCCTAATGTTAAATTATTAGAAATATCGTAGTGGTTCATATCCTCAGCCCTCACAGTTTCAGTATCAGGGCTGGACACAGATGATGCAACACAATGCTCCTATTAGGTCACTGGCACTGAATGTTATGGAATTACTGACTAATGAAGATCGACAGGTCAACACAAAGATACTTGCTCAATCCCAGCACGGGTCAAACCTTCACTGTCAGTATGACTAAGTATATAATCTATATCCCAACAGTTTCCTTTGCGACTCATGCTTTGAATTAAACTGTGTTGGTTAATCAATTCTCGGTAGGCGTGAGAGCAATACTGACTCCCTCTATCGCTATGGACGATCACATTATTTAGCTTCCCTCTACGCCATAATGCCAGTTGTAATGCGTCACAGACTAAGCCTGATGTCATTCGGTTACTCATCGACCAACCTATGACAGCACGAGAATACAAATCAATAATTACAGCTAAATAAAGCCAACCCTCACTGGTCATAAGATACGTAATGTCACCAGCCCACTTTTGATTTGGCTCGTCAGCTGTAAAATTCTGCTCAAGCAAATTAGGTGCAACAGGTAATGAGTGTTTGCTATCCGTTGTCACTTTGAATTTTCGTGCAGCTTTAGCGACTAAGTTTTGCCTGTCCATGCTGTTAATTATAGTTTTAACATCATGCTTATAGCCTTGCTCTTCTAGTTCTACCTGAATTCGTCTTGCGCCATCTCGCTCTTTGCTGTTTTCGAAAGCAACTTTGATTTTTTCATCTCTAACTTGCTGAGCTTTTTGGCGCTCACTTGGCTGTTGACTTGCTTTTAACCATGCATAATACCCACTTGGCGAAACGCCCAGAACACACGCCAATCGGACAATATGAAACGATTTACGGTGCTCGTGCATAAATTCAAAACGTGCTATTTTTGATTTTTCGCGAAGTAGGTTGCCGCCTTTTTTAGGATTTCTAGCTCCTCGGCTTGTTCAGCCAGTTGGCGTTTTAACCTAGCATTTTCTGCTGATAAGGTGATTTCTCTGTCTGAAGTAGAAGCTTTCTTCTGAGCTGCACTGCGCCAATAGTATAATTGGGATTCATATAAGCCTAACTCTCTGGCAGCTTGTGCTACACCTACTTTGCTTGCTAATTTTAAAGCTTCTTCTTTAAATTCGATTGAATAGGTTTTTCTTTCTTTTTTTACTTTTGTCATTTTTCACCTCTGTGAGTTATTCTACTCACTTAATGAGGTGTCCAAAACTATTGGATCAGATCATTGAGCTAAAAGACAATATACCACAAATAATAAAAGCCCAAGCTATAGCCCTAACAAATGGGTTTATTCGTTCTCCACTCCATAAGCTTTTCACCATATTGCCCTTTAAATTTCATGCTTTATTAACTAGGTATATTGATAAGTTATTTATTCGCTTAATGGATGTAATTTAAATCTATGTTCCATTTTTTGCAATTTTATTTAATAATTTACTTTTTTTACGACGTTAATTTGTTATAGCGCGTTGTTAGATAATTACAAACATTAGATTCAATTTACACTCAGTTCATTCTATATTTGGACTGACTATTTATCTAAAGCTCCAAGTTAATTCACCCATAACGCGCTCTAAAACTCGCTACATTGTACAAAATAGGACAAGTTAAAAGGTTATCTGTGTGATATCACTTTGTTCGTAACCTATGCGGTGTGCAAACATTTTAATCATTGACCCTTTTTTCAAAGCTGTTCTTAAATCAATCGGGTTTTGATAAATAGACCAGCTGTTGGGCTCGTAACCATTATTAATAATTTTATAACCTATTTGGGCACCAGGCGTTTTGCTGAAAATGCTCAGTGTATGTTTGCTCGTTTTAGTCATAGGTGCTGCTGTTTTGGGTTTGCTATCTTTTCCATCCCATAACTTTTTAACTAGCTTAGCTTCTGATAAAGTCGGTTGATCGTCTATCTCGGTTAGCCATCTATCCATTTCCTGTCTAAGCTCTGCTAAAACGCTTTTATACTTAGGGTCATCAGCTAAATTATGCAGTTCATGCGGGTCTTTTATTGTGTCAAATAGTTCTTCTTTAGGTTTTGATGTTCTAAACCATTGTGCTTGAGCCGGAGTTAATTCACCTGCTTTTTTAAGTCGTAGCAACTCTTGCATAGTCGGAATTTTTTCACGGTATTCAACCGGTAAATAATAACCCTGCTCAGGCCGATAATTTCGAATATATTTGAAACGTTTATTTTTAACGGCTCTAATCTTATCGGTAAATCCATCAAAACGATCCGCTGCAGCATGTATATATTGTCGCTGTGGTTGTGCGTCATTTAAAAAGTCTTGTCCGTGCATGTGTTCCGGCACTTTCATACCAGCTAAGCCAAGCGTAGTTGGTGCAAAATCGATAAAACTAATTAACTGATCATCACGCTGGCCTGCGCGCTGTTCACCCGGAAAACGGATAATTAAAGGTACTTTAAGACCACTATCATAAATTAAACGTTTTTGACGTGGCAGGGGGCCACCATGATCTGAATAAAAAACAATAATCGTATTGTCATATAAACCATCGTCTTTTAATTGTTGAATGACAGACGCCATTTGTCGGTCAGCTTCAATTAAATTATTGTACATTTTCCACATGTCACGGCGTACTAAAGGCGTATCCGGTAAATATGGCGGAATATTAAATTTAGTATCTTTAGGTAAATGAACCGGCGTTTCACTCTCTTTGGTTTTATTCATCGGGTGAGTGGGTAGCTGCTCAATACGTTCTATATCATCTGAAAAATAATGACGGGACTCTATATGTCGAAAGCCATAAGGTTCAAATAATCCAGATTCGTGGGTTGTAGTAAAGTTAAATACTGCAAAAAAGGGTTGGTTTTTATCACGGTTACGCCAGTGAGCATATTTACCGCTTTCGTCCCACGCCATTTTAGGGTGTTTAAACTGATAATCTGTTTTTAAATTATTAGTTGTATAATAGCCGTGTTCACGCAAATACTGACTTAACATTTTAGCTTCAGGCGGTGGTACAGCGCCATATTTTGGTAAACCGGTCACTTCTGTATAAGATGTAGTGCGCATATTATTGGCCCCAATTGCAGTTGGGTACATACCCAAAGCCAGTGCCGCACGACTGGGTGAACAAACCCCGGATGGCGAATATACATTAGTATAAGCCACCCCTTGCTTTGCTAACCGACTAATAGTTGGAGTTTTTGCTGTTTCATCACCATAAGGTTCAATAATCGGACTCATATCTTCTAAAACAAGCCATAAAATATTAGGTTTGTCAGCTAATTTGAGCTTTTCAGGATTTGGTTTGGCGATGACTGCTGAAGGGTTAAAAATAAGGGTGGACGTTAAGATTAGTGTTTTAAAACTGAGTAGTTTAAGCATGACTTTCCTTTCCATCAAAGGGATACAAATATGATGCTAATGCTTGTTAAACAAATAAGCCGCATAGTCGCGGCTTATTTGTTTTATGCGTAATTACTGGTGTTCGGGGCTGCTATTATGAAAAGAGCCACGCTGTTTAACTTCTTCGCTGCGCTCTGTTTCATACTGGTTAATATATTGTTCAGTACGGGCTTTAAGCGCTTGTAACTTTGCTTGATAAGCCGGTGAGTAAGCTAAATTGTGCTCTTCTTCAGGATCTTTTCGTAAATCATAAAGTTGCTGAAAATCATTTTTATAAAAATTAATATACTTCCATGATTCAGTTCTAAGGCCCACTGTTGGAGGTATAGAAACTCGCTTAGGTTGATACATATGTTCAAAGAAAAACTCATTACGCCAATCATCAGGAACTTGCCCATTTAAAATTGGTTTTAAGCTTTTACCTTGGTAATATTTAGGCGTTTGTACACCTGCTAAATTTAAAATAGTGGGTGCGATATCGATATTTAATGCCATAGCGCTAGGTTCTTTACCCGATAACGCTTTATTGCGTGGGTCATAAATTATAAGGGGTACCCTTAAATCTTCTTCCCAGCCAAACCATTTACCAGCTAATTGCCGTTCATTAATATTATAACCATTGTCGCCAGTGTAAATAATGACTGTGTTATCAGCTACACCAACATCTTCAAGCTTTTTAACAATTTTACCAACGGCTTTGTCAACGGCGCTAATAGCTCGATAATGACGCTTAACCATTTTTTGATAAATTTCTTCGCTGCCATATCTATATTCCCAGCGAACCCGACCAATCGACTGTTGTAAAAACTCAGGCAAATTATTAAAGGCTTTGTCTGTAGAAAACTTAGCAGGCGGAATAGTTACATCTTGGTAATAATTTTCAAATTCCGCTGGATAGTGATATTGATCTTCAGTATCTCTATCATGTGCATGTGGATTCCAAAAATTGACAGACATAGTCCATGGCTTGTTGGCAGTTTTAGATTGCTCAATAAAATCCATTGCTAATTCAGCAATATAATAACTTTGAGGAATTGACTTACCTTCATATTCATTTATTTTTGCTTGTAACAGAGGCTTGAAATAATCAAAACGATCTGTGCTTTCACCTGATAATTTGATTTCATATTTACCAACAAAAGCAGATAAATAACCATTTTGTTTTAGTATTTGTGGATACACGTGTTGTGATTCAAATTGACCAGTTTTAGGTTGACCAAACGTAAAGTCGTGGGTGCGCTCTGTTAAGCCTGTCAAAATGCTGACTCGACTGGATGCACAAATAGGGGTGGTTACAAAGGTGTTTTTAAAAAAAGCGCCTTCATTAGCTAGCTCATCTAAATTGGGCGTTTTTATGATCGGGTGATATTTTCCAATGAGATCCCAGCGATGATCATCCGCCAAAATAAATAAAATATTTGGTTGTTTTGTGGCGTTTGAATTGGGCGTTTGTGCTACGGCTTGGCTACTAATTGCAGCAGATAAACTTAAAATAGCCGAGGTGACACTGCACTTTATTAAACTTTTAAATGCTGTAGACATTTTAATTGAAGTCTCTTTATTTAAGGTTTTAAGGTTATTTTTGTGATTGTAAGCTAAAACGGCTACGTCGACGAAAAAGCTTTAACACAAAACACTTATTATTTACATTTATACAGTCAAACTAAAACGATTTCAATTAATTATTGATTTGATATGAGTTAAAATGGTTGTTGTGGGGTAACTTAGGTTAAATTAAAGTCGATATTTTTAGAATCTATTATTAAATAATAGACGTTTCTTGTTGTTTTTATATTGAATAATCGAATGAAAATGTTGATATATGTTTGAATATAATCTAACCACCCATGCTTCTTAAAAAATTAAGTTTATGATATTAATGATCTTATTCTAACGTTGTTTATATTTTGTATTTTTTTTATAAATCATGCACTATAATTATAATCATTATAGGTCATGATTTGTCTTTTTGTTTCTGAGGTAGTCTGGTACAATCATTTTCTTTGCTCCATATTTGCTTTATTTTAACAAGCGCAATGAATATTAACTGGGGTGTGATGTATTTGTTGTATTAATGTTTTTTGCTCAGTTTGTAAGAAATATTTAGATAGATAAATTAGACAACAGTTGATAGATTTTAGTTAATAGGATTGATGAAATGAAAATAAAAAATAAGCTATTTTTAGGGTTGTTAGGTGGCTTAATGCTAAACCTTGGAGCTGCGCCATTAAGTTATGCAGCAGAAAAACCTAATATTATTTTTATTCTAACAGATGATTTAGGCTTTAATCAGGTAGGCGCTTATGGCGATACACCTATTAAAACCCCTAATTTAGATAAATTAGCCGAAAATGGTATTCGTTTTGATCAAGCTTATTCAGGTAGCACGGTTTGCTCTCCGTCACGTGTTTCTTTATTTACTGGTCGTGATGGTCGTTATATGACCAACAATTCAAACACAGTTCAATTAGAAGAAATCGACATTACCATGGCACATGTTTTAAAACATGCAGACTATGATACAACTCTAATTGGTAAATATTCTATTGGTTCAAAAATGGGTGTAACCGATCCGCTAGCAATGGGATTTGATACTTGGTATGGAATGTATTCTATTTTAGAAGGTCATCGCCAGTATCCACATATTTTATGGCGTGATGGTCAAAAAATTCGCATCAAAGAAAATGAAGGTGGTCGAAAAGGAGCTTACGCTCAAGAATTATTTACCAAAGAAGCAATTGATTACATTGAAACGCCTCGTGATAACCCATTCTTTATCATGTTAACTTACTCTTCGCCTCATGCGGAGTTAGCCGTTCCGGAAAAATATAGCAAGCAATACAATTTAAAAGAAACGCCTTATACCGGTATGAAAAATGGTGTACCAGCAGATAAATATGCGGCTTATTACCCAGAACCCGTTGAAAATCCAAATGCGACACTCGCTGGTATGGTATCTGCTTTAGATGACTACATTGGTAAAATTGTTTCAGTATTAGAGAAAAACGGCCAGTTAGATAATACATTAATTGTATTTACCTCTGATAATGGTCCTCATGACGAAGGTGGTGCTGATCCTGAATATTTAAAAGCAGCAAAACCTTACAAAGGTCAGAAGCGTGATTTATACGATGGCGGTATCCACGTGCCTATGATAGTACATTGGCCAGCTAAAATTAAACAACCTCGAGTAGATGATACCCCTTGGTTATTTGCTGACGTACTACCCACTCTGGCCGATATTACGGATGTTAACTTAAATTTAGTGCCTAGAGTACGTACTAACGGCGTTTCAATTGCGGGCTTATTGCAAGACTCACCGGTGCAAATGCCAGAGCGTACTTTATATTGGGAGTTTTCAAAACAAGTAGGGGATCCCAACTCAGGTGTTATTGGTGACACTTACCAAGCTGCACGTAAAGGTGAGTGGAAAGCAGTTCGTTATGGGTTTGATGCACCATTAGAACTTTACAATATTATTGAAGATCCATCTGAATCAAATAACTTAGTGAAGCAAGAAGCACGAATTGCAGACAACTTCATGGATTTATTTGAAAAGTATAGAAAGCAATAAATAACAATGCACCCAAAGAATTAAAACGCTTTGGGTGTGAATTTGGGATGGTGATATTAAACAACGCAATGTAAACCCAGTTTGTTTAATCATATGGACTCGGATTTAAGTTGCCAGCCGCAAAATATGATGATCAATTTTACTATTTAAACTCAAGCTACCTAAATTCATATTAGGATTTATTATGTACCAAAAAAACGTTAAATTAGCCCTAATGCCACTAACTTTAAGCTTATTATTAGCAGGTTGTGGTAAAGAGTCAGCTCCAACTACTGAAGCTGCCAAGCCAATTCCAGCTCAAACGCAAGTACAAGATAATAGCAGCGAAACTGCAAAAAGCATTCAAGTATCGGCACGAGATATTGCTAACCGAGCCGCTAACTGGCAATTGTCTCAGTTAGACGATTTATACTATATTCCAGAATCACACAAAGCTAAATCAGAAAACGCTAAATTTTGGATTCAAGCTTCTTTTTATATTGGTTTAACCCGATGGGCAGAAGCGACTGATAACAAAGCCTATTTAGCCTTTATTGAAAAAATGGCGAAAGCTGAAGACTATGGGTTATTAACTGACCGCCCATATCATGCTGATGACCACACTATCGCACAAACTTATATTTGGCTTGCCGAGCAAACCGGCAATAAAGCAGCCTATGGTCCAACTCAAACTCATTTTGATTGGATTTTATCGAATAAGCCAGATGTGGGTTTAGAAATGCTAGATTCAACGGCATCGGGTCATGGTGAAGTTCATCACGAAGGTAATTGTCAACTTAGATGGTGTTGGGCAGATGCCTTATATATGGCGCCTAGAGCTTGGCTGCAACTGTCAAATGTAACTGGCGATCCTAAATATTTTGAGTATGCAGACAAAGAGTTTTGGGCCAGCGCCGATTATTTATTTTCAGATGAATATGGGTTGTTTTTCAGGGACAGTCGATACTTTGATATGAAAAGTGATAATGGCGAGCCTGTATTTTGGGGTCGTGGCAACGGTTGGGTATTTGCGGCCATTCCTATGATTATTGATGAGCTACCAAAAGATCATCCTTCACGTGAAAGATATATCGAACTTTATAAGAAAAATGCAGCTGGTTTAATGAAATTGCAACGAGAAAATGGCTACTGGCCTGCATCTTTAATGGATCCTGATAAAGTCAAAACACCAGAAGTGAGCGCGACAGGTTTTATTACGTTTGGTTTAGCTTGGGGTGTTAACCAAGGCATTTTGACTGATGAAAAATCAAAAGAAATTGTTGAAAAAGGCTGGCATGCATTAAAAGATTCAGTGGAGCCTAATGGCCGAGTAAATTGGGTTCAGCATGTTGGTAAATCACCTGATCCAGTTAAAAAGACTGACTCTCAGCTGTATGGTGTAGGCGCTGTTTTATTGGCCGCATCAGAAATGCTTAAATGGCAAGAAAACTAAACTCTGCTGAGCAAATAGCATATCAGTTATCAAACGAGCTTTTCTTTTAAAAGCTCTTTTTTTTGTATCTAAAGCAAAGCATTTCCCCAAGGCGAGTTGGCCTTATAATAAAACAAAAATTCACTCGCCCTAACACAATTAAGGTTTTTGTAATGGAGTTAAGTACTCGCAAAATAATAACGTTATTCAGTTTTTCTTTGGTGGCGTTTGGTTACCTGAGCACGCCATTGAGCCATGCGGCTGATGCCGAGGTATCTAAAAAACAACTTGAAATAAAATCAAATCCGGGTGACAAAAAAGGTCACGGTATGTCAGAGGTGGTGCCACGTGAGTTAATACCTAAAGCACCAATTCTAAATACCAAACAGGCTATGTCTTCATTTAAAGTTCATCCAGATTTTGAACTTGAGCCTATTGTTCATGAGCCTTTAATATTTGATCCCGTGGTGATTCAATATGATGCAGCGGGTCGAATTTGGGCTTTAGAAATGACAACTTTTATGCCTAATACTCAAGCTGACGGCGAAATGAAGCATGAAAGTCAGATTGTGGTGCTTTTTGATACAGATAAAGACGGAAAAATGGATAAACGCCAGGTCGTGGTTGAAAAAATATTGTTGCCGCGAGCATTAGCCTTTGTTCAAGGTGGTATCTTGTGGGCAGATATGACTAAACTGTATTTTACGAAAATAGCCGAAGCTAACGGTACATTCACCGCAATAAGAACAGATGTTGTAGACCCTGAATATGCAAAAGGTGGGAATCTCGAGCATAAGCCCAATGGCTTATTATTTAATTTAGACAACTGGTATTACAATGCAAAATCGGATAAAAGATATCGTCCATATCCGCTAGATACTCAGTTACCTAAAGGCACTCATGAAATTTATCGTAACGAACATTGGAAAATGGCTATCGGCCAAACAGAATTTAGAGGTCAGTGGGGTTTAACAAACGACGATTATGGCCGTTTGTATTTTAATATCAATTGGACGCCACTACGCACCACTTCGTTTTTACCGAATGTGGCTAACCGCAACCCTAAACATCAGTTTTCTGAGGAAGTCTTACAACAGGCAGTAGGCACCACAGATGTATACCCAATTAGAGTTACCCCAGGTATTAATCGAGGCTACCAGCAAAGTAATTACAATGAAGGTTATAAGTTGAAACAACACACGGCTGCTTGCGGTCCAGTTATTTATCGTGGTAATCAGTTCCCTGAACAATATTACGGCATTGGGTTAGTACAAGAACCTGCTGCTAATTTGATTAAAGCAACAAAATTGACTGAAAAAAATGGCGTGGTTAGTGGCAAAAATTTATTTAAGCAACAAGAAATTGTCGCTTCAACAGATGAGCGCTTTCGGCCCGTTAACGCCTATAATGCACCCGATGGAACCATTACTATCGTTGATTTTTATCAAGGTATTTTACAACATAAAACCTTTTTAACGAGCTATTTAGCTAATCAAATTAAAATGCGTGATTTAGCACGAAATAAACATATTGGTCGGTTATATCAACTAAAACATAAAAATTCAGCTGTGCCTAAAGTGGATTATTTGAATGGGTTAACACCAGCGCAATTAGTGAAGTATTTAAATCATGAAAATGGTTGGCACCGTGATATGGCGCAACAATTACTGGTTATGAAACAAGATAAATCAGCGGTAGATGGGCTTAAAAATTTAGCTTTAACTACTGTTAATCCGATAGCCAAAATAAAAGCTTTATGGACGTTGGAAGGATTAGGTGTCATTGATTTTGAATTAATAAAACAAGTATCAGTGTCAGCTAACAGCAAAGTAAAGCGCAGTTTGTATCGCTTAGTTGAACTTGTACCAACCAACGAAAAAATTAAACATTGGTTGCAAAGTCAAGTGAAAACGGCGAATGCAGAAACTGCACCTATTTTGAGTTTAGCATTAGGCACTCATCAAGTCTGGTCTGCGTTTAGTCAATTGATTGAACAGTTTGGTATGAATGATTTTACCTTCGCCGCTTTGGCAAATCATGAAGCCGACTATTTAGCGAGTCAGTCGTCTCAGATTTCTTCGGAAAACAAAGCGAAAATAACTGCCGTTTTAAACTACGTTAAAACGAGTGAAACTAAATTAGAACTGACATTAGCTGAGCGTCAAAGTGTTGAGCGAGGTCGAGGATTATTTAACGGTGAAGCCGGTTGTTTTGGTTGTCATGGAACAAATGGTGAAGGCAACGCAATGATCCCACCACTTAATAATAGTGAATGGGTTACCGAGTCACAAAATCGTTTAGCTGCGATTATGTTGCATGGTTTTTCTGGGCCGATTGAAGTTAATGGTAAAAACTTCTCTTCACCTATGACAATGCCGGGCTTGGCTCAAAACTCAGCAATGACCAACGAGCATTTAGCAGATATTGCAAGTTATATACGACAAGCATGGGATAATAACGCCAAGCCAGTTACGGCTGATACCTTTAAAACAGTGAGAGAGAATACGAAGGGTCAAGGTTCGCCTTACACCCTAGAAACGATCAAACAAGTAAAATAATAATTTGAGCATATTATGGCCACTTAGTTTGCTAAGTGGCCATGTTTAGCCTCAGTCATATTAATTTGAAAATTTGTCTGTTGAATCCAAAAAGTTTTAATCCACTCAAAAAAAGCCAGTAACTCCAAAACATACCTTACTTGAGCCTGCTGTGAAATTAGTAAGCCTTAAACTTAGCCAATAAATAGATTCTATTCACTATTTAGCTTTGTATTACGAGAGAAATATTACGACAAAAATATTTTATTAGTCTTTTATCCGATCTTCCGCACCACTTTTAGGAATAAATTTTCTGGTAATGATAACCTAAGCAATCAATGATCGTGTGATTGCGATCCTCAAGATTAGCAACGATCTCAGTGTCTTGGTTGATATACATGATGGTGATCCCTTGAAAGCATTGGAACACCCAGCGAGCGGTGGGTTTCTGATGGGGTTTGTATTTCATATCCGGGAAGTACTGCTCTTGCTCTACAAGTTGTTTGCGGATCTGATGCTCCAAGGCTGCATATACCATTAAACAGACCGTCATCACCATTAATAATGCTTCTATTCGTTCTGGCTTTTTCAAGAAAATGGCGTTGGTTAAAAAGTCTGGGCTCTTCAGAAAGCGGAAGCCTTTTTCTACTGATTGCTGTGATTTATACGTGCTGAGCATTTTATCCATGGTTAACGCTTCACTCATGTCATTGGTGGCAATGATAAACAACCCCAATTGTTCCAGTGCCGCTTGGCGTCGAGCCAGCGGGGTAAATAAACGCCCTGTAATTTGGTAATCAATCCGTATCGGGTTTTCATTTTTTTTAGGTCGCCCTTTTCCGGCAAATGCGGGGACTTGCTCAACTTGCCCTTCAACATCACAGAGTATTTGTTTCTTTTTCCATTCCTCCAATGACTTTTGTGCATCACCTTCGCAAGCAAATATTTTTTGACTGAGTTGTTTAAAGCTTTTACGTGCTTGCTCTGCTTGTTTGTGCATGCGCTTACTTAACGTATGTGTTTCGCGTTTAGCAGCTTGCTCACTGCGTACTAGCAACCACTTTTGCTTTACGCCACCATATTCACATTCATGAAACACGCCTTCGTAGCCTGAAGATAAAGGCGTAAAACTTAAAGTCGGAGCTAATTTGATGAGCGTTTTAGCTTCTTTGAGTGTTTGAGGGACACGCGTGATAAATAGTTGATTGATTTGCTGTAAATGAGAAAGGGATTCTTGAACATATAAAGCAGCATCCCCCACCAAGTAGCGACAGCGTTGTGCTGCCTTTAAGCTATTCACATGGGCTTTAACTATCTTTTTAAACCCATCCATATCATTGCAGTTGCCACTGGCGGGTTTCATATAAACCGGAATGCCGGATTGATTTTCACAGATGAGGTTTAAAACCACTTGGTTTAAGTCGGGGCGGTGGTCGCGAGAATACCCTTTGGCAATGTGGATAGTATTAACATCATCATCCACATCGTTTGATTGACCATCATAATGGAAGCTAGTGGAGTCTAAATGTAGTGATTCTCCGCCCAGACCAAGGTGACTAACAACCGTTTCGCCGAGATCTTGGTATAAACTGGATACACCAAATTCATACAGCTTGTCTAAACATCGACCTAACGCATCATCATTGATTTGCTCAGCCTTGACGCCTTCACCAATTAAGCGCTCAAGTGGCTTATCTTTAAAGTACTCACTGTACATGTGTAGCGTTCGGCCAGTAAACCCCAAGCCATTTATCACCATAGCCAAAACCAGTTGGCCAAAGCTTAAAGTACGATCGTTTGATTGACCGAGTTTACGGTCAATTAAGTCGACCAATTGGATTTCATGACAAAAACCAGCCACCAAGCCGTGATGTTCAAGTGTTTTAGTAAAAGGGTTAGGCATTGTGATCACCACTCTCAAAAGAGAGTAATAGATCAAGATCTGGGATCTAGGTCAAGTCTTTTTTTAAATAATACGATCAACTGAATAAAAAAACACCAAGATTAATTAAAAACTAGGTGCGGAATGACGGTTTTATTCAGCGATCTAGTTAATAAGTAAATCAGCTACTTAGATGACGACTATTATTTTCTATTGATAACAGCTTTTACCAATCAGTTATTAAAAATATTCCTAATATATTTGTATTCTGTTACTTTAATGGTTTTTTGTAAACAAAATACAAATAACAGTTTAACCTTGGGTTTTATTTTGCCATAATTAAACTGTATATTTTATTAATACAAAAGGTAAATTATCAGTGATGATGTCTGAGTCGGTTTTGTCGGTTAAAGACCTACAAAAAGCTTTTAATGGAAAAACAGTTGTAAAAGGTCTTACATTTGATCTACGTGGTGGTGAAATACTGGCGTTAGTTGGCGAAAATGGCGCAGGTAAGTCGACCAGCAAAAATATGTTATGTGGGCTTTTAAAGCCGACTAAAGGTGACATTTTTGTTGCTGGTAAAAAAGTAGAGCAAGTTAAAGGGAGTGAACATGGGATATCCGCAGTTCATCAAGAGCTTAGCCTGTTTAAAAGTCTGACTGTAGCTGAAAACCTTTGTATTAATGAATTACCCGGCCACAGCTGTAAAGTTAATTGGCAACAAGCACAGCAGATTGCTAGACAGCAACTCGACTTTTTAGGTGTTCACATTGATCCCCAAGCTTTATTGAGTACTTTAGGTGCCGGAAAACAGCAAATTGTTGAAATTGCAAAGGCTTTACTGCATGCCGATAAAGTACTTATTTTAGATGAACCCACTACCTCGTTAACCAAACCTGAACGCGAAAAATTATTCGCTGTTATGCAAAAATTAAAAGCCCGTGGCGTCGCTATGATTTTCATCTCTCACTTTATGGATGAAGTGTATCAAATGGCTGATAAATACGTAGTGCTGCGAGATGGGCTGCAAGTCGATACGGGGTATTTGCTCGATACGCCTCGAGCTGAACTAGAAGCTAAGATGGTGGGACGAGAAATGGCCAATAGTCAAATTCAACTGGCTGACCCACAGGCCCAAGTCAGTTTGACGGTTAAAAATTTTACCTCATGCGATTTTAATAATATTTCACTATCCCTGCACAAAGGCGAAATATTGGGTATTGGTGGGTTAATGGGCGCTGGACGTACCGAATTAGCAGAAGCTATTAGTGGAATACGCCCAGCAAGCGGCAAAATTTATATTAATGGACAGTACATTGAAAAGCCGACGCTGGACAAAATGTTGAAACTAAAATTATGTTATATCACAGAGGATCGCCGCGGATTAGGGCTTTTCCCGCAGCGAAGTGTGAAAGAAAATACGACAGCAGCCAATATTAGTCATTTTGTTAAACGAATTATTAAAGGCGTAGGGTTTAAAGGAGAGCAAAAATCTGCGCAAAAAACAGTTGAAAAAATGAACGTTGTTTTACCTCATATTGATAGTGCCGTTAGTCATTTAAGTGGCGGCAATCAACAAAAAGTATTGTTGGGTCGTTGGTTAGCTTGTGAGCCAAATATCTTGATTTTAGATGAACCGACCAAAGGCGTCGATATAGGCGCTAAATTAGACATCCATAAACAAATTTCAGCACTTGCAGCCAAAGGTGTGGCGGTATTATTAGTGTCATCTGACTTACAAGAGTTACTCGATTTGAGTCATCGAATCATGGTGATGAGAACGGGTGAACAAGTAGCTGAGTTTACCCGTGAAAACTTTAACCCTACACAAATAATAGCGGCGGCTGCCAGTTCAGTTCACGACAAAGAGGCTTGTTAAGATGGTGTTTGAAAATTTAGCTAAGCAAAAATGGCTACCCATCGCATTAGCAACATTCCTAATGTCGATTGTACTTAGTTTTGTGTCTCCCGTGTTTTTAACTTTAACTAACTTTGAATCCGTCTTGGTACAAGCCAGTGTCACTGCCATCATGTCTATTGGCATGACATTTATTATTATTTTGGCGGGCATTGATATATCGGTAGGCGCGATATTATTTTTTGTTTCTTCGTTATTTGCGCAAACACTAAATCAGACAGGCTCAGTATGGCTTGCATTTTCGGCAGCATTGTTATCCGGATGCGTGTTGGGCTTAGTAAACGGCTTGTTAATTGTCAGATTTAAAGTAACTCCCCTGATTACCACTTTAGCAACTTATACGATATACCGAGGGTTGGCGTTACATTTAACCGGTGCGCAAAATATTCCAGTACCAAGAGAGATGGGGTGGATGGGCAACGGCAATGTTTTTGGTATACCCGTACCTATTATATTCATGTTGTTATTTTTATTAGTCGGTATTTATCTACTAATGCATACCCGCTTTGGTTTGTATTGCAAAGCAATTGGCAGTTCAGCTCAATCGGCTACTGAATCTGGTTTGCCAATAAACAAAGTTAATTTACTAGCCTACTGCCTGGGTGGAATATGTGCCGCTACCGCAGCTTTAATTTTAATTGCCCGAGTAGGGGGATTACAGTCTGGAATTGGTATTGGACTTGAATTTACTGTTATTGCAGCCGTTATTCTTGGTGGTACTAAATTATCCGGTGGTTCAGGCTCTGTTGCTGGTAGTGTGATTGGCGCGATATTTTTAGTACTGATCGATAATGGACTTAATCTGTTTAATGCCTCTCCTTATATTTATGACATTGTTCGCGGTGTTGTCTTAATTATTGCTGTATTTGTAGACCGAGTTTCGGTGCTTAAAAGCCAACCGAATGCCCTTAAATTTAACGCCTCAACAGAGGGAAATTCAAAATGAAATTATTTAAAAAATTTAAATCTTGCTGTTTATTATTAAGCATCAGCTTATTTACCTTAACTGCTTACGCTAAAGAGGTTCGTGTAGGATTAGCTGTAGATCAATTATTTGAAAGTCGAGTCGCGGAAAATAATGCGATTAAAGCAGCCGCAAAAAAGCGAGGCTTTCAAATAATAGAAGTTGTTGCCGATGGTGATGCTCAAACTCAAAATGCACAAATTCAGTCTTTAATTAGTCAGCGAGTAGATGCTATTTTAGTTTGTGCAGTGGATCAAAATACAATCAATGGGGCTTTAATGCGTGCTCAGCGTGCGGGTATTCCAGTGATAGCTTATGATCGTAAATTGCCTAATGAACGCTTTTATCAAGCGTACGTCGGTCCAGATTCTGTTCAAGATGGTTTCATGGCGGGCCAGCATATGGCTAAAAAACTTAAAAACGAAACTGGACAAGTTTTGGTGTTAGAGCTTTTAGGTGCGTTGAATGATCAAAATGGCATTGACCGAAGCAAAGGGTTTAAAGAAGCATTAAAAGTTTTACCTAATGTTAAAATTATTTCAGTGCCAACGGATTGGGATTCAGCTAAAGCTTTATCAGCAACCCAAAATGCATTTCAAGCAAATCCATCTATTAAAGCCGTTTTTGCAGCGACTGATACACAAATTCCCAGTATAGAAACCGTTTTGATAGGCTTAGATAAAGCCCATCCTGTTGGTCATCCAGAGCACATAGTTATCACAGGCGTGAATGGTAGCAATGACGGTTACCAAGCGACTAAAAAAGGGTTTGCCGATGGTATTGTGGTGATGAATTTAGATGAAATTGGTGAAAGGAGTATCTCGCTGGCAGAAAAACTAATTAAACGGCAAAAAGTTAGCAAAAACCATGTGGTCGCTGGGGATTTTTATAGCTCGGAAAATATTGCTGATAACAAAAGCAAAATTTGGGGCGCAAGCGAATAAGGACTAAACCTTGAATACTACTTTTTTTACTCCGTTAAAAAATAATCCAGCGCTACCTTTGTTAGTCGCGTTGACGGTTTTGTTTTCATCTTTATCTCCGTATTTTTTTGACGTCATTAACTTGGAATCGATAGCGGCCAATAACGCTGTCATATTAATTGCAGCTGTGGGTATGACGTTAGTGTTTTTAACTGGCGGTATCGATTTATCAATTGCAACTGTCATCAGCGTTAGTGCCGTCGCCGCCGGTGTTATTATGAATAACACCGAAAGTGTATTCTTAGGGATATCGACTGCGGTGTTAGTTGGTTCTGTTTTTGGTTTGATTAATGGTTTTTTAATTGGCTTTTTAGGCTTAAGTCCTTTTATTACTACCATGGGTACTCAGTTAATCGCGCGTGGGATTGCTTTTAGTGTATCCGAAGGTATAGCAGTACAAGGTACGCCAATGTCAGTAATGGATTTTGGTTTTGACGTATTCATGGGTGTACCTAAAATAACGCTCGTTAGCTTGGTCGTACTAATGGTCGTCGGTTTTTTAGTTTCGATGACCACATGGGGACGTCAAATTATGTTGCTTGGCAGCAATCCTCAGGCGGCTCGATATTGTGGTTTAAAAACTCGATGGTTGGAGCTAAGTGTTTACTTAGCTTCAGGCGTTTTAGGTGGTATTGCCGGTTTTATCAGTATTGCAAATTTAGGTAATGCGTTACCCGGAGTAGGCGATACTTTATTACTCATTATTATTGGTGCAGTCGTTTTGGGCGGTACTAGCATGAATGGCGGTGAGGGTTCACTTACTAAGACTTTGATGGGCGTTGCGGTATTAGCTGTATTAACCAATGGATTAAATTTAATGGGCATACCATTTTACGACCAGCTGATAATTCAAGGCGCTTTAATATTTATTGGTTATAGCATTGCGATGCGCCTTAACCAAACACGCCGTTAATTCAACTGACAGAGGCAAATGAATGAAACTTATTAACCCGATAAAAACTTGTTTTATAATTTCAGCTTTTTTTACTGCTCAAGTACTGGCCGAAATTAGCATAGTTCAAACAAAATTTGGCACCTATAAGGGAGCGGATGTTACTCAGTATCAGATGCAAAATAGTCAGGGGATGCAGCTTAAAATAATGAATTATGGCGCTACGTTAACTTCGCTAAAAATACCGGATAAAACGGGTAATATTGACCAGATTAGCACTGGTTTTAACCAGTTTAAAAGCTATTTTAGCGACGAATATAATGATAATAATCCTTATTTTGGCGGCGTGGTTGGGCGTTATGCCTCGTTTTTAAAAAATGGACGTTTTAGTCGAGAAGATCAAACTTATCAATTGTCAAAAAATGCCGGTGAACATCATTTACATGGTGGTCAACAGGGGCTTGATAAACGTATGTGGCAGCTTAAAAAGTTTTATAAAACACAAGATGCAGCGATATTGCAGCTTCGTATTTACAGCCCTGAAGGGCAAGAAGGTTATCCTGGCAATCTATCGGTAGTGGTTGAATATCAGCTAACACAAAGTAATGAAATCCGCGTTCGTTATTTAGCAACAACAGATAAAACTACACCTTTATCTTTAACCCACCATGCATATTTTAATTTAAATGGGTTTACAGATAAGGTACTGGATCATCAGGTGCAGATTAATAGTAGTGCGTATTTACAACCAAACGCTGAGAATATTGTTGATGGTACCTTAGCAAAAGTTAAAGGGACAGCTGCAGATTTTAATCAGCCCACAATGTTAAAGGACGCTTTTAAAACACTTAAATCTGGCTTTGAACATTATTATGTGTTTGATAACCCCAAAGGCGATTTAAAACCCGTAGCCACTATTAGTCATCAAAATAGCGGCCGTTCACTACAAGTTTTAACGACTGAGCCAGGGGGCCTATTGTATACGGGCCGATATACATCAGATAAGCTAGCTCGTGAAGACGGCACGCAATATGGTCAATATAAAGCGTTTTGTTTTGAAACTTCAAAATATCCTAATGGCCCTAATATTAAAAATTCACCAAGAACCTATTTAACCCCTGGTGAAATTTATGATGAAACCACGGTATTTCGTTTCGCGTGGTAATAGGTTCACCCCGAATAAAAATTTAAATACATAATTACCATTTTATCGAGCCACCGTAGCTAGTTAGCTACGGCGTGCATTTAATTATGTATTCGCGTACAACTTAAACTTACCTTTTTCTTATTTTGTTTTAGCAATATTTACCAAATTTGCGTAAAAATTACTTCCCGCGTTTTTATTTATAAGTGATCACTTTTATTCAAGCTACTGTATACCTAATAAATTAATTTTTATTAAAGGTTGGCATAAATTAAGCTTGTTTAATTTTGGTGTAGTGAAATCAACTTCAATTATAAATGGTTAAGGAAAGGAAATGTCTTTAAACAACGATGCAAATTTAGGTTTAATTAAATTAGACAAAGGTTATTCGGTTAGAGTTTGGGCACCTAATGCCGCCGCTGTTGCAATTCGTGGACAATTTAATGACTGGGACGAGGAAGGGGTTGAATTGAATAAAACCTCAAACGGTATTTGGTATGTGGACTTAGAAGCGCTTAAAAATGGAGAACAGTATCAATTTGTTATTACCACTGAAGGTGGTGACAAACTCAATAGAAACGATCCGCGCAGTCGGTTTTTAACCAATAGTGTCGGGGCATCCATTGTATACGACGATATTTATCAATGGCCTGAAACTCAATTTAAATTAGAAACATGGAATAAACTAGTAATTTATGAATTGCACATAGGAACATTTAATCAACCTGAATCTGAGAATGCACCCGGTACGTTTGAATCAGCCATTGAAAAACTAGATTATTTGGCAGAGTTGGGCGTTAATTGCATTGAAATAATGCCCGTTAATGAATTTGCAGGCGATTACAGTTGGGGGTATAACCCAGCTTATCCATTTGCTGTGGAAGAAGCTTACGGCGGACCCGATGGTTTAAAACATTTTGTACAAGCAGCCCATGAACGCAATATAGGCGTTATTTTAGACGTGGTATACAATCATTTTGGACCAAGCGATTTACATTTATGGCAATTCGATGGCTGGTCAGAAAACGATAAAGGCGGTATTTATTTTTATAATGATTGGCGCAGCAGCACGCCATGGGGAGATACGCGGCCTGATTATGGGCGAAAAGAAGTTCGACAATATATTTTTGATAATGCCATGATGTGGTTAGATGAATTTAGATTGGATGGTCTTCGAATGGATATGATCCCGTTTATGCGTTCAGTTTCAGGGAGTGAAACACCTGACGATATGATAAACGAAGCTTACGATTTACTTCGTTGGATCAATCGCGAAACAAACAATCGATTTCCTAATAAATTAATAATAGCTGAAGATTTACATGGGAATGATTTTGTAACTGATTCGATTGATAACGGCGGTTTAGGCTATGGTGCGCAATGGGATGCTGATTTTGTTCATCCTATCAGAGACATATTAACGCAACCAGACGACGAGTCACGAGATTTAGATAAAGTCGCGGGCGCGTTAACTCGTCGTTATAACGATCAAACTTTTAATCGAATTATATATGTTGAATCGCATGACGAAATTGCTAACGGACAGGCTCGTTTAGCGGAAGAAATAGCGCCAGGAAATGTCGATGATGATTTTTTTGCGCGTCAGCGTTCAGTCATTGGCGCGGCATTAACATTAACAGCACCAGGTATTCCAATGCTATTTCAAGGTCAAGAGTTATTAGAAGATCTCTGGTTTGACGATAATGATCCCATAGATTGGTCAAGGTTAGATCAATTTCCACAATTGAATAAAGCGTATCAAACCTTAATTAATTTAAGAAAAAATAAGCAAGGTTTGTCGGCTGGTTTATGTTCAGAGCAATTAGAATTTGTACATATCGATCAGGTGAATAAAGTGATTGCTTATCGCCGAAACGCAGACACCCAAGAAACTGGTAATGTACTGGTTTTTATCAATTTAAAAAATGAACAGCATAAAGAATATACAGTAGATAATTTAGGTGCTGACGATTGGAAATGTATATTTGATTGGCATGCTGGCTTTCACAAACCAGAGAAATTTAAATTTGATCAACCACGTCGCAAAGGTAATGATGAAAAAAACACGGTTCAAACATTTAAGTTTACGTTAGAGGCTTATCAGGTTTTATTGTTTAGCGACAAATTAGATTAATTTATAATATCCTTGTCAATTAGTGGTATTTATCTAACCACTAGGTAACAAAAAACGATGGGGTAAGAAAAAAATTAGCTAACGTTTTCATTCACGAGCGTTAGCTAATTAGATTTTTCGTAACGGAGTATCAATCATTAGCCCCGGAATGGTTTAACGTTATCCGGAGCTAATTTATCTACTGAATTGCCGCTTGAACGAGTTCTGCATCACCCATAATCACTGGCACACGCTGGTGCAGTTCTGTTAGGGTTAAATCTAGTATTCTGCCAGATTCGGTACAAGCTTGGCCCTTTGCATTTTCAACTAACAATGCCATTGGAAATGCTTCGTATAACAGCCTAAGCTTAGCTGGCTGGTCAGGTTTCTTTGTATCCGTAGGATACAAAAATATGCCACCACGACTTAATACTCGGTGTACATCACCTACCATAGCGCCGTTCCATCGCATATTAAAAGGTTCATCAATAAGCTCTGGGTTGATTAAGCTTTGGATATGAGTTTGCATATATCCAGGCCAAAAATAAAAGTTCGACATATTGATTGAAAACTCTTTACGACCTGGCGGCAATATCAAGTTATTAGTGGTTTTGAAAAAGTCTGATTTTTCTCTATCTAATGTAAACTCGTGCACTTGGCCATTTATGGCAAGCATTAATATACTTGATGGTCCATATAGCACATAACCAGCACATAATTGTTGGTGACCTGATTGTAAAAACTGCTCTTGTGCATCTGCTCGCAAGTTATCTTGCGCTGGCAAAATAGTAAAAATGGTACCAATTTGGCCATTGATATCTATGTTTGAACTGCCGTCTAGTGGATCAAACGCAACTAAAAATGCGCCTTTTTCATGGCAACTCACAGGCAGATCTTCTTCTTCAGAAGCAGCGGCTCTGACATGCTGGTTTTTACTCAAATTATCTAACAAAATTTGGTTTGAGATAACATCTAGCTTTTTTTGAGTTTCGCCTTGCACGTTTTCGTTTTCAGTTGAGCCTAATACACCAGACATTGCCCCCATACCCACTTGAAAAGCAATTTCTTTAGATGCGCTTAAAATTGAATGAATAACTTGCTGAAGTTTTTCGTCAACTTGTTGGTCAGTTAAAAACTCTGCTATTGATTGCATAATTTAACCTTTTAACCTGTTGGTGCAATTAAGCGCTTCAAAACATTGAGTTAAACGCTCTACCATGGAAACCTCGGCATGACGTAACCAATTTCTTGGGTCATAGTATTTTTTATTAGGACTATATTCGCCTTCTGGGTTACCGAGTTGCGTTTTTAGGTAGGCTGAATTTTTTTGATGAAACTGTTCCACACCATGCCAAAATGCCCATTGGGTATCTGTGTCAATATTCATTTTAATAACCCCATATCCAATAGCTTCACGGATTTCTTCAAGTGAAGAGCCTGAACCACCATGAAATACAAAGTCTAGCGCGTTAGTCGGTAGGTTAAACTTTTCACAAGTATAATTTTGCGAGTCGCGTAAAATAACAGGCGTTAATTGCACATTACCCGGATTATATACGCCATGCACATTACCAAAAGAAGCAGCTATGGTAAATTGCTCGCTAATTGCAGATAGTTTTTCGTATGCATACGCGACATCTTCAGGTTGAGTATATAGTGCTGATTTATCTAAATGGCTATTATCAACACCATCTTCTTCACCGCCAGTACACCCTAGCTCAATTTCAAGAGTCATACCCATTTTTTGCATTCGGCTTAAATAGTCTGCACAAGTAGCAATATTTTGTTCAAGTGGCTCTTCAGATAAATCAATCATGTGCGAGCTATATAATGGTTTACCCGTTTTTTCAAAATGGTCTTGCGATGCATCAAGTAAACCATCAATCCAAGGTAATAATTTTCGTGCTGCGTGATCCGTATGTAAAATAACGGGTACTTGATACAAACAGCTCATTTGATGAATATAATGCGCTGCCGCAATACCGCCTGCAATAGCACCTTGAAATTTATCGGTAGCAGGTAAACCTTTACCGGCGAAAAAAGTAGCTCCGCCATTTGAAAGCTGAATAATAATAGGTGAATTTAGTTTATGCGCCGTTTCTAATGCTGCATTAACTGAATGTGTGCCTATTACATTAACAGCAGGTAAAGCGTAGTTGTTTTCTTTAGCATGTTTAAATATTTCTTGAACATCCGAACCTGTTACAACACCAGGTTGAATATTGGAGATATTGGCCATGGTTTTTCCTAAATATGTTAATTTTTTATCGCTAAATACGGCATATAGCTTGGTACTTAGCTGCTTTGAATACACAGTTCCAAACAACAGGGTTTATAGATTCAAATGCTATAAAACTTATCTGAATGTATGATGACGACAGTATTCATGTTCTTTATTGTCATTATGATTAAAAATGACTGCATCTGATTATATTAACTTAAAGGTGATTTCACTTCAATGTTTTTGGTTCGTTTATGTGGCGTAGCGCAAATGTTGCACAGTTTATTTTTTCACGACAGATAATCGGAAAAAATATCAACAAAATTAATAAGTAATAGTAAAATAAAATGAGGATTTGAGTTATTTTGAAGCTTTAAATATGAGTGTCTATATTAGACACACCGCTATTTAGCTTAATTTTTTAGGATTATTTAGAAAATGAGCAATTTTTTAGTTCAGCAGATATTAATTGTTCTATTTTGAATGAATTTTCTGATTAATCTGCTGAACTAAAATATTTTTACGGGTAGTGGGGTATTTATGGTTTATAGCGCCAAAACTTTACATACATATAAATAATTAAATTCTGAAATTTCATGCTTAGATGTGATTTTTGCTTTGAAGGGCGGTTTGCTGCCTGATTTTAAGTGTAGGAGACTATCAACGTCTAAGTCTGCCAAACTAACAAAATTAATTTCAGCATCTGAAAAATCATTAATTAATGCAGCATAAATTTTGTCATTTTGTTCTATTGTTAAAATCGAGGACACATTATGGTCGGTATTTTGTGAATCAGTTGAATCTTGCATTGAGTCCTGTTTAAGTTTGAATACTGGAATTTATGATCCCTTATTTTACATGGCTTAACGCTGAATCAAAGCTTTATTTTATGCCAATTTTGAATATTTAGTTAAAATGCCGCCTATTTTAAGTAAGCGGCATTTCTGAAGAAAAACAAAAGCCTATTATTTTAAATATACGCTGTTATTGTTTGTTTTCCGATTTTATTAGTTTATACATTTCTGTACCGGCTGCTAAAAATGCACCTACTCCATAAACTTCAGTGCTATCAGGGAAAGAATCACCTGGCGCTGCACCTACAGGTTGAACAAACCCTAACATGCCTTCGTCATTCACTGATTTTCTTAGTGCTTGCCATGCTTTCATTAAAATAGGGCGATAAGTTGCTTCATCCAAATAACCTTGGTTGATGCCCCATGCTAAGCCAAAGGTGAAAAATGAGGTACCACTAGTTTCTTTAATTGGATAACCTTCTGTCCCACCTAATAAGCCCATTGACCAAGTGCCATCTTCACGTTGAATGGTTTTTAAACGAACGGCCATTTTTTTGAATAAATCAATATAAAATTCACGATGTTGCCAGTCTGATGGTAGGTCCGGAATCATTAACGCTAAGCCGCCAAATACCCAGCCATTACCACGTGCCCAAAAGATATCTTCGCCATTTTGTTCTTTTTGATCAAAATAGCTTGAATCACGCCAGAATAATTGATCTTTTTCGCTCCATAACAAGTCGTATGTGGCTTTATATTCCTGATGCATGAACTCTAAATATTTTTGTTCACCTGTTATTTTAGCTAGTTGTGCCCAAACCGGTGGCGCCATAAATAAAGCATCACACCAACCCCAACGGTAATGGGCGTGAGTGTTTTCTGCTTTCCATTCTAAAGTACCGGTTTTTGGGTTTGCTAAAATCCAGTCAAATTGCTTACGGGTTGGTTCAAGCATTTTTTCTTGCTTAAACTCTTCATACAAGTCTAAATAAAATTGGCCTACGGTATGATCGTCTGCATGATAAGGTCTTTTATGCAGTTTCCAGTCATTGCGTTCACCAATGGCTTTTAACCACTGTGTATATTTGTCATTATCAGCAATTTTGCGCCATTCATTCATACCCGCGTATAAAGCGCCTAGTTGCCATTGTAAATCGTGGTAACGGTCTCGGCTCATCCAGTCTGGCTTGATGCGTGGAATTGAACGGTATTTACCTTGTTCTTCATGGTGTTCAATTTGCCAATCAGCAACTTTTTTGGTTAGCGATTTAACTGATTTAGGCGTAACTTTTGCATTTTTATCACTTTTATCTAAATAGCTGTCAGCATATTTCTGCCATTGCTTAAAGCTGGTGATCTCACCGGCTTTAGTCCAGGCAAACCCTGCATAATAAGTGATTTTACCTGCTTTATCGGTTTTAGTGACCAAAACGGCGTGTGATCTGTCTTTTACATCACTTTTTTGCTCAACAAAATGGGTATGCGTAAATTTTGGCAAGGCGACCGCGGTGCCAACGTGACTGCCATCAATGGTTTCCCAAGTGGTTAGTGTATCGCCTTCAGAGTTAACTTTAGCTTTGGCTTTGCCATCATGAGTGGTAACACCCACAGCAACATCTAATTGAACGGGTTGGCCATTTTTAGTGAACTGGCTTTCAGCTTTGTAAAGCTGATTGCCTTTTTCCAGCGTGATGCGTTTAACTTCTTGTATATTAAGTTCTTCATACTGATATTTAAGTTCAAATACGACTTTGTTAGCAGTTTTGCTAATAACTTCATAACTGGTATATACATTAGGTTGAATTAATTTATCGCCTGAAGCTGATTTATCCCACAGTGCGATACTGCCGCATCCTAGTGAATTACCTACATGGTAAGGGTCATAACCTTCGCCATGATCTTCATGGTATGAAATACCTTCAGTATGACCTTTATACCATTTATCAACAATTGGATAATCAACCCGTTTAAACCAACAATCCGTACCATTGTTTTCTTTTGAAGCTTGCAATGCCGGACCATATACCCGAAAAGCGACTTTATCGTTTTCAAATGCAAAATCATCTTTACGCTCGGGCACAAACCTGGCTTGAACATAACCTTCTTCTTGTGGCTGCATTGCACAACCAGCAGCCACACTCACCAGAGTACCAGCTAAAATATATTTAAATATTTGATTCATTTAGTTTTTCTCCAAAAAAACTGATAGATTTATTGGTATTTATAATAAATAAAAACTCCGACGATAAGCCGGAGTTTTTGAATTGTTAATAAAGCATTAACTTAAATTACATTTTTGCTGTGATACCAAAGGTAATTCGACGGTCAGCAATGTCTTGCTCACACAATAAAGCACCTTCATTGAAGCACCATTTTGTGCTGTCTTCACGTGTTAAGTTGACCCCTTCAATACCAACAGTAAAGGTTTCGTTTATGTCGTAACTTAGACTTGCGTTTAACTGACCACGTTCGCCAATTATAGGTGGAATATTAAATCTCATTACACCTGAAGTTGGTGGAATATAAGCGCTTCGATGCGTATAACGTAAACGAACGTTTAAGTCGTATTTGTCATAAAATAACGTAAAGTTATAAGCATTTTTGGATAAATTGGATAGTTGTGAACGCTCAGTTACCACGTCATCAGCTAATGTTTCCGTACTATTATCAACATCAGTTCGACCTAAAATAGTATTAATTGGATCAGTAGGGTTTGTTTCAGCATATAAATCTAGAGTATTACTATAATCCTGCCAAGTGTAGTTTGCAATTACACCAAAACCTGAAGCCCAGCCAAGATCGTCTTCAAATTCGCTGAGATCATATTGAGCAGCAATTTCAATCCCTTTTTGTTTCTCTGAACCTGCATTTAATTTAGTTTGGCGAGCTACACAGATACCATAAGTGTCCGTACGACTCGATTCAACATTATAATTTTCTGGCGGAACATTTGGATTAAATACCCCACCACCTTCACATGGAGCAACTACATCTCGCTCTAGTACCCCAGAATCTGGGTTAATGGTTTTAACGGGTTCATCTTGAAGAGTGACATGAACATCATCTCTATCTTTAAGAAAAACGCCAAGACTCACCATGCTGCTAGTTGATAAGTAGTATTCAAGCGCTAAATCATAAGACCAAACTTGTTCAGGTTCTAATTCAGGGTTGCCAACAGAGACTGCTGCATAAGGCGAGTTAGCGTAATTAACTGATGGTGATAAATCATCAAAATCAGGTCGACGAATATCTTTACCAACGCCAGCTCTTACAAATAAGCCATCCGATAATTCAGCAGATAAATTCAAGCGTGGTAACACAAAGTCATAGCTACTAGATTCTGTAACATTTTCTACATCATCATTTACTATATTCACACCTTTGGAATTTAGGTCAGTTGTAACATAACGAACACCTAAATTACCGCGTAAAAATGTATCACCAATTTCGGTTTCAAAATCGCCTTGCACATATAACGCAAGTGTTTCTTCTGAAATATCGAAAAATGATGCAGTATTAACGGTAGGCTCACCTACTAAACTATTATTAGCATCCGTATTTGCGTTATTCGTGGTAATTGCTTCATTGATAGTGGTGATTACTCTATCTGGATTTCCAAATGCAATCTCATTATCAATCATTAAGTAATCGGCTATAAATAGGTCTCGATCGCCTGCAGCATCAAAGTTATTCGGGCCAGCAACAACTATGTCTGAGAACAAATTGGCTCGTGGTCTATCCCAATTTGCAAACGTAAAGTTTTCATTACTATTATTTCGTGTTGATGAGGTTTCATTCCAGCGTACACCTGCGTTAACATCAACAAAAATAGTATCCAAATCTGTTACATCATATTTTATATCGACCCTGGCTGCCGTCTCGTCACCTTCACTAGTATTGTAAGTTCTTGCGATCTTATTTAAAGCATAATTATCAGGGGAAAGTAAATCAGCAGAAGAAGGTGTTTCAGGCAAGTCCGGTGCAATACCAAACTCAAATGTGCCTCCTTCAATATTGAAAATAGCCGGGGTGCCATTATCTGCACTAGTTCCTGGAGCAGGTTGTTGAGCGTTTGGATTGATAAAATCAAGTGTTGAATTCAAGCCCGGAGATTTCGTGTCTGAGTCTGAATAAGAAACCTCAGCATTAAGTTTTAACTTTTCTGCAGTCCATTCACCACCTAGCGCAAAAACATGGCTCTTAGTTAATCGTGAATTTGTGTTTCCGTCTACACGTAAATTTGGATCTTGTTTGCCATCTGCAGTACCGACACCAATTACACCGCTTTTCACAGCTAATACTTCACCTAAATCTAATGTTCCGTATTTGCCATTAACAGAACCTAAATCAATTGTCACAAATTCATCGTAATCATGTTCTGGAAGGACATAGCCATTACCTGTACCTGAAAAATATGCACGTGAACCTCTACCTGAACGTTCTTGATCATTTAAAGTGGCATCAAAATAAAATTTTAAGTTGTCAGTAGGCGCTAATTCGATTGATGTAGTAAAGTTTTTTGTTTCGTAGTCCGTACCACGAATTGGCTGATCTAAAAATTGGGTTCTTAAATATGCTTCACCAGTTTCTGGTTGTAATACACGGTCTCGGTCAAATCTGGGGTTAATAGAAGCTACATCTTGTTCAGCATAGCTACCAGTCACTACCACGCCTAATTTACCAAAATCAGTTTCCCAACTATCGCCATAGGTGCCTGATATTTTTGGTGTTGTTGAATCAGCTAAATCACTATGCTCACCTTGCACTTTAAATTGGAGCAATCTTTCACTTAAACTTGTACCACGTAAGGTACGCAAATTAACAGTACCACCCACTGAACCTTCAACTGTTTTTGCTGTTGGTGCTTTAGTTACCTCTACTGCAGCAATTAAAGCGGCCGGTAAATCATCAAAACTAATACCTGTACGACCACTTCCTGAACCAACGGTTGAAACCCCATTTATTTCAACTCGGTTAGAATCTGTACCTCTAATTTGAACACCAGTACCTACACCAGCTGTACGAGTTATTTGAACGCCTGTAACATTTTCTAAAACTTCTGCTAAGTTATTATCAGGTAATTTACCAATATCTTCTGCTTTAATGATTTCAGCAATATTAGTTTTATCTCGTTTCTCATTTAATGCACTGGCAAGCGAACTACGAATACCTGTTACATTTATAGTTTCTGTTTCTTCTGCATTATCCTGTGCCAATGCTGAACCGGTAAATCCACTAAGCGCGGTTGCGACTGCTGCAGCCACAATTGATTTATTTTTAATACTGTAAATCATTTTATTATGCTCCGTATAGTTAATGCTTTGCTCTACTCACCTTAATCTAAGCGTTAATGTAAGCATAAAATAAAACATAATCAAGCATATTTGACTAATATAACTCACAAAGGTTGCTTTTAAGTTAATTAAATCTAGTCATTTATGTTAATGGTGATTTATTTTGATTTTAATATGGGTTGTGTGATTGTTTTTTTGTGATGCAGCAACGGACGGGGAGTTATCAATTTAATTGCAGGACGTAGCGAGAAATATTTGTATTTTACGTATATTAACCTTATAGCTCAGCAATATTTCTAATGAGAATTTTTTGCGTGGGCAAGGCAAATTTACGCGTAGTGGGCTACATAAATTAGCTATAAAGACTTTATGCTCCTGCAAAGTCACCTTACCCCACATCCATGTGGGGCAACACAGTAGAAATGCTAAACAAACGCTGCCCTTCGGGTTCGCCCTAAACGCTTTTTGCTCTTTGTTGCCTGCATGGATGCAGGTACTTAGCGTGAGGCAGGATGCGGTAGCTGTGCTCGATATTGACATAGAAGAACTATGCTACATATCTTGCGTCGCGATCAAAAAGCGTTTAGTTAGAACAAAATTTGTACTCCAAACGTCAACAGACCCTAGCCTTGGGTTTGGTTTCAACGTCGCTTTATCTTCCTCTATCCATGGAGTTGCATGCTAGGGTGTTTAACGCTGTTCCCACGAAAAAAAGACCGTTTGAAATATATTCATTAAACCAAGTTAAAGTCGTCTTAACGAAAGGTAATATTTAAGAGCCTTATTTTTTCACAATCATATTATTAATATAAAATAAAAAATGTCATAAGCCGCCAATTATTGATTTTGTAAAATTGTGTTTATGTTGCTCAATAAACTCCAAAAAAACTTGCATTGAAAGTGTTAAGTGTTTTGCTTTTGGGTAAACAACTGACCAGCTTTGTTTTAGTGGAAAATTTTCTACTTTAACCATATTTAATTTTCCTAACTCAAGCTCCAGCAAAACACTAAATTTTGGTAAAACGGCAACGCCTAAACCTGCCATTACGGCATGCTTAATTGCTTCATTTGAACCCAGCTCCATTGCAGGTATGATTTTCAATTTATGTTGCTGGCAATGCTTTTCAAGCGCAAGCCGACTTCCTGAGCCTGTTTCACGAATGAGTAAGTCCTGAGTTAAAAATTCGTCTGCTTTAACGTTATTTTTTGCAAGTAAAGGATGTCCACTTGGCGAAACTGGAACGAGTTCATTATCTAAAAAAGGAAGCGCAGCATAAGGTTTGGTGTGTGGCACCATCCCCATAATCACGAGATCATCACTATTACTATTAAGCCTTTGTAACGCAGTTGCTCGATTCACCACAGTCATGCTGACCGCAATTTGAGGGTACAAATATCGAAATTCTCTTAATAAATGAGGTACTACATATTGTGCGGTGCTAACAGCCAGGAGTTTAAGTTCTCCTGAAATATTACCGTCAAGGGCGGCAAAATCACTCTTTAATAATTTAAGCTCAGTAAAAATAGTTTCTACACTTTGAGCTAAACGCTCGCCCGCTAAAGTACAGAACAACCGTCGACCAACGTATTCAAACAGAGGTTGACCAAGTGCTTGTTCTAATTGCCGAATTTGGCTACTAACTGCAGGCTGAGTTAAGCCAAGTAAATCACCTGCTTTGGTATAACTTTGCAGTTTGAATACGGCATTAAATACCTGTAATTGACGAAAACTTAATCGTGAAATAACACTCTGAATCGTTAATGGCATAATTTATAAAAAAGAAACTATCTATAAGGTATAGCTTATACATAACCTAGAAAACATCAATTTTTATTTATCCCATCTATCTTTTAATATGCGCTCATTACGATTTGCCATGCATGACATGGAGGAGAAACTATGCTCAAAAAAATTCTGATTGCGAACCGTGGGGAAATCGCTGTACGCATTATAAGAGCCTGTGCCGAATTAAATATTCGCTCAGTAGCTATTTATACCGAACCAGATAGATACGGTTTGCATGTGAAACGCGCAGATGAGTCTTATTCTGTTGGCGACGATCCATTAACTGGCTATCTCGACCCATTGGGGATTGTGAACTTAGCATTACAGACAGGCTGTGATGCTATCCATCCAGGTTATGGTTTTTTATCGGAGAATGCTGAATTTGCTCGAATATGTGAGCAAAAAGGAATTACTTTTATTGGTCCCAGTGCTGACGTCATTCATCGTATGGGTGACAAAACGCAAGCGCGTAATGCAATGCGAGCCGCAGGTGTCCCCGTTACGCCAGGCTCAGAAGATAATTTAAAAGATTTGGATGAAGCAGTTGAACTGGCAAATCAAATTGGCTACCCAGTTATGGTTAAAGCGACCTCTGGTGGTGGCGGCCGTGGGATTCGCCGATGTGATTCAGAACAAGAATTAAAACAGCAGTTTCCGAGAGTAATATCAGAAGCGACTAAAGCATTTGGTAGTGCAGAAGTATTTTTAGAAAAATGTATTGTTAATCCTCGCCATATCGAAGTTCAAATATTAGCTGATGGTGAAGGCAATGTAATTCATTTATTTGAACGTGATTGTTCAATTCAACGCCGTAACCAAAAGTTGATTGAAATTGCGCCAAGTCCTCAATTAACTGAATCGCTTAGAAATTATATGGGCAGTTTAGCGGTAAAAGCTGCACAAGCCGTTGCTTATAAAAATGCGGGCACGGTTGAATTTTTACTCAGCGGTGATGACGTTTATTTTATGGAAATGAATACACGTGTTCAGGTTGAACACACCATTACTGAGCAAATTACGGGTGTAGATATTGTCAAAGAACAAATCTTAATTGCATCTGATCAGACTTTAAGTTATCGCCAGCAAGATATTAGTTATCGGGGTTATGCACTGCAATTTAGAGTGAACGCCGAAGACCCTAAAAATGAATTTTTGCCCAGTTTTGGTCGAATTTCGCATTACTATGCGCCGGGCGGCCCAGGGGTTCGTGTTGATACGGCTATTTATACCGGGTATGAAATTCCACCTTATTACGATTCTATGTGTTTGAAATTAATTGTATGGGCTTTGACTTGGGAAGACGCAGTTTCTCGAGGTCAACGTGCCTTGGATGATATGCGTTTACACGGCATTAAGACCACAGCGGCTTACTACAAGCAAATTTTGCAGCACCCTGATTTTCAGCAAGGCAATTTTAATACCAGTTTTGTGCCAGACAATATGCAATTGTTACAGTATTCAGACAAACGTCACCCTAGTGAATTGGCCTTAGCTATAGCCGCCGCTATCGCTGCATATTCAGCTGCCTAACCAACCCATTTATTGCTGCAGCTTACGGCGCTGTAGTTTAAGAGGATAGTAAGATGACCGAAAACAAAAAAATTGAAATCACAGACTTAATTTTACGTGACGCGCACCAATCACTTATCGCAACCCGCATGCGCACCGAAGACATGTTACCTATTTGCGAGAAGTTAGACCAAGTTGGTTACTGGTCGCTTGAAGTGTGGGGCGGGGCCACTTTTGATGCTTGCGTGCGTTTTTTAAAAGAAGATCCATGGGAAAGGCTTCGCCAATTACGCGCAGCTTTACCCAATACGCGCTTACAAATGTTATTACGTGGACAAAATTTATTAGGATACCGTCATTATGCAGATGATGTCGTAAAAGCCTTTGTTGAAAAAAGCGCTGATAATGGAATTGATGTTTTTCGGATATTTGATGCACTAAATGATATCCGTAATATTGAAACCGCAATGAAAGCCGTGAAGCAGACGGGTAAGCATGCTCAAGGTACGTTATGTTACACCACAAGCCCTGTACACACGCCAACGCTTTTTGTTGAACAAGCTTTAAGAATGCGCGATATGGGTGCAGATTCTATTGCAATAAAAGATATGGCAGGTTTATTAACCCCGTTTGCAACTTATGATTTAGTTAAAGCGCTTAAATCAAAAGTCGATTTGCCAATTGTTTTACATAGTCATGCAACAGCAGGGTTGGCTGAAATGTGCCAATTAAAAGCAGTAGAAGCAGGTGCCGATCGCATCGATACTGCGATTTCAGCGTTTGCAAGTGGCACTAGCCATCCAGCGACTGAAGCCCAAGTTGCCGCATTAAAAGATTCTCCATTTGATACCCAGCTTGATTTATCTCTATTGGCTGAAATTTCTGATTATTTTAGAGAAATTCGGAAAAAATATCACCAATTTGAAAGTGAATTTACTCGCGAAGATGTTTCTGTTCAAATTAATCAAGTACCCGGCGGCATGATGTCTAATCTAGCAAATCAATTAAAAGAACAAAATGCGTTGGATAAAATCCAAGAAGTATTTGCAGAAATTCCTAGGGTGCGTAAAGATTTAGGTTATCCGCCACTAGTCACACCTACTTCTCAAATAGTGGGCACGCAAGCGGTTTATAATGTTTTATCTGGTAAGCGTTATCAAACTATAACGAACGAAGTAAAACGATATTTACAAGGGGGTTATGGAGCCGCGCCGGGTGAAGTAAATATTGAGCTGCAAAAGCAAGCTATTGGTAACGAGCCAGTTGAACATAACCGTCCAGCTGATGCGATTAAACCTGAATTAGCTAAGTTACGTAACGATATTGGTGATTTAGCAAACACCGAAGAAGATGTTTTAACCTTTGCTATGTTTCCAGATTTGGGGCGAGAATTTTTACAACAACGCCTTGACGGTACGCTTAAGCCAGAAACCTTGCGCCCAATTGATTCAAATCAAGCCAGTAAACTAGCTAAAGCCGGAGCTTCTGAATTTAAAATTACGGTGCATGGTGAAACTTACGATATTGCCGTCACCGGTATAGGCGAAAATGGCGCAGATAAACGCAAAATTTACTTGTCATTAGATGGTATGCCTGAAGAAATCGTGTTTGAATCTTTAAACGAATTAACTGGCGATGGCAATTCAGTAGCGCGGCAACGAGTCAGTTCTCCTGGCCATGTGGCAACTGCAATGCCGGGAAATGTGGTTGATGTATTGGTTAAAGAGGGTGATAAAGTTAGTGCTGGCCAAGCCGTACTGGTAGCAGAAGCTATGAAAATGGAAACTGAGATTAATACAAAAGTGGATGGCGTTGTTAAAGCTATTTATGTTGCTAAAGGCGATAGAATCACCCCAGGTGAATTGCTAATTGAAATCGCTGACGAGTAAATACCCTAAAATGTCAGTTGGTATAAATAAAGAGGCTAAAAATCTAGCCTCTTTCATTAATTAAATTGATGCTACTTACTTGGCCGCTTTTGGGCCATCGTAATCATAAGTGAACCAGTCGACATCAATATAACCAGCATCTTTTTCTTCATTCCAAGAGAAAAAGCCTAATCTGTCACCCGTCCATTTGCCAAACGCAATGGTAAACGTTGGACCAAATGCTTTAAAGGCTTTACCATCAAAGCTATATTCGTAGGTTGCTTTATTACGAGCATTAGAAGTACGAACATAAAGATCGTTAGTGGTTAACTTAGGACCAAGCGTTTTATTACCCATTTTATCCATGTAAAATAGATGTTTATTGCCACTTTCATCCATTTGAACGCCTAGCAAGTTGAATACACCACCATAACGCACAAAACCTGCTAGCTGGTTAGGAGCCATGCCTGAAATATCAAACTTAGCCACTGCTGTACCTGTAGTAATGCCCATCATACGTTGGCTTAAGGTATTTGGCGCGCGCCAAAAATCAGAGTCTGAGCCATCGTTATTAGTCCATTCATTTATTTTAGGGCCATGATTACTATTATTTGGCAGTACTTTACTGGCTTTTAATCGTAACCATCCTGGTCTTTCGGTTAACGACCAGTGACTATCTCTAGGGTTATGGTTCCATTCCCATTGAAAACCTAGTTTATCTGATGAAAAGTCATCGTCTGAACTAGGCGCCGCAATAGGGTAACCATTGATTGGTTTTTTATAACGTTTAACAGGCTCGCCTATGCCGTCATTATCTTCATCTACCCCAATAATCGGCCAGCCATCAATCCAAGTAACAGGATCTAAAACTTGAGGTCTGCCTTGAAATGGAATGTCGTCATTTTGAATCAGTTGATGCATATACCACCAAGACTTATCCGCTGCTTGTACTAACGCACCTTGGCTAGCACTACGGTTATTAAATTCGGTGCCTTTTTCAAGCACAGTTTTAACTTCGTACGGGCCATAAATGCTATCGTCCGAGCGCAATACTAATTGTTTTCGGTCATTTTTCGGATTTTTAACACCTGGTTTGGTTGATTTATCACCCATAGTCCACTGAGCCATAAAAATGTACCAAGTGCCGTCTATTTTATAAATTTTTGCGGCTTCAGCGCCCATGCCGGTATAAACTAACTTACCTTCATCTAAAATTTTGGTGCCGTCCCAGCTCATTTCATAAATACGATTTTCGTTGCCTTCAATTTTATTATCTGGGCTTTTTTGTTTTTTCCCTGTATTTATAATCATATAAGCTTTTTTGGTTTCTTTATCCCAGTATACTGCAGGATCATCTAGCACATCCGCTTTTGGCAACATCATGATTGGTTCGCTCCACGGACCTTCGATATTATCAGCGGTGGTTACCATCAAACCATTTTGATAGTCAATTTGGTACACATACCATTTACCTTCATGATAGGCGATATCACCGGCCCAAGTACCAAATGAATAGCCATTCATTCTGTCCCAATTATATTCAGGTGCCCATGATAGTTTAGGGAATGCGTGGCCAACATTGGTCCAGTTAACCAAATCTTTAGATTTTAAAATTGGCATCCCAGGTGACATATGCTGTTTTGAGGTGATCATATAATAGGTGTCACCAACTTGTTCTATGTCTGAATCTGGGTAATCCGCATTTAAAATAGGGTTGATGTAAGTGCCATCACCCTGATCGCCAAAGCTACCCGTTTGTGCAGCTGTTACATGATTTGAATTTGGCTTTTGTTGGGTTTCTACTGTTGTTTGTGCGCTACAGCCGGCTAAAGCAAATAGCACAGAAATACTGATGAGTTTTTTTGATAACAGCATAATAAATATTCCGTATGTTAAAAAGATGCTAAACTCTATCGCAATTAATTTATTTTGTATAGTTATGATTTTTATAGACCTGTTATGATTTTTATTGAATTTACTTAGATTAAGTGGCCAGAGAATATTTAAAGTAATTAATCAGCTAATTATCATGAGGTTATTAAATTTTATCCTTTTTATTTAACACCCAAATGATAAAAGTCTATAAATCAGTTTATGTTGGTGATTGTTAATGATTGAATCATAAGTTAATTTGACTTGTCAGATTGGTGTACATTTATAACAGGTTGAGAGAAAGCAGGATGATGATATTAAAGCGCAAAAAATACAAAATATTCACGTTATGTGTAAATAAGGCTCAATCGGATAAATCGAAAAAATTAAAACTTTCTAATTTTTATGTTGCCTCGCTTATCAGTTTATTGGCGCTATTGTTAACGCCAGTAGTAATAGGGGAGGAGGCGGTAGAAATTGAACAAAATCTTCGAACACAGCAGTCAATTAGAGAAATGCAGCAAGCATTTTTATCGCCTTCAAAACGCTATTACCCAGAAACTTGGTTTCATTTAAATGGTAAAAATATTAGCAAGGCGGGCTTAACAGCCGATTTAGAAGCGATTGAATATTCGGGTATGCAAGGCATTCAGCTGTTTAATAAAAAAGGACCAGCTTACCCTGATGTTGAGCAAATCAGCATTTTATCTGATGAGTGGGAAGACGTAATAGGGCATGTTGCAGACGAAACTGAGCGATTAGGGTTGAATTTAACCTTTCAAAATTGCCCTGGTTGGTCGATGGCCGGCGGCCCTTGGGTACCTGCCGAAGAGGCTCAACGCGAGTTAGTTCACCATGAGTTTCAGTTTACCGGCGGGCAAAAGATTAATCAGTCTTTAGCTATAGCGCCTGAATACCAAAGCAAAGATCGTAACTATCAAGATGTGCAAGTGATCGCTTTTAAAACGCCACTTGATCATCATCAATTAGATTTAACCCCAGATAAGATAAACTCAAATAATAAATTGATTCCATGGCAGTCTATCTTTGATAAAACACAGCGATTTTCATATCAATATCATCCAAGAGTATTACCAGAGCAAGCGCCGTTTAAGCAGTATCAATTAAATGGCATTCACCCCGTTGAAGGTGAACCAACTTGGGTAGAGACAAGTTTTAATAAAGCTGTCACCATCCGCACAATAGAGTTGCCGCCTGTTAGAACCATTTTCACGAATAGACAATACCCTAAAACTAATATTGAAATACTGGTAGAAGCTAAATTACAGGGCAACTGGCAAAAGGTGACAAGTTTACAAGTACCATCGACGAATTGGTACGATTTGCAATATGGTACAACACTCGCCATTCCAACAACCAAAAGCGAGCAATTTCGGTTTACCTTTAAAAAAGATCCGCTGTTTTTAGCTTATCTAAAATTACACAGCCGATCAGCTTTGCATAACCATGAAGCTAAAGCGTCGAAAACCTCACGCAACTTACAACAAGATATTGAGCAACAGGTTTCAAAACAAGCGATTATTCAGAGCCAAGATATTGTAGATATAACGGCTCATTTAACTAATAAAGGTGAACTAAATTGGCAAGCGCCTGCCGGCAATTGGACCGTTATACGTTTTGGCCATGTCAATATGCTTAGAACCAACCGCCCAGCAGAACCGGAAGCAACAGGGTGGGAAGCCAGTAAGCTGGATAAAGAAGCCATTGAAAATCATTTGCGTAACGGCATGATGGGGCATTTAATGCGCTCTGGTGGACCACTTGACGGACACAAAATTCACGGCATGTTGATTGACAGTTGGGAAAGTTATGTGCCCACTTGGACAATGAAAAAAGAGCGACTGGCTCAAGAATTTTTTCAACGCCGAGGTTACGATATGATGCCATATTTACCTGCCACTTTAGGTTATGTTGTTGATTCGGTTGAAATTAGTAATAAATTTTTACGTGATTTACGCCACACGATGGACGACTTATACGTTGAAAACTTTTTTGACCATTTTAAAACTGTTGCTCATGATATGGGTTCCAAAGTGTATACCGAAGGCGCCGTAGGCGAAACTTTACCCGGTGATCCTATGCGTTACTATGGGGTGAGTGATTTTCCGATGACGGAGTTTTGGTATCCTAAAGCGCCATCAAATCAAAAAGAAGCTAAACCTGTTTATGCGGCGGCTTCTGCTTATCATCTTTATAATAAACCTTTTTTAGCAGCTGAAGCGGCTACTCAACTGTTTGTTAAATGGAATGAAACACCAGACAGTATCAATTATTTAATCAATGAAAATTTTGCTAAAGGCATCAATCATTTAGTATTTCATACGTTTTCACATACCCCGCAATTAGACGTAGTGCCCGGTTCAAGCTTTGGCGGCACCATTGGTTTTCCAATGTTACGAACCCAAACTTGGTGGCGTCATACCCCTGAATGGATGAAGCAACTGGCACGTAGTCAATACATGCTACAACAAGGCGAATTTGTTGCCGATGTGCTGTGGTATTTAGGCGATGAGCTAGCTCCGCATCCTTACGATACTGCCCCTTTTCCTGATGGCTATAAATTTGATTATTTAAATCAAGAAATTTTGCATAACAAAGTGAAAGTAATTGATGGCCAATTACATGTGGTTGATGCCGGAAATTATCAATTAATACGATTACGTGATTCAGAGCGAATGCTGTTATCAACCGCTAAAAAATTGAAAAGTTTAGTGGAGCAGGGCGCTGTTATATTAGGCAACAAACCCCAAACGTCACCGAGTTTAATGGATAATAAACAAGATTTAAATTTACTTAAAAATATTGCTGATACACTTTGGGGTAACGAAAAACAAGGCGTAAAAAGCACAGGAAAAGGCAAAGTTTACTGGGGTTATTCACTTGAAACGGTATTAAAAAAAGAGCAAATTAAACCCGATATAGCAATGCCTGAAACGGCAAATATCCGTTGGTTACATAGACAAACGGCCAATGCAGATATTTATTTTGTGAGTAATCAACAGGATCATGCAATTGATGCAAATTTACAATTTAGAGTAACGGGAGAATCGCCTCAACTATGGGATCCAAAAACAGGCAATATTCAAACCGCAAAAATTTGGACAACAGATGAGCAAAATAAGTTGACTAACCTTGTGGTGAGTTTGGCCCCTCATAGCAGTCAATTTATTGTATTCAGTAAAAGCAAGCTTAAAAATCAAGCAACAGGTTTTAAGCAATTAACCCAAAATAACGAGGTTTTATTAGCAGCTCAACCTGGTTGGGTTCAGCATTATCCAGATCAAGGACAGCCAGCAAGGCTTATTAATAACCAATGGATTTTACGAGAGCCAGGGCGTTATCAACTACACGCAAGCAATGGTGAAATCACAGAATTTGGCGCAACAATACAAACCCAAGTGATTGATCAGCCATGGACATTAGCATTTGAATCCGGTTGGGATACTCCTAACAGATTAATCCTCAAGCAATTAAAACCGTTACAACAACTCAAGAGCGATGCAGTAAAACATTATTCAGGGTCGATTACTTATTCCACTCGTTTTAATTACCAAACAACTGAAAGCCAAAATACTAAGATATTAGATCTGGGGCAAGTACATAATATTGCTCAGCTCAAACTCAATGGCAAAGTTATTGGTACCCGATTTGCCCCGCCGTTTGAGTTTGATGTATCAAACGCGCTGCTTAATGGCGAGAATCACTTAGAAATTGTGGTGACCAATACTTGGCGTAATCAACTTATTTTTGACAAAAAACGATCACCAGGCCAGAAAAAAACTTGGACAACCAATCCACCTAAATCGCACGAAACGCAACTAGAACCATCAGGTTTAATTGGACCTGTAAAAATTAGAACTCAAGTCAATAAGAATTAAGGCGAACTAAATGAACAGAAAAACAATGACAGTGATAACAAGTTTAACTTTTTTAGGCGCCTGTAGTATAGCTGAACCTTTATTAAGCGAAACCAGCGTAGCCGACAATAAGTCAGCTGAACAAGTTCAGTCGTTTGTATTGACTTATATTGATGTTAGTCAAATTGAATTAAATAAACAAAAAATGCTACAAACTAATAGTATTTACCATGACGCGCTTAAATATACTTTAGCAAGAGCAGATAAAGCCCTAAAGCGAGCTCCCAATCCTGTAACGAATAAGCCTAACGCAGGGCCGAGTGGCAATTTACATGACTATTTAAGCATTGGACCATATTGGTGGCCCGATCCAACAAAAGTAGACGGTTTACCTTGGATTAGGAAAGACGGTGAAGTTAATCCTTTAACACGAGGCAATAACACAGATCAAACTCGTGCGAGTACATTTTTAAATGACTTAGGCGCATTAAATTTAGCCTATTTATATGCAACTAAAGCTACAACTAAATCGGCGTATCTTAAAAAATCTCAGCAATTAATTAAGCTATGGTTAATTGATTCAAATACTAAAATGAATCCACATTTAAATTTTGCGCAAGGCGTACCGGGTAAAAGCACAGGGCGTCCTTTTGGTATTATTGAATGGGAAAAAATATCTAATATTATTACCAGCATTGAGCTGCTAACACACAGCAATAGCGTTCATCAAACCTTTATTCAACAAGCAAATAGCTGGCTAACTGAATATTTAAACTGGCTGCTAACCAGTAAAATAGGCATGCAAGAAGCTGCCACTAAAAATAATCATGCAAATTGGTATGACTATCAAGTCCTAGGGTTAATGATCCACCTTGGGCAAACGGAACAAGCCATTCATTATAGTCAGACACTTAAACATAAAAGAATTAATAGCCAAATTAATGCTGATGGCGCACAGCCATACGAACTTGCACGAACTAAATCAATTAATTATAGCAGTATGAATTTAATGGCATTTTTAAAAGTTGCGGAACTTGCAGACAAGTTAGGCGTTGATTTACTTAATCATCAGGGACCTGAGGGGCAAAGTATAAAACTAGCTGTAGAATATTTACTGCCTTATGTTCAAGGAAAAAAAGAATGGCAATATAAACAACTGGGCGGTATACAAAAAGCATTTGAACAAAAAGCTTATTCAACACTTTATGTCGCTAATAAAGTATTGAAGGATACCACCGTACCTAATGTGTTGCTTAAAAACAATATTCAGCACGTCAAACCAGAGCTAATTTTAAGTTATTAAATGAGTTAGAATCGGAGTGGAAACGCTCATTTAGCACCCTTTATATTGAGTACTTTATTTCTAAAGCATAGCTCTGCCACTAAAGTAGGGTGTGGTAGCAGAATAATTTAGCCCCCTGATTAGAGGTGTTATGAATCAATCATAGCAAGATTAGGTAACAAAATGACAGTCAACTACTGAAAACAATTAAACCCGTTAGCCTGAACTGTGCATAAGAAAATAAACTAAATGCCCTTGTAGTGATTAGATCTTTCGACCAAGAAAAATATTGATAACCAAGGAGCAGGGCATGATTGAATTAGACGCAATTTATGTATATATTGATGTTTTTATTTACTATTCGAACGTCAATGGAAAACTCATCTGATCGAAACAGGTGAAAAATAGCAACATAATTGATATTAATTAATCCAATGATAGAATATAACTTGTAACATTTTACGTTTGACTATATGACTAAATAAACACGCCAAAGCTATATCGTCTAATCTATTCACATTTAGTGCAAAAGCTACTTTTTTAATTACAATTACAAGTATCATGGAGTGAGTTCAGCTTAATCTATGCCTTAGGAAATTATCGGTTCAAATGACTTATATACGAGAAAACATAGCTGACCAGCAAGAAATGCAGGCAGTACGACACCATCGGCGTTATACACTTTGTCAGGTTTTGACCATACTGGGCGTTTTGTTCCTTTTTACCTTCGGTAGTTTAAGCTTTGGTAATGGTGCTTATTTTTTAGGCTCAACATTAATACTCAACGCTTGTGTGGGTTTAGTAAACCTTTATCTTTTAAAGCGCAGCGGCAACGTTGAGCGAGCCGCTAGAATACTCAGTTGCATTCTGTTCGTCTTATCAATGAGTTTATTAATTACAGGCGGTAAGGATAATACTGGGATGTTATGGATTTACCCCATTGTTGCTATCAACCTATTT